>CAMHKU010000019.1 GCA_946185805.1 uncultured Prevotellaceae bacterium | reverse complement strand
AAAAATATTAATAATAAAAAAAATAAAAAGTTATGAAGACTACAATTTCTTTTAAGCGTTTTGCCGCTACGATGCTGATGAGCCTTTGCGGCATGTTTACAATCACCTCTTGCCAGGACGATGCCATCGAACCTGAGAACAACAATGCCGACGTCACCCGCTCAGGCGACCAGAAGCTGAAAGAGGCCTACGGCCTGAGCTTCGAGAACTTCGTCACCGAGAACGACGTGCAGATTCTCAATGCTGACACCACTGAGATTTCCATCAACAAGGCACTGGCCGAGAAACTGGGTATCACATCGTTCAAGGACCACCCCATCGGCATCTGGGACAAGAAGAGCCACCTGCCCTACGCCCGCAAGGCCATGGAAGAGAAGATCGTCGGCGACCGCTTCATCCTGAAGGTAAAGCCCGCCACGGTGGCCGAGATGATTGGTGACAAGTCAGTGACGCTGAACACCAGCTTCTACGTCAACAACAACGCCCAGGAGGGCAAGACACGTGCCGGCATGGCCATGCCCGCCTACGCTGCCAAGTTTATGGACGAGAGCGACGTGATTCACCCCGCCGTGGTACTCAAGACCGACCCCTACGGCTACGACAAGGCTTACCACGATGCTGACGAGGCTCCGGCCATGGGCACACGTGCCACCGGCGAGTTCCAGTTCATCGATGCCGAGGACATGGTCAGCGACGGCACACGTGCATCGGTACGCCGCAACGTGCTCTCCATACACGAGGAACTCAAGTACAACAAGGAGCTCAAGAACGGCGGCGCATCAGCCAAGCTAGACTTCAAGGCTCCCACGGACTTTGAACTGAACTACTTCCTCGTGCTCAACGGCGGTGTGAAATGGCACTTCATCGTACCCGAGCCATACGTCAAGAAGTTTGAGACCGGACTCGACGGAAACTTCTCGTTCAAGCCCGAGCTGAAGCTCACCTTCAAGGACAAGATCGAGCTGCCCAAGGACAAGCAGAAGTACAACCTCGTCAACTTCACCGGCTACACATTCGTGTTCTGGGTAGGCGTCGTACCCGTGTACATCACCTGCAACCCCAACCTCTACATGAAGCTTGACGGCAAGGTAGACATGGCTGCCGAGATGGGATTCAAATATGAATACGAGAACACCTTCAAGGGCGGCGTCAGCTACCAGGACGGACGCGGATGGGAACTCATCAGGGAATTCAACGAGAAGAAGAACGAGTTCACACCCAACTGGCCCAAGTGCAAAATCAGTGCCAATGCAGGCATAGGACTCTACTTCGGTGTTGACGTGATGCTCTACGGCACCGTAGGACCCAAGGTGGCAGTTGGTCCACACATCGGCGCCAAGGCCGAGGGCACCTTCAAGAGCGACCTCAGCGGCATCAGCGGCGACTTCAAGGCCAGCATCGACATGTCGGCAAAGGCCGAGGCCGGCGTCAAGCTCAAGATCTTAGGCTACGAGGTGGCCGAGTGGTCGAACAACTTCGACCTCGTGGGGCCCTGGACGCTCTGGAAATTCCCCGTTGACGGCTCCATACACAAGTCGCCCCTGGCACAGAAAGCCGACGAGGCACGCGCACTGATTGACAAGGCCTGCAGCAGCACAGAGGCAAGCCAGGCTCGCATCGAGCTGGTTGACATGATGGCACAGATGCAGGGCAAGACCCACGACGAGGCCGAGACAAAGCTGGCCGAGATTCTGACCAAGCAGGCCGAGGGCACCGCCGACGAGCAGCAGAAACTGCAGAAGATGGCCGACTTCATCAAGGCACAGCGCGACGAGCTCAAGCCCAAGTACACGCAGTGGATCAAGGAGAAGAACTGGAACGAGATTGCTGCCATGATCCTGGCCAACAAGGACGTGATAGAGAACCGCGCCAAGAACGGCAGCTTCTACAACTCAGAGAAAGCCCTGGAGACCGCCCATGAGCGCTTCGTGAAAGCCCACAACCGTGAGCCGGAGCAGAACAATAGCGACCTGGAGGAACTGATGAAGACCACCATCAACTACCGCGAGGGCATCTATGACGACGCAGTGAGAATGGTGCTGCAAGACTCACAGGTGAAGCAGCTCATAGCTGCCGAAGAGACCTGGACGAAGGTACACATGGAAGACCTGCGAGACATCTTCCAGAAGGGCTTCAGCAACAAGAAGCAGGCCGACGAACAGTATGTCAGCCGTCTGAAGAGCGCACTGCTGAAGGACTTCCGCACAAAGTTCAGCCACCTGCCCTGGGAGAAGTAAGAATGTCAGACAAGAGAAATCTCCCCGCAACCTAAACAGAATTGAGACAGAAAGAATTTCCCGCAGCTGAGTGGCTGCGGGAATTTTTGCGGTTATTTATTACAAGCCCACTTTGGGGCCTGGCTGGAGGTGGGTAGGCTATAAGTGAAAAGTGGCGACCTGTACTCACGGATATGTCGCCACTTCATTTCTATCCTGGCAGGCAGGGGCGTAGACCGCTAAAGCCGTGCCACCTCGTATTCTGTTAATCCAAGGCTCTTGACGATGATGTCTATGGGGACACCGTTAGCTTTCAGGCTCATCGCATTTGCCATCCGCTCCTCGGCACGACCCTCGGCACGACCCTCGGCACGCCCCACGGCACGACCCTCGGCACGACCCACGGCACGACCCTCGGCACGACCCTCGGCCCAGCCTTCAGCACGGCTCTCATCCCTTAGCGTCTCCCATGCATCGCGGGCGGCATGGACGCTGACCATGAAGTCCCTGTATTCACGCTGTTCCCGCTCGCTCATGCTCATATATGCCAGCTTCTCGCGGGCGGCCTGCAGACCGGGGGTGGTGGTGTCGTCACGGATAACGGCGTCCTTCAGGTACTGCATCCATTCCTCGATGGGGGTCTTGGCCACCTCGTTGAAGTGATTGACCATCAGCAGGAAATACTCCGGGAACACTTCTTCAGGCATTGTCATGCGCGCTGTGGTCTTGTTGATGAACTTCCGCTCACTCTCGGTGTTGAGCTGTAGCACGCTGTCTTTCTTCGTCATGCCGCGAAATGTGGTGATGCCGTGGTAAGCGTAGTCGTCGCCGCAGCCGAAATCGAAATACAGGATGTTCACGGAATATATCTTGCGGATGACACCGTAGTCCTGGCCGACACCAATCTGTTCGATGATAGACGTCGCCGTGCCGAAGAGGATGCGTTGGAAGAAGTCGCGCTCCTTGGTCAGCTGCACCTCGACGATGATCAGTTCGCCGCCCGCTGTCTTGGCCTTCACGTCCACGCGGTTCGTCTTGTCCTCAAATCGGTCCTTGTTACTCTCGCTCTCCAGTATCTCCGTGATGGTCACCGCCTCGCCCAGGAGCACGGTGATGAGTCCCTCGAGCACCTCCTTGTTCGCCTTGTCGCGAAGGATGCGCTTGATAGCCCAGTCGAAACGCACATATCTACTTTTGTCTGTCATCGTATAATTCTGCATTTTGTTGCGTCGCAAAGATACGAACTTTTTCCGAACTGACAAAAAAAATCGGAGGAATCTTTCAAAATCGTTTTGTTATCTCGCTGATTCTTCGTAACTTTGCGGGCTGAAACAGAAAAGACGAACAAACAGCATACGTAGAGACAAATGAAACCGACACCGATAAAGAAAGAGATTGTCGATGACCTGATAGCCCGGCTGGGCATTCAGGACTTTGCCAAAGCCACCATCCGCGAGGTGAAACAGGTGGCCGCCATGGCCGAAAAGGAAAGCGGCGTGGAGTTTATCAAGATGGAGATGGGTATTCCCGGCCTGCCTGCCGCCCAGGTGGGTGTCGATGCCCAGGTAAAGGCGCTGCAGGCAGGTATTGCCCACAGTTATCCCGACATCCAGGGCTTGCCGGAGCTGAAGCAACAGGCCTCGCGCTTTGTCAAGGCATTCATCGGCGTTGACGTGGCCGCCGAGGGCTGCGTGCCCGTGAGCGGGTCGATGCAGGGCACGTTTGCCTCGTTCCTCACCTGCTCGCAGGCTAACCGCCAGAAGGATACCGTGCTCTTTATCGACCCCGGGTTCCCCGTGCAGAAGATGCAGTTGCAGGTGATGGGCGTGAAGTATGAGACGTTCGACGTCTACGACTTCCGCGGCGAGAAGCTCGGTCCGAAGATGGAGAGCTATCTGGAGAAAGGCAACATCTGCGCCATCGTCTACAGCAACCCCAACAACCCATCGTGGGTATGCCTGACGGAGCAGGAGCTGCAGGCCATCGGCGAGCTGGCCACTAAGTACGACGCCGTGGTGATGGAAGACCTGGCCTACTTCGCCATGGATTTCCGCCAAGACCTGAGCAAGCCCTTTGAGCCGCCCTACCAGCCCACAGTGGCCCGCTATACCGACAACTACATGCTGCTCATCTCCGGCTCCAAGGCTTTCAGCTATGCCGGCGAGCGCATCGGCGTGGTGTGCATCAGCAACAAACTCTTCCGCCGCCACTACGACGACCTGGCACAGCGCTATGAGGGCCTGCCCTTCGGTCTGGTGTTCTCCACGCGCATGCTCTACGCCCTGTCGTCGGGCACCAGCCATTCAGCGCAGTACGCACTGGCGGCGATGTTCCGTGCGGCCTGCGACGGCGACTATGACTTCCGCTCCGAGGTGAAGGTCTACGGCGACCGTGCCCATAAGCTAAAGGAGATTTTCCTGCGCCACGGTTTCCATATCGTCTACGACAAAGACTTGGACAAGCCCGTAGCCGACGGTTTCTACTTCACCATTGGCTACCGCGGCATGACCTCTGGCCAGCTGGCCCGCGAGCTGATGTATTACGGCGTGAGCGCCATCTGCCTCGTCACCACGGGCAGTCATCAGGAGGGTTTGCGCGTGTGTACCTCATTTATTGAGGACCACCAGTACCAGCAGCTCGACGAACGCATGGCGATCTTTGCGGAGAACGCGGAGATTGAAGATTGAACGTTGAAGATTGAACGTTGAAGATTGAACATTGAACGTTGAAGATTGGAGATTGGAGATCCGAAAATAGTAAATAGTAAATAGTTAAATAGTAAATTACAAAGGTGTTTGAGAACTTAAGCGAACGACTGGAACGGTCGTTTAAAATACTGAAAGGTGAAGGCAAGATTACCGAGATTAACGTTGCCGAGACCCTGAAAGACGTACGCCGCGCACTGTTAGATGCCGACGTCAACTATAAGGTGGCCAAGCAGTTTACCGACACGGTGAAGCAGAAGGCCATGGGTATGAACGTACTGACGGCCGTGAAGCCCAGCCAGCTGATGGTGAAGATTGTACACGACGAGCTGACCGACCTCATGGGCGGCAAGGCCGTGGAGCTGAACCTTCAGAACCGCCCCAGCATCATTCTGATGTCGGGTTTGCAGGGTTCGGGTAAGACCACCTTCACCGGCAAGCTGGCCAATATGCTCAAGACGCGCCAGCACAAGAAGCCGCTGCTAGTGGCCTGCGACGTCTACCGCCCCGCCGCCATTGAGCAGCTGAAGGTGGTGGCCCAGTCGGTGGGTGTAGACGTGTACACCGAGGAGGGCAACAAGAACGTGGTGGAGATAGCCCAGAACGCTATCCGCAAGGCCAAGCAGGAGGCTTACAACGTGGTCATCGTCGATACCGCCGGCCGTCTGGCCGTCGACGAGGAGATGATGGACGAAATTAGCCGCCTGAAGGATGCCATCACCCCCGACGAGACCCTCTTCGTTGTAGACGCCATGACGGGCCAGGACGCCGTGAACACGGCCAAGGAGTTTAACGACCGCCTGGACTTCGACGGCGTGGTGCTCACCAAACTCGACGGCGACACCCGCGGCGGTGCAGCCCTGTCGATACGCACGGTGGTGACCAAGCCCATCAAGTTTGTGGGTACCGGCGAGAAGATGGAGGCCATCGACGTGTTCCACCCCGAGCGCATGGCCGACCGCATCTTAGGCATGGGCGACGTCGTCTCGCTGGTGGAGCGCGCCCAGATGCAGTTCGATGAGGAGGAGGCGAAGAAGCTGGAGAAGAAAATCCGTAAGAACAAGTTCGACTTCGACGACTTCATGAGCCAGATTCAGCAGATCAAGAAGATGGGCAACATCAAGGAGCTGGCGTCGATGATTCCCGGCGTAGGCAAGGCCATCAAGGATATTGACATCGACGACAACGCCTTCAAGCAGATAGAGGCCATCATCCAGAGCATGACGCCCAAGGAGCGTCAGAATCCCGACATCATCAACCAAAGCCGCCGCCTGCGCATAGCCCGCGGCAGCGGCACGAAGATTGAGGACGTGAACCGCCTGATGAAGCAGTTTGACCAGACGCGCAAGATGATGAAGATGGTCAGCGGCATGGGCTCCGGCCGCATGGCACAGATGGCGGCCGCTATGAAGAACATGAAAGGGCCGAAGCCGTTTTAAGATGATACAGAGAATAGGAAAAAGAGGTCGGGTGTTGTTGAGCCCGACCTTTTTTGATTATATAGCACTGAGGATGTTGACTGCTTCGGCTACCGTGGGCACGTCGGTCACCACCATGGAGCGCTTGCCGTTCTGCTCGCGCAGGTTGCAGCGGCGCACGTTGCGGCCTACGTAGTCGAGCACGCGGCCGAAGGCCTCGCTCTGATAGTAAGGGCTGCCCGGGTTGCTGACGAAATAGAGGAACATGCGGCCCTGCTTCAACATAATCTTCTCGCAGCCCAGCTGCTTGCCGTAACGGCGCAGGGGCACCACGCGGATAAGCTCCTCTGCGGTGGCGGGCAGTGGGCCAAAGCGGTCGACCATGCGGCGGCGGTAAGCCTCCACCTGCTCGTCGTCTTTCAGGTTGTCGAGCTCGCGGTAGAGCAGCATGCGCTCAGAGTCCGACGGCACATACATGTCGGGGAAGTACATCTCCAGGTCGCTCTCCAAGGTGCAGTCGGCGACGAAAGCGAAGGCCTCGAACCCACCACCGGCATCGAACCCACCCCCGGCGCCTCCCAAAGGGAGGGAGGATTGATTACCCTGCTGCGGGTTTCCGGCCATTCTGTTTTGATTACCCTGCTGCGACTTTTCTCGGGTAGAGGTATCTAAACTCCCCTCCCTTTGGGAGGGGTTGGGGGTGGGTTGTTGGTTGGGGATGGGTCGTTGGCTGGGTTGTAGACTGGGTTCCTCATTCCTCAACTCGGCCATCGCCTCATTGAGAATCTTCTGGTAAGTCTCGTAGCCCAGGTCGCTGATGAATCCCGACTGCTCAGAGCCTAAGAGATTGCCGGCGCCGCGTATGTCGAGGTCCTGCATGGCAATGTTGATGCCCGAGCCCAGGTCGCTGAAGTTTTCCAGCGCCTCTAAGCGTCGGCGGCTATCGGTGGGCAGGGCCGCCAAGGGCGGGGCTAAGAGGTAGCAGAAGGCCTTGCGGTTGCCACGCCCCACACGGCCGCGCATCTGGTGCAGGTCAGAGAGTCCGAAGTTCTGGGCACTGTTGATGATAATGGTGTTGGCGTTGGGTATGTCGATGCCGTTTTCAACGATGGTAGTGGAGAGTAGCACGTCGTAGTCATGATTGGCGAAGCCGAGGATGATTTCCTCCAGCTCCTCGGGCTTCATCTGCCCATGGCCGATGGCTACGCGTGCGTCGGGCACGTACTTGTGGATTATCTCAGCAATATGCGTCAGGTCAGAAATGCGATTGTTGACGAAGTACACCTGGCCATTGCGCGAGAGTTCAAAGTTGATGGCGTCGCTGATAATCTCGGCACCGAAGGTGTGGATTTCCGTCTGTATGGGATAGCGGTTGGGCGGCGGCGTCTGTATGACGCTCAGGTCGCGGGCGCCAACGAGCGAGAACTGCAGTGTGCGCGGAATGGGTGTGGCGCTCATCGTCAGCGTGTCGACATTGGTCTTCATCTGGCGCAGGCGCTCCTTGGTGCTCACGCCGAACTTCTGCTCCTCGTCGATGATGAGCAGGCCCAGGTCGCGGAACTTCACCGTCTTGCCAATGAGCTTATGCGTACCTATTATAATATCTATCTTGCCGTCGGCCAGGTCGGCGAGCACCTGCTTGGTCTGTTTGGCCGAGCGGGCGCGGGTGAGGTAGTCTACGCGCACGGGCATCTCTTTCAGGCGGCCCTGAAAGGTGCGGAAGTGCTGATAGGCCAGCACCGTGGTAGGCACCATCACGGCCACCTGCTTGCCGTCGCAGGCCGCCTTGAAGGCCGCGCGCACAGCCACCTCGGTCTTGCCGAAGCCCACGTCGCCGCACACCAGGCGATCCATGGGCACGGGCTTTTCCATGTCGGCCTTCACGTCCTGCGTAGCCTTCAGCTGGTCGGGGGTGTCTTCGTAGAGGAACGAGGCTTCCAGTTCGTGCTGCATATAGCTGTCGTGGCTGAAGGCGAAGCCCCGCTCGCGGCGGCGCTTGGCGTAGAGCTTAATCAGGTCGCGGGCAATATCCTTGATGTGCTTCTTGGTACGCTCCTTCAGCCGCTCCCACTGGCCGGTGCCCAAGGTGGAGAGCCGAGGCGCCTCGCCGCCGTCCTGCGACTTGTATTTCGACACCTTATACAGCGAGTGGATACTGACGTAGATGGCGTCGCCCCGCTGGTAGGTAATCTTAATCATCTCCTGGTAGCCGTCGCCTTGCGGCATGCGTACCAGTCCGCCGAAACGGCCTACGCCGTGGTCGACGTGGACTACATAGTCGCCAATCTCAAACTGCTGAATCTCCTTCAGCGTCAGCGCCATCTTGCCCGTGCGCGCCTTGTCGCTCTTGAGGTTGTACTTATGGAAACGGTCGAATATCTGGTGGTCGGTAAAGAAGCAGGCGCGGGCGTCGCTGTCGATAAATCCCTCGTGCAGCGTGCGGTCAACGGGAATGAAGTCGAGCACGGAGCCGGAGTGGCGCGCGGGGGCAGCGTTAGCAACGGCACCGCCGCTGCACAGCGGACTATTAGCGGAGGCGGATGAAGGAGAGGCGGATGAGGGGGAAGTGGCGCTGAGAATCTCTTTGAGTCGTTCCTGCTGTTTCGCGCTGTCGGCAAGGATAAACAGCTGATAGCCTTGCAGCAGATAGTCCTCCAGCGTATGAGTGAGCATGTCGAAGTTCTTGTGGAACAGCGGTTGCGGCTTGGTGTGGAAGGATATAGTCGAAGTGCGGGGGGCAAGGTGCGAGGAACGGGATTTGCCTGCCGCCGAGGTGTTCTCAATTCTCTCACCATGTCCTTCGCTTTTCGATAGACAGATATGCCGGAACTGCTCTGCCTCTTCGCGGAACTGCGCGCCGCTGATGAGCTGACACTCGCGGCGCATGAGCTGCTCTATCTCGCGCTGCTCCATCTCGGTGGCAGCCTCCTCCATACGCTCGGTGACGGCCTGCCGCGAAAAGCCCTCCTGATAGGTGCGGTCGATGGCGTCGACCACGTAGCGGAAATCCCTGGACACGAGCATGGTGCTTTTGGGCAGAAACGCCAGCAGCGACTCCCGCTCGTCGACCGTCATCGACAATTCGGGCACGATGACGGCCCGCTCGCAGCGTTCCTTCGACAGCTGGTCTTCCACCTCAAAGGTGCGTATGGAGTCTATCTCGTCGCCGAAGAAGTCGATGCGGAAGGGCAGCTCGCTGCTGTAGCTGTAGACGTCGAGGATGGAGCCGCGCAGGGCATACTGACCAGGCTCATAGACATAGTCCACCTCGCGGAAACTATAGTCGCGCAGCGTCGCCTCGATGTCGGCAGTGGCTATGGTCTGCCCCGTAGTGAGCGTCAGCATACGGCTGTCCATGCGCTTTTTGGATACCACCATCTCGGCCACCGCCTCGGGATAGGTCACGATATAGAGTGAAGAGTGAAGAGTGGAGAGTGAAGAATTTAATCTCGTGAGCGCCTCGGTGCGCAAAATTTCATTAGCCGGGTCGCGCTGGGCATACTTCACCGAGCGGCGATAGCTGCTGGGAAAGAATAAAACATCACGGTCGCTTAAAAGCTGCGTCAAATCATGGTAGAAATATCCCGCCTCTTCAGCATCCTGAAGAATAAAGAGCAAGCAATAACTACCTTTTGTCATTAAACTGCCAAATAGCATCGGGGCACAAGAACCCGATAAACCTTCAATGAATACTCTTTCATTGGAGGTTTTCTTCAATGCATCGGCCAGTTCCGACAACTGCGGCAACTTAGCGTAATGCTTCACTAATTCCTGAATAATCATAGCGATCCGGCTGTAAAAGGATCTATAAAGAGAGTGTGCCGGATTTTGACACACTCTCCACATACATAGAATATTAAACTAAAGCAGAAAGGTCATTCTCTGCTATAAACTTTAGGTTGTTATGCATGATTGTCTCACGGGTCTTCTCGGCATCATCGGTGCGGAAGATGAGAATACCCTTGCCGCCGAGCAAGAATGAGTAGAGATAGGCAATGCTGATGCCTGCCTTAGAGAATGTCTCCACAGCGTCGGCGGCACGGCCGGGCTCATTGTCGAGCTCAATAGCGAAAACGTCGCTCAGGGCCACGGCCACGCCGGCTTTTTTCAGCTCCTCGCAGGCACGCAGCGGTTCGCTGCAGATGAGACGATAGATACCATACTCTGCCGTGTCGGCAATGGTGGAAGCGATGATCTGGATACCAGACTGCTTCAGAACCTCGAGCACCTTGATGAGCGTGCCGCTGCGGTTCTCAATGAAGATTGAAAGTTGGTTGATAGTCATAGTATTTACGATTTTACGATTTGACAATTTTACTATTATACTGTTTTACTATTTTGTATGGCAGTATTACTGATAGACCTTGCGCTTGTCAACCACGCGCACGGCCTTGCCCTCGCTGACGGGCAGCGTGCCCTTGGGTACGATGCGGATGCGTGGCTTCAGCAGAATCTCGTCGCCTACGCGATGGCGGATCTCTTTGGCCAGATTCTCAATCACAGAGTAGTTGTCGGTAGGCTCTGCCAGCTCCACTTCAATAATCATCTGGTCGTTGTTGTCTTCAGTAACGAGCGTGATAAGGTAGTTGTTGCCCAACTCGGGGAACTGCATCAGGATCTTCTCTACCTGGATGGGGAAGATGTTGACGCCGCGCAGCACAATCATGTCGTCGCTACGTCCGCGCATGCGGTCCAGGCGCACATGGTTGCGACCGCAGGGACATGAGCGGCCCAGGACACGAGTGAGGTCGCGCGTGCGGTAACGCAGCAGCGGCATAGCCTCGCGGCACAGCGTGGTGAGCACCAACTCGCCAATCTCGCCGTCGGGCACAGGCTCCAGGGTCTCGGGGTCGACAATCTCCACGATGTAGTAGTCCTCCCAGAAATGGAGTCCGTTCTGCTCGGGGCACTCAAAGCCTACGCCGGGGCCGCACATCTCTGACATACCGAAGGAGTTGTAGGCCTTGACGCCCATCATCTCCTCAATACGCTTGCGCTGCTCCTCACTGTGAGGCTCGGCACCGATGGCGAGCACCTTCAGCTTGGTGTCGCGGCGGGGGTCAACGCCTTCCTGCTGCATCACCTCATAGAGGCGCGTCACATAGCTGGGAATGGCGTGGATGGCGGTGGTGCCGAAGTCCTTGATAAACTTTATCTGCCGCAGCGAGTTGCCGGCTGCAGCGGGCACGGTGAGCATGCCTAAGCGCTCGGCGCCATACTGGAAGCCCAGTCCGCCGGTGAACATGCCATAGCCTGAGGAGTTCTGGAACACGTCGTCGGGCCTGAGGCCCACCATCCACAGGTTGCGTGCCACCTGATTGGCCCACTCGTCCAAGTCTTTCTGCGTGTGCAGGATGACGGTGGGATTGCCCGTGGTGCCGCTCGACGAGTGCAGGCGCACGCAGTCGCGCAGGGGCACACAGGCCATGCCAAAGGGATAGGTGTCGCGCAGGTCCTGCTTCGTGGTGAAGGGCAACTTGCGCACGTCGGCCAGCGTCTGGATGTCGTCGGCAGTGATGCCGGCCTCCTTGAATTTCTTCTGGTAGAATTCGTTAGTCAGACAGTGCTGCACGGTCTGTTTGAGCCGCTCCAGCTGGAAGGTCTCAATCTGCTCGCGCGTCATCGTCTCGCGTTCAGGGTTGAAATAGGGTGAATTGTTCATAGTGTGATATTACAGTTTACGTTTGTCAATGACGTGGGCACTCTTGCCCTGCGAGCGCTCAATGGTGTTGGGTGCCTTCAACTGCACCTTGGCAGCTATTGAGAGCACGCTCTTGAGCTTGCCGGCGAGTTTTTTCTCCAAGGCGTCGACGGCAGCGGGCGTGTCGAACGTGCCGGTGAAGTACTCCTGGCGCAGCTCTACCTGCACCTGCAGCGTGTCGAGGTTGTTCACGCGGTCGACCACAAGCATATAGCGCGGCGCAAACTCCGGCATCGACAGCACGACGCTCTCCACCTGTGAGGGGAACACGTTGATACCGCGGATGATGAGCATGTCGTCGCTACGGCCTTCGATGCGACCCATGCGCACCGAGGTGCGGCCACAGTCGCACGTGCCGGGCAGCAGCGAACAGAGGTCGCGCGTGCGGTAACGGATGACGGGCATGCCCTCCTTCGTCAGCGTAGTGAACACCAGCTCGCCCGTCTGGCCGGCGGGCAGCGGCTCCAAGGTCGTGGGGTTGATAATCTCGGGGTAGAAATGGTCTTCGCAGATATGGCTGCCGTGCTGCATCTGGCACTCGTAGCTCACCGACGGGCCCATCACCTCCGACAGGCCGTAGAGGTTATAACCCTTCAGGCCTAAGCGCTCCTGAATCTCCTGACGCATCTGCTCCGTCCACGGCTCTGCACCGAAGGCACCTACGCGCAGCTTAATCTGGTCTTTGCTGATGCCCATCTTGTCCATGGTCTCTGCCAGATAGAGAGCGTAGCTGGGCGTACAGGCGATACCCGTCACGCCGAGGTCGCGTATCAGCTTGAGATGCTTCTCGGTGTTGCCCGTAGAGGCAGGCACCACGCTGGCACCGATATGCTCCACGCCATAGTGTGCGCCCAGTCCGCCGGTAAACAGGCCGTAGCCATAGCTGACGGAGAAGGTGTCGTCGCGGGTGATGCCGTAGGCCGTCAGACAGCGGGCCATACACTCGCTCCACACGCCGATGTCCTTGCGGGTGTAGCCCACGATGGTGGGGTTGCCCGTAGTGCCGCTGGAGGCATGGATACGGATAATCTCGCTCTGAGGGGCGGCCTGCAGACCGAAGGGATAGTTGTCACGCAGGTCTTTCTTCGTCGTGAAGGGCAGCTTAGTGATGTCCTCGATAGTCTGGATGTCGTCGGGGCGGATGTCCAGTTCTTGCAGTTTGTGACGGTAAAAGGGAACGTTGTGGTAGACGTACTCCACAATCTTGTGCAGGCGTTTGCCTTGGAGCGCGCTCATCTCGTCGCGGCTCATGCACTCTTTGTTAGGATTCCAAATCATTGTTGTTAATTCATACGTTGGTTAGTTTTATATTGATTCCCTTGCTGCAAAAGTAATACTTTTCTGGGGTTCTACCAAATAAAGTAAGCAAAAAAGTGGCAAAAGGTGTCAAAAAGATGTTTTTCCAATTGTCAAAGAGCGCCGTGGCTGCCGTTGCCGGGAGCCGGGTAATGCGTTGCCATCTGTTCTGCGCCAAGATTAAGGTACGAGGCAGTCGAGTAACAGTATGTACAGACAACGTTCGGTGGGAGCATGCTCGCGACCTACAAACCAACGGAGTGCGCACAAATTCATCCTGACCATCGGGGCCAGCGTTCGCGTCAGTCCACTCACGGTTTGACGGCTGCAAAGGTAAAATCTTTTTTCGGTACACGCAAGCTTTTGGTGCCACCAAGGGGAATCCTAAGTGCGAGCTGCGCTCTAAAGATAAAGGATAAATGAGAAATGAGAAACGCAGGCGCTATGGGAAAAGTGCTACAAATAGTAATCTATGAGTACGCTGAGTACAGCGCAGCCTCTCTGCGACCTCCTAAAAATGCTTTAGCTTGACTCGCAATGTCGCATAAAAACTCTTCTCTCTCTGTGTCTCTGCGTTTAAAATATACATCCGAAACTTCTGTAAATGATAAACGCGGATGTTGGGCAGGGGGCAAAATAGTAAATGGTAAATAGTCAATGGTGTAACACCTCTTACACCTGAAACTTAATTCACTGATAATCAACGGCTATTTTCTGTCGGTTGGTCACACCTGAAGTCACACCTATGGTCACACCTGAAGTCACACTTAAGGTCAGACTAATGGAGAGTCATTTTGCATAAATATGCACATACTGAATATTTATACAGTCAAAAGCACTATTTCGTAAAGAAAACGGACTATCTACAAAAACGGCGCGCGTTTCTGAAAAAACGACGGCCGTTTTTTCAGAAACGCACGCTGTTTTTTTAAAAACGTGCGCTGTTTTGAATGTATATTTATGCAAGTTGCGCGTGCCTGCCAAGACAACATAGAATTGCTAATTCAACTTTCTCAAGTTGAAGGAGTTAGAAGGAGTCGGAGGGAGCTAGAAGGAGTTAGAAGTCAAATGACTATCAACGACAATAACCTCTGAAGCTTGTAGAGAGCAGACTAATGACTTCTGACTACATGAGGCCAAAGGCCGATAACTCCTTCTAACTCCTTCTAACTCCGAAAGTTGAGCGAATGCGAAACTTGAATTGCTAATTCTTTCTAATTGTTTTCTGCACAGGTGCTACCTCAGGTGTCACCTCAGGTGCTATCAAACGGCAGAAAATAGTCACTGACTATCAGCAAGTTAAGTGACAGGTGTAAGAGGTGTCACCTATTGTTCTTTATCTATGGCAAAAAGAAGGTGTGTCAAAAATGACGCTTTAGCGAAAACATCATTTTGACACACCCTCAAACAATAGTGTATAAAAATTAGGAACGCGCGTTCCTAAACATTTATTTTGCGGGCTGGGCAGGAGCGGCAGGTGCCTGCTGCGCAGGAGCCTCGGCGGCGGGAGCAGCCTCTTTCTGCTGGCTGGCGCCGAAGCCAGGCATATTGTTAGGATTGGTAACGGGGTTCTCAATACCCTCCATCACCGAGCCCTCGGTAGCGGCCTGGGGAGCAACATAGGCACAGGCGATGCTGATGACAACCATGGCCACTGCCAGGCCCCACGTGGTCTTCTCAATAAAATCAGTGGTCTTGCGCACACCGCCAAACTGGTTGTAAGAAGAAAAGTTGGAGGCCAAACCTCCACCCTTAGACTCTTGGATAAGCACGATGCCAATCATCAGCACGGCTGCAATCACGATAAGGATAACTAATAACGTGTACATTTTTTTTACCTTTTATTTTTATTGTTATTTATAATCAGTTTCTCTAAGAAGCGTATTTGGTCTGCAAAGTAAGCATTTTTTTTCGGATATTGCAAACTTAATCGCCGAATTATTTCAAGAGCCTTCGAATATCTGCCTTGTTTGATGTATATTCGGGCCAAAGTCTCGGTAAAATAGCCTTCTTCCGGCTCTTTTTCCTCATTGTCACTCTCTTTTGCCACCTCGGGTGTAAACTCTGGTGTCTCGCTCAGAACTATCTTCCCTTTGTCATTATTTATGAACGAATCTATCAGGTTCTGACCTATGAGTTGAGGGACGTCTTCGGTAGAGTCTTCGTCGGTTTCGCTCTCCAGCAGATAAGCCACGTAGTCGACAGCGGCGTCGGCTGGCGTAGGCTTGCGCTTAGGTTTGTCCGCAGTGCCGGTTTCCTCGTCTTTAGGAATGCTGCCCAGGAAGTTGTCAATCAGCGAAAGTGTCCGGTTCTTCCGCTCCCCTTCATCATTGGCCTTATGAGCTTGCACGCCGGGAGTACGCAATCGATAGTGGGCGGCCTCTATCATTTGGAACAACACGCGACGGTCGGTGATATAGATGGCGGCACGACGCAGCTCCTGATCGAACGTCGGGTCGTGGAGCAAATACAGGTTCTGAAGCATCAGTAGCCGTGCGGTCTGGAAATAGGGATACAATGCCAACAAGGAGCGCAACTCATAGAGTGTGTCGCGATCCATTCGCTCAGGATGGTTAATCAGTTCTGTTATCTCCATTTCCTCACTTTTCAATCTTCAATCTTCAATCTTCGCTAGGGCGCAGCCCGCCTACCAGTTAGCCACTGTAGCATTGAAGATCTGGTCAACGATTTCCGTAGCCATCTTCGTTACCAACTCCTCTTGCACGGCACCGAGCGAGAGCGAGGTGTCGTACGACTGCTGAGCTGTAAACTGCCGCTCAAAGTCTTCTTCGTGGTTGGCATTATTGGTAAAGCGCACGTTGACGGTCAGAGAGAGCTCCGTCATAGCAGAATAGCCCTCGCTCGATACTGATTTGTTGCGCTGCTCATAACGTATAATCTCGCCTTCTATCTTCAGGTCGCCATTACGTTTTACCTCCATGAGCTTTGTATGGTTGACAAACTGATCCTTCAGCGCGTTGTTGAAGATGCTGCCCATCGGCGCCCATACATAGCTGGAGCGCACGGGGAAGTCGGCTATCTGTATCGTCTTGGTCTTGGTATAGTCTATACTCGCTTGATTGAACTTATAGCTGATAGAGCATGACACGAGCATCAGGCACGCTAAAATCATCAGCCCATACTGCTTCAGACGGCGGTAGAGGGTGCGGTCGCTGATGCCGAGTTCCTGAGCGGCTTTCTTGCGGTTGCCGTTGTTGCGTTCGAGAGCTTTTTCCAACATCTGCTTGCTGAGGTCGTTAAGGTTGAGGTTCTCGGGTTCTTTCTCGGGCTCCACGTATTCTTCGGCAATGGCCTCTTCGGCAGCTTCGAGAGGAGCTATGGTGCCTATCGACGGACTGATGGGGCTGATGGGATTGATGGGCGCCAGCTGTGACGCGGCGTGCGGCGAGGACTGCACCTCTTCGAGCCGTTTTTTCAGGTCGCCCATCTCCCGGCGCATGTCGTTGACATTGCCGCGGAGCTCAAAGAGTATCTTGTAGAGTATCTCGCGCTCGCTTTCAAAGGAGTGGTCGCCGCCATCGCGGGGAATGGTGGCCAGCTGGGTGCTTTCGCGGTCCTGAGGTATAAACTTCGCCAGCACCTCGGGCGTGATGGTGCGCTCCTTGCTGAGCACGGAAATCTGCTCGGTGATATTCTTCAGCTGGCGCACGTTGCCCGGCCATTTGTAGCGCATGAGCATCTGCTTGGCCTCGTCAGTGAGCACCACGCGGTCCATCTTATACTTTTCGGCCATCTGCATGGCAAAGAGCCGGAACAGCAGCACCACGTCCTCGCCGCGCTCACGCAGGGGCGGCATCTGGATGGGAATGGAGTTCAGGCGGTAGTAGAGGTCTTCGCGGAACCGCCCCTCGCTGATAGCCTGGCGGATGTTAACGTTGGTGGCTGCCACTATGCGCACGTCGGTCTTCTTAATCTCCGTGCCGCCAACGGGTATATACTCGCCCGTTTCGAGCACGCGCAGCAGCCGGGCCTGCGTGGCCATCGGCAGTTCGCCCACCTCGTCGAGAAACAGCGTACCCTTGTTGGCAATGCCAAAGTATCCGGGCGAGTCGTTGATGGCGCCGGTATACGACCCCTTGACATGCCCGAAGAGTTCGGAATCGATGGTGCCCTCGGGTATGGATCCGCAGTTGATGGCAAAATACTTCTCGCGGCGCCGCGGAGAGTTGTCATGGATGACCCGCGGTATAATCTCCTTACCCACGCCGCTCTCGCCGATGATGAGCACGCTCAAGTCGGTGGGCGCCACCTGAAGGGCGACGTCCAACACGTGGTTCAACATGTCGGAATTGCCGACGATATTGTACCGCTGCTTGATGTCTTGTAGCTCTGAACTTTTCATTTAGCCGCCAAAGTTACGTATAATTATTGAAATGTCTGCAATTTTGACTGTCTTTTTATTCTTTTTTATCCTTCTCGACCTTCTCACCCTTGTCGATCTTGGCCTTGGGAATAGTAAATCTCACCTTCTCGCTGTCGTCGCGCTTCTCCTTATATAATTTAGGAAGCGGATTCGCCATCGGCTCGTCATAATTCCGGCGGTTGCGCCATACGTCTATGCCCAGATAGACAGCCTGTCTGAGGGCCGACTCGTCGGCAATGCCCTTGCCGGCAATGTCAAAGCCAACGCTCGTCTCTGGGCTGGTACACACGAAGGGCATGCCCGTTGCCAGACTCACGGCATCGCCCTGAGCTACGCTCTTCAGCAGTGCCATGCCTTGGTCGTGATACATGGCCAACACGGCGTCGAACTTCTGATAGTCGTTGTTGCCCACAAAAGCGTCGGAGGCGTAGGGGCCAAAGGCCTGAATACCCATTTCCGTCAGTGCATCGATGGCGGGGACAATAGCCTCTTTCTCTTCCTCGCCCCACGGTTCGCTCTCGTTGTCGGCGGGCGGGTTAAGGGCCAGCAGTGCTATCCGCGGACTGGAGATACGCAGGTCGCGACGCAGGCAGGTATGCAGGATTTTGACTTTCTCCACGATGCGCTGCATCGTGATGGCTTCAGGTACATCCTTGATAGCCAGCAGATTAGTCATCAGGGCTACACGCAGCTCATCGGCCATTCTGACGCGCAGCACCTCAGGCTCCTTCGACAGGAAGTCGGGCAGCGTGTCGGGGGCCATCACCAGCACGTCGGCCAGCCCCTGCTGCACGTCTACGATGGCGCGCTTCAAGGCTTTGCGGGCAGCGTCGGTAGCCTCGTCGGAGGGCTGGCCTATCTCTACCTTAATTTCCTCGTCGAAGGTTGTCAGCAGGTTCAGGCGGTTATCCTTGGCCTCGTCAGCCTGGCTGATAATGGTAAACTGCGTCTGCAGGTCTAAGCTCTTGCGGTGGTAGGTGGCCACCTTGGGCGAACCGTAGATGATGGGCGTACAGAGCTCCAGCATCATGGGGTCTTCAAAGATTTTGAATATCAGCTCATAGCCTACACCGTTGGTGTCGCCGTGGGTGATGGCTATGCGGGGTTTTCTGTCTTGTTCCATTGTGCGATGTTATTTTTTTGGGTTATAATGGGGCTTCTGGGGCTACTGGGGCTTCTGGGGCAACTAGGGCTTCTGGGGCTTCTAGGGCTACTAGGTCAACTAGGTCAACTAGTGCGACTAGGTCAACTAGTTCTCCTAGTTCTCCTAGCGTTCCTACGAATTATCGGCGGCGCCTTTGTGGGCGGTGCTTAGCAGGCCGCAGGCGGCGAAGATGTCCTGGCCGCGGCTGGCGCGGATGGTAGCAAACACGCCGTGGCGGGTCAGGAAGTCGCGCAGGCGCTCCATACGCTGCTCGTCGGCGCCCGGCAGATCGACACCGGGGATGGGGTGGAAGCGTATCAGGTTCACACGGCACTCTATGCCCTCCACCAGCTTGACAATCTCGCGACCGTGGGCCAGCGTGTCGTTCAGTCCGCCAAAGCAGATGTACTCAAACGAGCAGCGCCGCTGGTGGGTGAAGTCATACTGCCGCAGCAAGTCGGTCACCTCCCGGATGCTCATCTGGCGCTCGGCGGGCATCAGCGACTGCCGCTGCTCGTGCAGGGGCGAGTGCATCGAAATAGCCACGTGGCACTGGCTCTCGTCGAGAAACCGCTTCAGCTTGCCCTTCAGCCCCACGCTGCTCACGGTGATTCGCTTGGGGCTCCAGGCGTAACCGTCGTCGGCCGTCAGTATCTCTGTGGCGCGCAGCACGGCGTCGAGGTTGTCCATCGGCTCGCCCTGGCCCATAAACACGATGTTGGTCAGCAGCTCGCGCTCGGGCAGGGCATAGATCTGGTTCAGGATGTCGGCGGCCGTGAGGTCGCCCTCCCAGCCCTGCTTGCCTGTCTGGCAGAAGAGGCAGTTCATCTTGCACCCCACCTGGCACGACACGCACAGCGTGCCCCGCTCGCCGTCGGGAATGAAGACCGTCTCCACACAGCCGCCGACGCTCACGGGGAACAGGTATTTCACCGTGCCGTCCTGACTGCGCTGACAGTCAATAGGCGCCATGGCGCCTACCTCGAAGTGCTGCTTGAGCAACTCGCGGTCGGCCTTCGACAGGTTGGTCATCTCGTCAATGGTCACCACATGCTGCTGGTAGAGCCAGCGGGCTATCTGTCCACCCCTGAAGGCGGGCATACCAAGCTCACGCACAGCCGCTTTCAGCTCTGCGGCGGTCATTCCCATCAGTACTCTCTTCGCGTTGTCCATACCGTAATAGTGGATTTCAGCGTGCAAAGTTACTAAAAACTTCTTAATTTGTTCGATAGTTAGAGAATTAATTTGTAATTTTGCAGGAAATTTGCAAATTACCGACATGAGAGAAATGATTGATTGCTTCCTTCTCGACTTCGACCGTTCAGCAATGGCGCCTACCGTGGCCCAGCTGAGTGAGAGCAAAGTGGTGAGGAATATTTTTTATGCAGACAGCATGACCAGCAGCAACGCCGTGATGCAGATGGCCGAGCAGGCCCGTGCCCCGTATGTGCTGCTGTTCACCAAGCCCGTTTTAGTAACCTTAGGCCAGGGCGCTTTGGAGCGCCTGCTCCGTGTGGCTATCGACTCGCAGGCGGCCATGGTCTATGCCGACCGTCTGGAGCGCAGGACCGATGGTGGGCAGACAGTGGTTGAGCGTCACCCCGTCATCGACTACCAGCAGGGCAGCCTGCGCGACGATTTCGACTTCGGTGCCCTGTGGCTTGTCAAGACGAGCCTCCTCCACACCTTCGCCATGCAGGCCGGCGAGCACGACTACAAGTATGCCGGCCTCTACGCCCTGCGCCTGCTGCTGAGCCGCGAGGGCCAGCTGCTCCACCTCAACGAATATCTCTACACAGAGGCCGAACCCGACACCCGAGCCTCGGGCGAGAAGCAGTTTGACTATGTCAACCCCCGCAACCGCGAGGTGCAGATAGACATGGAGCACGCCGCCACCGCCCACCTGGCAGCCATCGGCGCAAAAATCGACCCTTCGTTCTATCGCGACATCGACTTCGACGAGCAGGAGTTTGCCGTGGAGGCTTCGGTCATCATTCCCGTCTTCAACCGCGCCAAGACCATCGCCGACGCCGTGAAGAGCGCCCTCAGCCAGGAGACCACCTTTAATTATAATGTCATCGTCGTTGACAACCACTCCACCGACGGCACCGGCGACATCCTGTCCGCCATCCAGTCCTCTATGCTGTCACCCCTTGGCAGCCAGGATGGGCAAAGTGTCCCCCGCCTCCACGTCATCGTGCCCGAGCGCACCGACCTGGGCATTGGCGGCTGCTGGAACGAGGCCGTCAACAGCCCTTACTGCGGACGCTTCGCCGTGCAGCTCGACTCCGACGACCTCTACTCATCGCCGCAGACGCTGCAGCTGGTGGTCGACGCCTTCCACAAGCAGAAGGCGGCCATGGTCATCGGCAGCTACCGCATGTGCGACTTCGAGCTGAACACGCTGCCGCCGGGACTCATCGACCACCGCGAGTGGACCGACGAGAACGGCCCCAACAATGCCCTGCGCATCAACGGCTTAGGCGCCCCGAGGGCGTTCTTCACGCCTATCCTGCGCCAGCTGCAGTTTCCCAACACCAGCTATGGCGAGGACTACGCCCTGGGACTGGCCTTCTCGCGCCATTACCGCATTGGGCGTATCTACGACGAGCTCTACCTCTGCCGCCGCTGGGGCGGCAACAGCGACGCCGCCCTGTCAATAGACAAAGTCAATGCCAACAACCTGTATAAAGACCGTCTGCGCACGCTTGAGGTCGAGGCCCGCCAGCGGATGGTCAGCGGCAAGACCGACATGGTGATGCCCGACTCGCCGCTGCAGCGATTCTTCGACCGACAGACAGAGACGTGGCCCGACGCCCGACGCCGCTACCGCGAGCTGACGAGCGCCGAGACCCGCGACCTGGACGACGGCACCGTAGTGCTGCAGTGGAACCCCGCACGCATGGTGTCTACAGGTGCCAAAATCGACAACAGGAGCATCAGCGAGCGACCTTGCTTCCTGTGCAGCGCCAACCGCCCCGACATGCAGATGAAGCGCCTGCTCCACGGCAAGTGGGAGCTGCTGGTCAACCCCTTCCCCATCCTGCCCATGCACTTCACCATACCCATGGTGAAGCATACGCCGCAGGCTATCAAGGAGATGTATGGCGAGATGTATCGCCTGACAGACACCTACCCTGAATTGCTGGTGTTCTACAACGGTCCAAAGTGTGGGGCGTCAGCACCCGACCACGCCCACCTGCAGGCGGGCATTCCCCGCCAGCTGCCGCTCCTCGACCGGTGGCAGCGGCTCGCGCGCAACCTCACGCCGGTGGTCACCGATGCCGACGGCAACGGAATTTCGGTCATTGCCGACTACCCCTGCCCCGCCCTGCTCATCAGCAGCCACACGCGCGAGGCCGGCGAGCGACTCTTCCGCCAGCTTTACACCGCCCTACCCTGCCCCGACGGCGAGACGGAGCCGATGATGAACATCCTCTGCTGGCAGCACGACGACACCTACCTGACGGTGGTGTTCCCCCGCCGCAAGCACCGCCCCGACTGCTACGGCCAGGTGGTGGTGTCGCCCGGTGCGCTCGACATGGCCGGCCTGATGATTACGCCGCGCGAAGACGACTTCCGCAGCTTGACGGCCGAGCAGGCCATTGCCATTCTTCAGGAGGTGGCGCTTTCAAAGGAAGAGCTGCAGCAGGTGGTTGAGCGCCTGACGAACCAAGCCAAGACGGCGGACGCCAAGACTCAGAGTTCAAAGTCTAGACTCCAGAATGTCAAGGAGCCGACGGTCACCGTCGGCATCGTCAGCGCACAAACCATTGCGTTCACCCTCAACGCCCCTTACACCGCCAAGGGCGCTGCCATCAGTGGCGAGCAGACGGTGGCGTTCAGCGAGGGCGGCATCCTCTGGCACGGTCAGCAGTACAGCCAGCTGGTGTTCACCCCGCAGTCGCCCGATGCGTCGTTCTCCATTCGCAACGTCACTATCGGCTCAGGCTTCCACTGGGAGCGCAAGCAGACGCAGACCTTCAACGGCGCCCTGCGCCTGGTGGTAGAGAGCGACCAGATTACGGCCATCAACGAACTGCCCGTGGAGCGCTACCTCACCAGCGTCATCTCCAGCGAGATGGCCGCCACGTCGTCGTTGGAGCTGCTCAAGTCGCACGCCGTCATCAGCCGCTCGTGGCTGCTGGCACAGATGGAGAAGCGCCGCCAGCAGGCCACGAGCGGCAGCAACAGCTTCTTCTCATTTACTAAAAAAGACAATGAACTGATACGGTGGTACGACCGCGAAGACCACACGCTCTTCGACGTCTGCGCCGACGACCACTGCCAGCGCTACCAAGGTATCACTCACGCCGACAACCCGTCGGTGGTGGAGGCCATCCGCCAGACGCGCGGACAGATACTGATGTATGGCGACGAAATCTGCGACGCACGCTTCTCGAAGTGCTGCGGCGGACGCACCGAGGAGTTCCAGTATTGCTGGGAGGACACGCCCAAGCCCTACCTCATCTCCGTTGCCTGCCCCTATTGCAACACCCACGACAAGCACATCCTGAGCCAGGTGCTCAACGACTACGACCAGGAGACGCCCGACTTCTTTGAGTGGACGGTGGAGTACAGCCGCGACCAACTGACCGACCTCGTGAGCCACAAACTGAAGACCGACCTGGGCGACATCGTAGACCTAGTACCCCTGGAGCGTGGCAAGAGCGGCCGTATCTGGAAGCTCAAGATTGTTGGCACCAAGGGCGAGTTCACCGTTGGCAAGGAACTGGAGATTCGCCGCACGCTGAGCCAGACCCACCTCTACAGCTCCTGCTTCGACGTAGAGAAAACCCACGGCGGCTTCCGCCTGAAGGGCCGCGGATGGGGCCACGGCGTAGGCTTATGCCAAATAGGTGCCGCCGTCATGGGCGAGCAGGGACGAAACTACCGCGACATCCTGCTCTACTACTACCGCGGAGCCGAAATCCACACCGTTTATAATTGAATCACATATTCTAAGAAAAGAAAATGAAGAAATCTCCTTGGGCCTGGGTGCCCACTCTTTACTTTGCCGAAGGCGTGCCCTACGTGGCGGTGATGACCATCTCGCTCATCCTCTACAAGCGCCTCGGACTGTCGAACACCGACATCACGCTCTACACCTCATGGCTCTACCTGCCGTGGGTCATCAAGCCCCTGTGGAGCCCCTTTGTAGACATTCTCAAAACCAAACGCTGGTGGATTACCACCATGCAGCTGCTCATCGGCGCAGCCCTCGGCGGCGTGGCTTTCACCATTCCCGCCTCGTGGTGGCTGCAGGGCACGCTGTTTTTCTTCTGGATGATGGCCTTTGCCAGCGCCACTCACGACATTGCCGCCGACGGTTTCTACATGATGGGCCTCGACGAGCACGAGCAGGCCTACTTCGTAGGCATACGCTCCACCTTCTATCGCATAGCCACCATCTTCTCTAGCGGACTCTTGGTAGGACTGGCCGGCGCCCTGCAGGTATTGACACGCAGCATACAATATTCATGGAGCCTCGTGTTCTATCTCATGGCAGGCCTCTTCATAGCCTTCTGGCTCTACCATAACTGGGCGCTGCCAAGGCCGGAGGAGGACGGCGAGAAACAAGCCAAGACGGCAACGGCTATCTGGCAGGAGTTTTGCCAGACAGTGGTGACCTTCTTCCAGAAGCCGCAGGTGTGGGTGGGCATCTGCTTCATGCTCTTCTACCGCATGCCTGAGGGCCTGCTGGCCAAGGTGTCGGCACTCTTCCTCGTCGACAATGTCAGCAACGGCGGCCTCGGCCTCAGCGACGGCGAATACGGCCTGGTGCAGGGCACCGTGGGCGTCATCGGCCTCACCGTCGGCGGCATTCTCGGCGGCATCTGCGCCAGCCGCGACGGCTTGAAGCGCTGGCTATGGCCTATGGTGATGGCTATCACACTGCCCGACATTGTCTACGTCATCATGGCCTATCTGCTGCCGTCCAACCTGGTGGTCATCAGCTCCTTCGTCTTCATAGAGCAGTTTGGCTACGGCTTCGGATTCTCGGCCTACATGCTATACCTTATATATTATAGCCAGGGTGAGCACAAAACGTCGCACTACGCCCTCTGCACGGCCTTCATGGCCCTGTCGATGATGATTCCCGGCCTGTTTGCAGGTGCCCTGCAGGAGGCCGTCGGCTATCGGCTGTTCTTCATCATCGTCATGATAGCCTGCTCAATGACCTACATTGTAACATCGCTATTGAAGATTGATCCGGAGTTTGGAAAGAAGAAATAAGTAAACGACATATTATCAATCATTATGAACAACAGCGACAGTATAGTCATTATTCCTACTTATAACGAGAAGGAAAACATAGAGAAAATCATCCGAGCCGTCTTTGGCCTTGATAAGTGCTTTCATATATTAGTTATCGACGACGGTTCGCCCGACGGCACGGCACAGATAGTGAAGCGCCTCATGGCCAACGAGTTTGCCGACCGCCTGTTTCTGAAGGAGCGTAGCGGCAAGCTGGGACTAGGCACAGCTTACATCGCTGGTTTCAAATGGGCGTTGGAGCGCAGCTATGAGTATGTGTTTGAGATGGACGCCGACTTCAGCCACGACCCCAACGACCTGCCACGGCTCTACAGCGCTTGTCACGACGAGGGAAACGACGTGGCCATCGGCAGCCGCTATATCAGTGGCGTCAACGTGGTGAACTGGCCCATGGGACGTGTGCTGATGTCGTATTTTGCTTCTGTCTATGTACGGTTAGTGACGGGCTTCGATGTTCACGACACCACGGCAGGCTTTAAGTGCTATAAGCGCCGGGTGCTGCAGACCATCGAGTTAGACAAAATACGCTTCAAGGGCTATGCCTTCCAGATAGAGATGAAGTTCACTGCCTACAAGATTGGTTTCAAGATCAAGGAGGTGCCCGTTATCTTCGTCAACCGCCGCGAGGGCACCAGCAAGATGTCGGGCGGCATTTTCAGCGAGGCTTTCTTTGGCGTGATGCGACTGCGCTGGGATGGCTGGACACGCAAGTATCCCAAGATTAACAGTTAATAATTTTCTGGGCAGTCCAATAACTATTCAGCCTTTCATGCTAACAGCAGTCTATTGATTATCAAACTGTTAGTATGAAAGGCTGAATTCTATTTACTGGTCAGGATTCTCCACGTAGCCTTGGTACTCGGGCACCAGTGCCGACATGACGGAGTCGTAGGCCTGGTGCATGGTGGCGCTGACATTGTCGGGACCCTGTCCAACGGGGTAGATGGGCTGATGGATGGTGAGGCTCAGGGGGTGCCAGGTGATGAAATGCCAGTCGCGCATGCGCGGCAGCACGTTGAACGAGCCGTTGATGGTCAGTGGCACCACGGGCAGCTGAAGTTCGTCGGCCAGCGCAAAGGCCCCTTTGCGAAACAGACCCATGTGGCCGGTGAAGGTGCGGGCGCCCTCGGGGAATACGGTGACACTGTAACCAAGTTCCAGGATATGCCGGGCGTCCTGATATGTTTTTTTGATTTTGCTCACGCCGCGCTTGTCAACCATGATCTGATGGCTGCGACGGCAGGCGTAGCCCACAAAAGGAATCTTGTTAATCTGGTGCTTCATCATCCACTTGAAGTTGCGGCCCAGGAAGCCGTAGATGAGAAAGATGTCGAATGCCCCCTGATGGTTGGCCACAAAGACGTATGACTGGCGCGGCTCCAGATGCTCGCGTCCCTCAACGTGGACGGGCAGCAACAGCGTGCGCAAAATGACCTTGGCCCACCAGCGTCCGGGGTAGTAGCCCCAGAAGTGGCCGTTGCCGATGGCACAGCCAATACCCACCTCGAAGGCGGTGACGATAGTGATGAGAACCACCACGGGCACCCCCACCACCAGCTGGTAAATACAATACAATATGTGTAGTATCTGTTTCATAGTTTCTCACCTCTTACCTCTGACCAACGTTACAACGACTATTTCCGGTGGCGTGCCAATGCGGAAGGGAATAACCCCACCGATACCCGACGACACGTTGATGGCCCGGTTGCCCACATAATATAGCCCGCTGTATTCATGATACGTGAGCGCTGCCGGCGACAGTCCCAGCAGCGAGATTTGCCCGCCGTGGGTATGTCCGCTGAGGGTTAGCTGGCAGTGAGAGTGAGGCAGTATCTTGCGGCGCCAGGCCGTAGGGTCGTGCTCCAGCATGACGACGAACGACTGCCGCCGCAGGCCGTAGAGTGCAGAATTGATGCGGCCATATTGCGGGAATCGGTTTTCGCCGTCGTTTTCCATGCCGGCAATGACGAGCGAGTCGGCGCCTCGGCGAATGATGCGGTGGTCATTGTTGAGCAGAGTCCACCCCAGGTCTCCCTCTTCGTTGCAAGTCTGTGTCACCTGCCGGTACTGCTGTTCCAGATCTTGGTCTACATACATGGCGTAGTCGTGGTTGCCCAGTACGGAGAAGACGCCATCGGGGGCTTTGAGCGTGGCCAGCAGGCGGCGGTGAGGATCGATGTCAGCGGGACACGTGTTTTGCAGGTCGCCAGTGAACACAATCATGTCGGCCTGCTGGGCCGTGATACTGTCAACAGCCTCCTGGAGTATCTGCTTGCGCCATCCGTTGAAACTGCCTACATGGGCATCGCTGAATTGTACGATGCGATAGCCGTCAAAGGCTGGCGGCAGGTCGTCGGAGAAGAATGTAACATGACGCACGCGTACGCCCGTGACGCCCAGGAAGGTGCCGTAAAAGGCCAGCAGCCAGAGTGCGGCCAAGAGTGTGATGACTGTAGGGCGTACCCACCGTTGCCGGGCAGCGCGCATCATGCGCCAAGCCACGACGGTGACAATAGCCACTGCCAAGAAGAGCAGGCAGATATAGACGTCGGGGTGGAATAATATCAGTAGCTGTTGTGTCATGGCAGATTGGATGCTAAGAACTTACGTATCGACTCTACGGGTATACCGCGACGGTGGGCATAGTCGTTGAGTTGGTCTTCGCCAATGGTGCCTACACTGAAGTAGCGGGCCTCGGGGTGAGAAATCATCATGCCGCTGACGCTGGCATGTGGTTTCATGGCGCCGCTGTCGGTCAGACGGATGCCTATCTGGCGGAAGTTGATCAGGTGGTTGAACACAAAGTTAAGGCTGGCATCTGGCAACGAGGGATAGCCCACGGCGGGGCGTATGCCCTGCCAGCGCTCATTAAGCATTTCAGCAATAGAGAGATGCTCATGACGGGCGTAGCCCCAGTATACTTTGCGCACCTTTTCATGAAGCCGCTCTGCCGCAGCCTCGGCCAGGCGGTCGGCCAGTAGCTGCATCATCATTTTCTCGTAGGGGTCGTCATCGAAGTCGTGCTCCATGGCGTCGTCAACGGTGGTGGCAAAGATGGCTACCCGCGACTGGTAAGAAGAGTTTGCGGGGGCTATGAAGTCTGACAGGCATAGACACTCGCTGCCCTGCTGCTGCTGCCGCAGGCAAGGGATTCTTACCTCCATGGGGGTGTCGTCGCCAAATGGACGGCTTACGATAATGTCGTCGCCACTGCTATAGGCTCTGAAGACCTTGAAGAGGCCATGGGCGTGATAGCGCTGGCCATAGCGTAGCAGCCGTTGTTCGGCCTCAGCCTGCAACTGGGCTTTGTCAAGAGGCGGCATGTGAGCCGTCCCCCAGGCATGGAAAAAGTAAATCCAGTTGATGTAGGGCGCCACTTCGCTGACGGTGAAACTCATCTTCATACGCTATGTTATCGGGTATATTTTAAGGGTTCGCCGATGTATTCGGTGTCAACATGTGAGTTGTGATAGACGGTATGTCCGTTGCAGAGCGTGCGCACTACCTGCCAGCGGAAGGTGTGTCCCTGCAGTGGGCTCCATCCGCACTTGCTCAGAATACGGTCGGCGGTGAGTGTCCACAGACGGCCGGGGCGCACGATGGCAATGTCGGCCCGGTAGCCGGGGCGCAGGAATCCTCGACGGCTGATACCGAAGAGGCGGGCTGGGTTGTGGCACATCAGCTCTACGAGGCGCTCGATAGTGAGCACGCCGCGGTCAACAAGTTCGAGCATGGTCACCAGCGAGAACTGCACCATAGGCATGCCGCTGGCGGCACGCTGGCAGCCGCCCTCCTTCTGCGCCAGCAGGTGGGGGGCGTGGTCGGTGCCGATGACGGTGATGCGGCCGTCGGAGAGAGCCTGCTGCAGGGCATCGCGGTCGTCCTCGCTCTTGATGGCGGGGTTACATTTGATGCGGGTGCCTAAGGTGGCGTAGTCGCGGTCGCTGAAATAGAGATGGCTGACGGTGGCCTCGGCGGTAATCGCGGGCAGCGGGGCGTCGGCGTCGGCTGGCGGCGTGAAGAGCGAAAGCTCGCGGGCTGTCGACACATGGGCCACATGGAGGCGGGCATGGTGTCTTCGAGCCAGTTCCACGGCTAAGCGGGTGCTCTCATAGCAGGCTTCAGCGCTGCGGATTTCGGGATGGTGGCTCACGGCGGGGTCGTCGCCATAGCGCTGCTGCGCCGCTGCCATGTTGCGACTGATAATCGTGGTGTCCTCGCAATGTGCCATGATGGGCATCGGGGCGGTTTGGAAGATGCGCTCCAAGGCCTCGCGGCGGTCAACGAGCATGTTGCCCGTTGAAGAGCCCATAAAGAGCTTGATGCCGGGTATGCGGTGGGCGTCGAGCCGTGCAAAGAGGTCGCTGTTGTCGTTGGTGGCGCCGAAGAAAAAACTGTAGTTCACATGGCTCTTGGCGGCGGCCAGCCTGAACTTCTCGTCGAGCGCCTCCAGCGTGGTGGTCTGCGGCACGGTGTTGGGCATATCCATGAAACTGGTGACACCGCCGGCGGCGGCGGCTTGCGACTCTGTGTCGATGTCGGCCTTGGCCGTCAGTCCCGGCTCGCGGAAGTGTACGTGGTCGTCGATGATGCCTGGCACCACGAAGCATCCCGAGGCGTCGATGACGTGGTCAACAGGCACTTCGGGACGGTGGGAGCCTTCAGTAATGGTTAGAATATCTTTACCTTCAACGATGATGGTGCCGACGAAAGCTCTGCCTTCATTGACTATCGTGCCGCCTTCAATCAGCGTTCTCATTGGTTTGCGGCATATTGGTGAGTGGTTTTGTGGCTTGCGTCGGCGGCAGCACGGGGGCCGTCAGAGCGGCGCTGTCGCCCGGCTGGTTCGCCGGCTGTCCCAAGGGCGCCATATCATCGGCGGGGGGAGGCGGCGGCGTGGTGTCACCGTCGTGAAGGCCCATCTGGCGCGCCTGGTTCTCGGTGGCCACCTGATAGTAGTCGCGCACGTACGGGTCGCTCTTGAACTTCTCCGTAGCTTTGCTCATAATGTCTTCTATCTGGGGCGTCAGCACGGGATAACGGTAGCTGCTGGTCATCATCATAAACACACCAGGGCCAAGGACATTGTCGAAATTCTCTACTATGAAGTTGGTCACCAACGAGTCCTCGCGGCGAGCTATCTCGTTGGCCTCCATCGTCAACTGCTCGTTGATGACAGCCTCATCAATGCCGTCGAGCAGCATCTGGCTCTGCTTGTGCGAGAGCTCGTTCATCTGGTTGTCGAGCTGGTTGTGAAAATCGATGAAGTCATAGAGTTTGTCGTTGAGCGGCGTGCCGCCGACGGTCTGCGAGGCATTGTCGATGCGGATGCTGATTTCGCCCATCTCAAGCACCATGGGCATGATGCTCTCGTCGTCCATGAAGAGGTTGGCCATGCGCACTGTGTCTAAGGGGCCGGAAAAGCGGAACTGTCCGTGAACGACCTCACAGGAGTCGATGTTTTTCAGTTCATTGTCCTTGATGGCCTTCAGATAGAGTTTGCTCCCGTCAAGAGCAGACACCGATGACTGCCCCTGCACCGAATAGTTTTCGGCGCACGATGCCAGCAGGCTGGCGGCCATCAATGCGTATAAGAATCTGTTCATATATGTGCGTTTGTCTTTACGCTGCAAATGTACACAGATATATTGACGTACGGAAATAAATTTGCGCAATTTAAAACTACGAGCCTATCTTTTATAGTTTTTTTGCCTCTCGCTCCAGTTCGCTACTGATTCGGTGGGTGGTATAGAGCTGCAGGATGGCGGCGATAAGCAGCGTCACCACCCACTTGTTGTACACATACTGCAGGTAGGTGATATGGCTCAGGTGGAGCATGTTGCCCTGACTGGCAATCATCAGCAGGGCCGACACGAGGAACATCACATCGCTCAACAGCATAATCCGCCGCAGGCGGCGGATAACGAAATTGGGTCCTTCATAGCGCTGCAGCATCTGCATGGACGTGAAGCCCACGGCGCCGAGGGCAAAAATGTAGGGCGCTAGGGTCCAGCCTGTGAGTGTGGCGCCTGCACCAAGAGCCATCAACAAGGCGCCTGCGAGGAAGATGGCCGTCTGGAGTTTACTCAGTTGCTTCATAGGAGGAAACGGGGGTGCTGGGGCCACGGTCATCATCGGAGAGCACGAAGATGTCTTCATCGTCATGCTTCATAAAGTAGCGCTCACGGGCTATACGCTCCATGGCCTTGGGGTTGAGGTTGAGTTCGCGAATCTGGCGCATGTCGTTCTCGTTCTGCTGCTCATACTTCTCTATCTCGCTTGTCAGTTGGCTGATATACATCTTGTTACGCATGTGTGCCAGCATGCTGTTCTCGCCAACGAAGCCTACCAGCACAATGCCGATAATAGCTATCAGGCTGTATTTCACGAAAGGCAGGTGCCATACCTTGACGGCCACTGCCACCATTCTTTTCAATATTTTCATCTGCTTAACTTATCACTTCTCACTTATCACTTCTCACTTCTCACTTCTCACTTCTCACTTCTCACGCCAGTTCCAGGTCGAAGGCTTCGCAGAGCTTCTGAATGGATGAGTTGGCTGCAATCATCTCCTCTAACTGTTCGCGGCGAGTAAGGATGCGGGCTTGCTCCTGAGGCTCGGCAATGCGGATATTGAGGGTGATGGCATTGTTGTGGAGATACATCTTCAGCGTGTTGACCACGCTGCCGCGAATCTTCTCCAACTCGCCGGCAATGAGCTCGTTGTCGACGACTACCTCTACCTGCGGCAGCTCTGTGATGAGGGGGTTCATATTCTTCATGCGCGAGGCAATGCCCACTAACTTCTGCGGCATGCGGTTGCACATGGCCAGCCACTGGAGTTCCAGGTCGTCCTGGGTAAAGGCCTGCGTCTCGTCCTCTGGTTTAGCGTCAAGTCCGATGCTCTGCGAAATAATGTTCACCTTAGGCGACGTGGCCATCTTCCTGAGATTGTTCCACGACATGCCCAGGGAACCCATCTTCAGCTTCGGAGCGGGCGAGCCAGAGGGAACTGCGTTGGCGGTTCCGACGGTTCCGGAATTTCCGGCGGTCGCGGCGTTTCCAGAGGTTGTAACGTTTCCAAAGGTTACAGCGCTTGCGGTGTTTCCAGCGCTTGCGGTGTTTCCGTTACTATTAGCTATTCTCTCTGGCTGACGAGTCTGCGCAACCGCGGCTACCTGCGGGGCCGTGGTCGTGGGTTGCGACTGCTTCATCAGCATCTTAAACAGGGATTTCAGTCGTCGGGGCTTACGCCCACTGGCAGGCCCCTCCTCGGGCTGCGTAATCTGGGCTATCTCTATGAGCGTGAGCTCCACCAGCAGGCGCTTGTTCGACGACTGCCGGTAGTTGATGTCGCACTGGTTCATCAGCTGCAGCGCCTTATATAAATAAGGTGTGGGGCAGCGCTGGGCCTGCTGCTGGTAGCGCTGGCGCTGCTGGTCGCTCACCTCGAGCAGCGGCAGCGTCTGCGGGTCCTTGGCCATCATGACGTTGCGCACGTGGCGAGCCAGCCCCTGGATGAGCAGGCCGCCGTCGAAACCCTTATTGAGAATGTCGTTGAGCAGCACCATCGTCTCGCTCACCTTGTTCTCCACGGTGTAGTCCACCATGCGGAAGTAGTATTCCGAGTCGAGCACGTTGAGGTCTTCAATCACCTTCTGGTAGGTGATGTTGCCCTGACAGAACGACGCAGCCTGGTCGAAGATGCTCAGCGCGTCGCGCATGCCGCCGTCGGCCTTCTCGGCAATGACGGCCAGCGCCTCGTCCTCATACTTGATGCCCTCCTTCTCGGCCACGTGCTTCAAGTGGGCCACGGTGTTCTGCACCGTCATGCGCTCAAAGTCGTAAATCTGGCAGCGGCTCAGGATGGTGGGCAGGATCTTGTGCTTCTCGGTGGTGGCGAGGATGAAGATGACATGTGCCGGCGGCTCCTCCAGCGTCTTGAGGAAGGCGTTGAAGGCGGCCGTCGAGAGCATGTGTACCTCGTCGATGATAAACACCTTGTAGCGTCCCAGCTGCGGCGGTATGCGCGTCTGCTCCATGAGCGCCTTGATATGTTCCACGGAGTTGTTCGACGCGGCGTCAAGCTCGAAGATGTTCAGCGAGCGCTGCTCGTTGAACGACTGGCACGACTCACACTCGTTACAGGCCTCGCCATCGGCCGTCGGATTCTGGCAATTGATAGCTTTGGCAAAGATGCGGGCACAGGTGGTCTTGCCTACGCCGCGAGGCCCGCAAAACAGGTAGGCATGCGCCAGCTTGCCCGACTTCACGGCGTTCTTCAGCGTGGTGGTCAGACTGCTCTGTCCCACCACCGTGTCGAACGACATAGGCCGGTACTTGCGCGCAGATACTATATATTCTTCCATTGGCTTATTAATTCATTCACATTACTCACCTCTCACTCGCCAAACACCTCGTCGGTGGTGAGGCGCCTGACGGGGCCGATCTTTTCGAGCACCTTCATGTCGAGCTGCTTCTCGTCGCCGAGGATGAGGTAGCGGAGGGGCTTGTTGGCCATGTTTGCCTTCTCGAAGTTGACGATGTCCTGCAGGGTGACCTTCGGCAGGTCGGCGTAGATCTTCTGATTGAGGTCATAGTCGAGTCCCAACTGCTGCATGGCATGCCATCTGCTGATGATGCCCATCTTGGTGACCCGCTGGCTGGCAAGTTGCTTGGCGAGTCCCTCCTTGGCGATGCCGAAGGCGTTCTCACTGGCAGGCAGTTCGTTGGTGATTTCCTGGAAGTGGCTGATACAGTCAGCCATCTTGTCGTTCTGGGTGATGATGTGAGTGAAGAAACTCTCCTTCTCTCCCTTCCTGCCGGCACGGCTGTAGTAGGCAGAGGCATTGTAGGCCAGGCCGCGTGCCTCGCGCATCTCCTGGAACACGATGCCGTTCATGCCGCCGCCGAAGTACTCGTTGAACACGGCCTGCACGGCAGCCTCTTCGATATGCCAGTCGCGCTGCTCGTTGTGGTAGGCACGCATATAGATGTTCTTGGCATCGTATGGGGCAATCCATACCTCATTCTGGTTGGCTTCCTGCTTCACATAATAGTTGTTCTGAGGCACCGGCAGGCGTTTCTTGGCCGTCTGATGGGTCTTGTCGATGACGGCAGCGACCTCCTGCAGGCTCATCGGACCGTAGTAGTTCACGCTGTGCTCATAGTTGCTGAGTTTCTTCACAAGGTCGATGAACACCTGGGGATCAGTATCCTTCAGTTGCTGCTCGCTGAGAATGTCGCGCTCTGCATTTCGGGGGCCGTAGATACCGTATGAACAGAGCGCAGCGTAGTTGTAGCGCTGGTTCTTCTTGGCATCCTCACGCCCCTTCATGATCTTCTTGACCAGGGCATCGTAGGCTTCTCTGTCCACCTGTGCATGGTTCAGCACTTCCTCCAGCAACGACAGGGCAGGCTGCATATTCTCCTGAAGGCCGCTCAGGCTGATGTTGAGCACGTCGTCCCATACGATGGCAGAGAAACTGCAGGCCAGTTCGTAGAACTTCTGCTTCACGTCGCTGACACTCATCTTGTCAGTCCCGAGGTAGTTCAGATACTGGTTGGCCACGTCATAGCGGTTGTCGGCACTCTGGCCGAACTCATAGCGGAAAGTGAGTTGGAAGAGTCCGTTCTCTTTGTTCTGCACATAATAGAGGGGTAGGCCTTTCTTGGTCTTGGCCATCGTCAGGTCGCTCTTGAAGTCGACGAACTTGGGCTGGATGGGTTCCACCTGTGCGTTCTGGATATCCTTCACAAACTGGCTCATCTGGTCGCGGTTCGTGGGTATCGGGGTGATGGCGGGCTTGTCGATCTTCTTCTGTGTGGAGTCGATGCCGTGCTTCTTGTAGACGCTCACGTAGCCGTCGGTGAAGAACTTGTTGGCGAAGTCTACGATCTCCTGCTTTGTGATTTTGGAGATGCGGTCGATCTTGCCTACCACCTGTCGCCAGTCCACCTCGTTGATGAAGGCGTCGACGAACATGTCGGCCCGTCCCTGATTGCTCTCGAGCAACTGATAGTGGCGGCGCTTCTTGTTGTTGATGATCGAGGGCAGCAGGTTGTCGGGGAAGTCGCCCTTCTTCAGTTTGTCTATCTCAGCCAGCATGAGGCGCTTCACCTCGTCGAGGCTCTGACCCTGCTTGGGCGTTCCCATCAGGAAGAAGGCCCCGTGGTCGTGCAGCAGTTCAGCACCTCCTGCTGCACTCTGCACCTTCATCGTCTGGTTGAGGTTCAGGTCGAAGAGTCCGGCGCGGCCGTTGCTCAGCACGTCCTCCATCAGCTCCAGGGTGTCGGCCTGTAGGGTGTTAGCCTGACGGGCGCGCCATCCCATCCATATCTGCTCGGCCTCCGGGCCTACGACGGTGGTGTCTTTGGGGGCTGTCAGCGGGGGCAGGGGGGCGAACACCGGCTGGCGCACGTCGCTGCCGGCTTTCCACGCGCCGAAATACTTGTCGATAGTGGCGATGGTCTTGTCCATGTCAATGTCGCCGGCCATGCAGATGGCCACGTTGTTGGGCACGTACCAGTGGCGGAAGTAGTTCTTGATATTGGTGATGGAGGGGTTCTTCAGGTGCTCCTGGGTGCCGATGGTGGTCTGTAGGCCGTAGGGGTGAGTGGGCCACAGCATCTTGCAGATGGTGGCAAAGAGCTTGCGCTGGTCTGACGACAGGCCGATGTTGTATTCCTCGTAGACGGCCTCCAGTTCGGTATGGAAGCCGCGGATGACCATGTTCTGGAAACGGTCAGCCTGAATCTTGGCCCAGTTGTCTACCTCGTTGGCGGGTATGTCCTCGGTGTAGCATGTCACGTCGTTCGACGTGTAGGCATCGGTGCCCTCGGCGCCGATGGCCGCCATCAGCTTGTCATACTCGTTGGGAATGAAATACTGGGCTGCCAGCTGGCTCACGCTGTCTATCTCATGGTAAGCCTGACGGCGCGCGTCGGCGTCGGTCATCAGGCGATACTTCTCGTAGCGCTGCTCAATCTCGTCGAGCAGTGGCGCCTCGGCGGCGGGGTTGTTGGTGCCAAAACGGCTGGTGCCCTTAAACATCAGGTGCTCCAGGTAGTGGGCCAGGCCGGTGGTCTCTGCCGGGTCGTTCTTTGAGCCGGTGCGCACGGCGATGTAGGTCTGTATGCGCGGCTTCTCGGGGTTGGCCGACAGATACACCTTCAGTCCGTTGTCGAGCGTATAAATGCGCGTCTGCATCAGGTCGCCTTTTACCGTAACATATTTATAGTCTTTAGCCTGGACGCTCATCCCGAGCATGGCCATACTAAGAATCAGCAATATCTTTTTCATTGTCTTTACGCCTTCCCGCTTTTTTCTGCTTTAATTTTTCAATTTTTTATTTTTTCAATTTTTAATCAGTTCTCGTAGTCTATCTCATGGTCGAGCTTCGAGAGGAAGTCGTCGAACA
>CAMHKU010000018.1 GCA_946185805.1 uncultured Prevotellaceae bacterium | reverse complement strand
GGGGCAATGGCGACTTCGGACGCGCCTGGGACCGCAACCTCACCGACGAGGCCACACCCGAGGAGATGAAGCAGTGGGGCATCGACCGCAAGGGCTTCCGGCCATACATCGAACTGATGGCCGGTGTGTACACCGAAAACCAGCCCGACTTTGCCTGGCTCATGCCTTACGAGGAGAAGCTATTCACGCAGTACTTCATGCCATACCGCGAACTTGGTGTGGTAAAAGAGGCATCGAAAGACCTCGTCTTCAATATCGAAGCCCCCACGGAGGGCGCTGAGACGACATGCACTTTCAAGGTCTTTGCCACCTCACGACAGAACGTGCGCCTCATTCTCAGGAATGACGACGGCACCATTTATTATGACCAGCAGACGACACTCTCGCCCGAGGCTGTGCTCACCGAGACCATCGACGTGAAGGGGGCCGCCATTGATGAGCTGACCTTCGAGATTGTGAAGACTTTCGCCTATGGCGAGCGCACCGTGCTACGATGGCACGCCGAGGCCGACGAAATACGCCCCATCCCCGACAGTGCCGAGGCTGCCCTGCTGCCCCAGCAGATTAAAACCAACGAGCAGCTCTTCCTGACGGGTCTGCATCTGGAGCAGTATCGCCATGCCACCTGGACAGCCACCGACTACTACGAGGAGGCCCTGCGCCGCGACCCCGACGACATACGGTGTCTCAATGCCATGGGGCTGTGGCTAATCCGCAAAGGACGTTTCCAGAAGGCCGAGGAATATCTGCGCAAAGCCGTCAGACTCTCACAGAAGCGCAATCCTAACCCTTACGACGGTGAGCCTATCTACAACCTGGCGCTGGCGCTGAAATACCAGGGGAAGACGAGCGAAGCCTACGAGCTGTTCTGGAAAGCTTCATGGAACAAGGCATGGGCCGATGCCGCCTACTTCGAGGCTGCCAAGGTCAGCACGACCGAAGGACGCTATGAAGCGGCTCTCGACGAGGTGGACCGCTGTCTCATCAGCAACTGGCACAACCACAAGGCCCGCGCCCTGAAGACGGCCATCCTCAGGAAGATGGGGCGCAGGGACGAGGCGCTGAAACTCATCAGCGAGTCGCTCTCGATAGACCGTTTCAACTACGGTTGCCGCTATGAGCAGTACCTGCTGTTTAAGTCGTCAGGCATCCAATCCCACGAGATAGTGGCCACGACGATACTTGCCGAGATGAAAAAGATGCTCCGAAAGAGTGCACAAAACTACGACGAGGTGGCTCTCGACTATGTGGCCGCCGGACTCACCGACGAGGCCCGGAGCCTCTGGACTGTCGCTATCAGCGAGGGAGCCTGCACCCCCATGACCTGGTACTACCTATACGCTTTCTGCGGCAATCAGGAAGCGCTCCAGACAGCCGAGCAGGCCGACCCTGCCTACTGCTTCCCCAACCGTCCGGAGGATGTCATCGCCCTGGAAAACGCTAAGCAGTACGCCTCAATAAAACAGGAGCCCAGCTTCAAGCTGCTCATTTGTAAGGCTCCCTATTACTTAGGCTGTCTCTACTACGCCGCCCGCCAGTATGACCTGGCCATCCACAACTGGGAACTTGCAGCCCGCCGCGCGCCACAGTTCCCCACCGTGTGGCGTAACCTTGCACTGGCACGCTTCAACAAGCAGGGAAACCACGACCAGGCGCTGGAATATATGGAGCGCGCCTTCCATCTCGACGAAAACGACCAGCGCGTGTTCATGGAGCTCGACCAGCTCTACAAACGCCTGCACCGCCCCCATCAGCAGCGGCTGGCACTGCTGCAACAGTACCCCCATCTCACCGAACGCCGCGACGACCTCGTCCTCGAGGAGATAACACTGCTCAACCAGACGGGGCAATATGAGGAGGCCATGCACAAACTCGACAGTCGCTGCTTCCATCCCTGGGAAGGCGGCGAAGGCAAGGTGAGCAGCCAGTACCAAATCTGCCGCGTTGAGCTGGCAAAACAAGCGCTGAGCCAAGGCAGGGCTTCAGAGGCTATCAAGCTGCTCAAGGAGTGTCTGACATACCCCCCACACTTAGGCGAGGGAAAGCTCTATGGCGCACAGGAAAATGACTTCTACTACCTTCTGGGGATGGCCTACGACATGACCGGCGACGGCGACAAGGCCTGTGAATGTTACACCCTGGGATGCAAAGGACCTACGGAGCCTGCAGCAGCCATGTATTACAACGACGCCAAGCCCGACAAGATTTTCTACGCAGCCCTCTGTTACAGCAAACTCGGAGAGCAAAACAAAGCCCGCGGCCTCTTCAACCGACTCATCAGCTACGGCAAGCAGCACCTCTTCGACCACATCGTCATGGACTATTTCGCCGTTTCGCTGCCCGACTTGCTCATCTGGGAGGACTCCTTAGACCAGAAGAACCTCATCCACTGCAAATACATGCTTGCCCTTGGCTATTACGGCATGGGCGACACGAAGCATGCCGAACGATACCTGCATGAGGTCGAAGCCCTCGACAACAACCACCAGGGCATACAGCAACTGCGTACGCTCATCGACAGCCACCTAAAATAGTTTGCCCGTCATACAACCATACAACAGACAGTTGGAAAAGTGAGTCTACCTGATTTGCATGCGCTCCACCTGCTGCCGCACGACGTCGAGGGTTGAGCGGTCGGTGGCGAACACGGAGTTGAGCCCCTGTGCCTCCTGTGCGGGGTCGCCGCAATAGTCGTCGCCTACCTGCCACTGCTCATGGCGGGGACGAGCTTCGCCGCCCCATCCCCAGAAATTACAGCCGGCGAAGCAGCCGCCCTGCTCGGCATTCTGGGCTACGAGGGCGAACACATACTGATAGTAGCCGTCACGGCCGCGGGTAGGCGTGCCGAGGGCAAACTGAAAGCCGTCGCGGGGATAGCCGAACTCCTCCATCACCAGCGGCTTCTTAAGGCGGTTGCAGATAGCTACGTGGCGGTCAATATAGTCTTTGGTGTTCTCGCAGGCCGCAGGCAGATGCTCCCAGAGGGAGTCGGCCTTGGCCCATCCCCAGTTGTAAGGCCAGAGGTGGATGTTGCAATAGTCGACGTTCTTGTCGCTGCAGATGCGCTCCCACACGCCATAGTCGCCCTCGCAGCCCCATGCCCCCTCGCTGCCAATGGATATGAGGTGGTTGGGGTCGAGCCGGCGCATGAGCCGTGCCGCCTCACTGATCCACTGCTCAAAGGCGGGCAGTGCCTCGCGCGAGAACGCCCGCGGCTCGTTGCCTATCTGCCACGACATAATGGCGGGGTCGTCGGTATACTTCACACCGGTATAGCGGTTGGTGCGGCTGAGGATGAAGCGCACGTAGTCGTAGAACAGCTCGTGGGCGCGGTTGTTGGTGGCATACTGTGCCATGGCGGCCATGAAGGCAGGATAGCCCACATCGTCGGGACGCGGCTGGCGGCCGGCGCCGGCATGTTCCAGATAGAATCCGTAGCCGCCGCTCCACTCCCACGAGTTGTTGAGATAGAGGACGGCCACCATGTGGCGCTTACCCATCTCCATGAGCAGGTAGTCCAGACCAGCAAGGATGGTGTCGTTATAGACGCCGGGCTCTACCTGGAGCGTGGGCTCCACCTTGGTCTTCACGCCCCGCCGGCCGTCGCTGCCTACGAGGATGCGCAGGTTGTCGATGCCTAAGCGCTTCATGGCGTCGAGCTCGCGGCAGAGGCGCTCGCGGTTGCCACCCTGACCCTGGCTGCCGAGGATGGCGCCATACCAGAAGTTGGTGCCTACATAATAATAAGGCTTGCCGTCGCGCTGGAAATGGCCGTCGCTGACGGTGACAAACGGTGTCTGCGCCCCAACGCCGACAGCCATCAGGGCAGCAATTAATAAGGTAAACAGCTTTCCCATTTCTTGTCTATATTCTTTTAATCTTTTAATTTCTAACAGAAGTTTCGGAAGTATATTTTAAACGCAGAGACACAGAGAAAGAAGAGTTTTTATGCGAGATTCAGAGTCATGCTAAAGCATGCTTAGGAGTTCGCAGAGAGGCTGCGCTGCACTCAGCGTACTCATAGAAATGCCCTTGGCATGCCTCTGCGCACTCTGGTTGGTCGGCGTAAATCTCTATAACTCTGCGCCTCTGCGTTTAGAAATAACTACCAAAACTTAAGTTTACATATCTTTTAATTTTTTAATTTTGAATAAGGTGTACGTCGCGCTGGGGGAAGGGTATCTCGATACCGTTCTTGCCCAGGGTGTCGTAGACGCACTTCAGCACGTCGCTCACGACATAGGACTTCTTGACGGCATCGGCCCAGACGAAGAGTTTGAAGTCGACGCTCGACTCGTTCATCTCTGAGACGACGGCCTTTATCCGCTTCTCGGGGTCCATCCACTGGTGGTGCATGGCATTGACGGCGGTTTCTACCAAGTCTGTGACCTGTTTCAGGTTAGAGCCATAAGCCACGCCGAAGGGCACGACGGCCAGCACGTAGCCGTGGTTCTTGGTGAGGTTCTTGTAATTCTTGGCAAAGAGCTGTGAGTTCTGGAAGGTGATGACCTCGCCGTAGAGCGACTCTACGACGGTAGAGGTATAGCTGATACTGGTGACCTTGCCCATGGTGCCGTCAACCTGTATCCAGTCGCCAACCTTCACGCGGCCGGCCATGAGTGAGGCGCCGTAGTAAATGTTCTCAATGATGTCTTTAGAGGCAAAGCCGATACCTGTTGACAGTCCGCCGCCAATAGCCACGAGCCAGGTGACGCTGATGCTGAGGATGCTCAGCGAGAGCATGAGCCACAGCCCCCAGACGAGCACCTGGATGACGTTGCGCCCCATGACCTCGCGGCTCAGTGCAGTATCGGGGTCTTGCTGCTGGTAGTGCAGGCGCAGCAGGGCAAGGATGGTGGTGCTGACGTAGCGGAAGAGGAACCATAGGCAGATGACCATAGTCAGTTTGAGGATGCTGACGCTGAGGTTCTTGGTGCTGATAAACTCATGGCGGAAGAGCTGCATGCACAGGTCGCTGAGGTTGAACACGTCGGCGGCCCAGTAGATGCTCACCATGACGGAAAAGACGCCCAGCACGGGCAGTGCCACGCTGTAGAATAGCTTGTAGAACCAGCTTTTGGTGACAGGAGCCTCTTCGAGACCGTGTCGACGGCCATAGCGCTGCACGTACTGGCTGACGCAGGTGATGGTGAGGATGCAGGTAAGCTGCATGATCCACCAGATGAGCAGCTGCACGGCAAGCAGTGTGTAGCCCGTCCAGGAGAGTACTACGGAGGTGATGAAAACCGTGAGCGAGATGTAGGTGTAGAACATGTCTGAGCGCGGCACATTGCGGTTGTGGCGGCGGATGACGGCCCACTGCCACAGTGTGCAGACGAGCAGCACCGGCGGCAGGATGAGGTTGACAAGTTCATTGGGGATGAGGATGATACGGAAGGCTATCACGATGAAGCCTACAAACACCAAAGGGGCGTAGATGCGGAAGGCGCTGCCTATCTGCTCGCCGCTGACACGCAGCAGCAGCGAGATGAGGATGACGCCCAGAAGCCAGGCGTACTCAATGAGCAGGTCGCTGGCCATGATGAAGAAGTTCTGCTCCAGGGTGGCCCTGAGCACCCCCATGATCAGTGCGAAGGTTATGGTGGTGGTGGCCATGATGACACAGGTGCGCTTACGCAGGAAATCCTCGGTGCGGAATCGCTGGGGCATGAGAAAGCGGATGACCAGCAGGTTCAGGGCGATGGCTATGACGATGTAGAGGGCAATGATGCCGAAGAGTCCGAAGATCACGCTGGAGTCCCACTGCGACCCCTTCTGCTGGCTGCCGTATTTGTCTTCTATGGTCTGGCGGGTTTCGCGGAGCTTGTAGTTCAGGCTCTTCAGAATGACGAAATAGTTTTGTCCGCCGTTCTTGAAGATATTGGTCTGTATGTCGTTATAGCGCTCGTTGGCGTAGTCGTTAAGATATTTCAGCCGCTGCTCCGTGGCATCATAATAAGCGATGTAGTCGGAGACCTGGCGCCGGTTCTCTGTCAGCGTGTTGCGGATGGTAGTGGCCAACGTCAGACAGACGTTACGATTAACGCGGGCACGGTCACTGAGCATGCTCTGCGGCATGGTCTTGAGGCTGTTTACCAGACTGTCGTACTTCAGTATGTCGGTGTCAATGGTGGTAAGAAACTGCTGGAAGGGTATCTGCGAGCGCAGGAAGTTGCGGTACTGGGCCGTGGCCTGGTGGCAGGCGTAGGTCATGTCGAAGACGTAGTTCTGCTTCTGCGAGTAGAGCATCAGGGCGTTCTGTCCCGACTGCTTCATAGTCTCCATCAGCTGGGTGAAGATCTGATCGTTCTGAGTCTTGCGCTCGTCGGAGAGGCTTATCAAATCGCTCAGCTGCTCAGTGAGCTCGCCGCGCAGGATTTCCAACGTCTGCTCCAGGTCGCGCTCCTTCAGCACGGCATGACCCTCCGTCAGACTCAGACACAACAGTACAAAGAGGATTATAATTCTATTCACTTTCATAGCGTGCAAAGGTATATAAAAAAGCAAAAATATCAAAGCAAAATGCGGTTTTTTAAAAATATTTGCGTACTTTTGCCCTCATGAAACTCATTGCAGACAGCGGAAGCACCAAGACCGAGTGGGTGCTCACAGACGGAAAGAGCGTGGCAGGCCGTTACCTGACGGCGGGTATCAATCCTTTTCACCTCTCGGAAGAGGCCATCTTGGGCATCCTCCGCCAGGAGCTGTTGCCAGCGCTGACAGACTCCGTCCCCCACTCTCCTCTCTCCACCCTCGAAATTTATTTCTACGGCAGCGGGGTAAGACCCGAGGTGGCTGGCGACATGAGCCGGCTGCTGCGGCTGGTTTTCCCGGAGGCTGGCGTCGAGGTCTGCAGCGACCTGATGGGGGCGGCGCGCGCCGTCTGCGGTCGCAGTGAAGGTATCGCCGCCATCTTGGGCACGGGGGCCAACTCAGGACTCTACGACGGCCGAGAGATTGTGGCTAACACGCCGCCGCTGGGATATATTCTCGGCGACGAGGGCAGCGGCGCCGTCTTAGGGCGCAACTTCATCAATGCCCTCTACAAAGGCTTTATCAATCAGAAGATACGTACTGACTTTGAGCATGATATGCAGCTCAACATGGCAGCTATCATCGGCCGTGTCTACCGCCAGCCGCAGGCTAATAAGTTCTTAGCCTCACTGGCACCCTTCATTGCCAGCCACCTGGACGACGACGATATAGAGACGCTCGTGGTTGACAACTTCCGCAGTTTCTACCGCCACAATATCGTGCCATACCATCGCAGCGACCTGCCTGTAAGTTTCGTGGGCAGCATCGCCTATCACTTCGAAGCGCAGCTGCGCCTGGCCGCCAGCCTTGAACAATTCACCATAGGTCGGATTATGAAGTCGCCCATCGACGGCCTGACGGCATATCATCATGATTCACTTTCGATAGTAGAACAAGGAGTTGAGTAGTAAGAAAAGGAAAGGAGTAGAATCATAAAATGTGTCACACCTCTTACACACGACGCTTAACTAACTGATTATCAGCGGTCATTACACAGAGACTGGTAGCACCTGAGGGCACACCTAAGGGGGGCAACAAGAAATTGTGTGGGTAACTAACTCCCCTCCTCATGGGAGGAGGGGAGTTAGTTACCGTGCAAGCCACTCAGAGGAGGGAAGTTGTGATAAGTGAGTAATTCTGAATTCAAGTTTCGCATTCGCTCAACTTTCGGAGTTAGAAGGAGTTAGAAGGAGTTATCGGCCTTTGGCCTCATGTAGTCAGAAGTCATTAGTCTGCTCTCTACAAGCTTCAGAGGTTATTGTCGTTGATAGTCATTTGACTTCTAACTCCTTCTAACTCCCTCCGACTCCTTCTAACTCCTTCAACTTGAGAAAGTTGAATTCTGAATAAATATTCACTATTTGTATATTTATGCAGTTACACCCCCCGTTTTGTAAGGAATTCGGAGCTTTTTTCAAAACGGCGCACGTTTCTGAAAAATCAGCGGCCGTTTTTTCAAAAACGGCGCGCGTTTTGGAAAAAACAACGGCCGTTTTGAACGTATATTTATGCAATTTTGCATTTCAGTCAGGTGCTACCTCCGGTGCTGCCTCTGGTGTGACCTATTTCTTTGTAATGGCTCCTGACTATCAACGCGTTAAGTGCCAGGTGTAAGAGGTGCAACACTTATCACTTATCACTTATCATTTTTCACTTATCACTTATCACTTTTCACTTTTCATTTATCACTTATCACTTTTCATTTAGCGCGTAGCCCGCACTTAGGATTCCTCTGGGTAGGGTCTCTTCCTTGCACCGTTGCCGGAAAGGTTGTAACTTTGCCGCCGGATGCGCCACTAAGGGCCGTCCGCGCGAAGTATATGAAGTGTAAGAAGACAACCACAGCACCTGAGATGTCGGCCGCCGACACCATCGTAACACGTATCAAGACCCGCCACGGCCGCTGGGGCCGCCCGCTGCCCATGCCTCTGGAAGAGCTCGCCACGGTCATCGCCGACAGCGAGCGCCAGCCGCTGGTGGAGCGTCTGGCACGTAAGCTCAGTGAGGCACGCGTGACCCTCAACGGCGAAGGCCTGCCGTCGGAGGCACACCTGTCGGCGCCGCGCAACCAGCTGCCGTACCTCATCTTCGCCTCGCGCTTCGCCTATCAGGGCGTTCACCACTGGCAACAGCCTACGGGGCTGATGCTCGTGAGCATACCCCTGGACGGCGACCCTCACCGCACGGCACTGCTGCGCCACAGCGTGGAGCAGCTGCCGCAGACACTCATGGCCTTCGCCGGCGTCAGCCGTCGCACACTGAAAGTCGTTGTGCGCTGTCAGCCGGCTAACGGACCACTCCCCGCTGACTCGACTGCCTATCTGAGGTTTCTCTGTCTGGCGCAGCAGCAGGCGGCCCGTTTCCTGGAGGCCATGACGGGATGCCACGTGCCCGTGGTGGAGGAGTCGCTGCTCAGGGGATGCCGCATGAGCCAGGACTCGCAGGTCTATGTCAACGCCGGGGCGCTGCCCCTGACGGTGCTCTCTACCGCCGAAGAGCTGGCCCGCTATCCGCTGGCCCGCACCGACCGCGACGGCAACTTCACCAGCGACCCTACATGGGACGCCATAGAGCGCCAGCGCCTCGATTTCTACACCTGCGTCAGCAAAGCCCGCGAGGCGGTAGCTGGGGAGACTGGGGAGACTGGGGAGACTGGGGCTTCTGAGGCTAATGGGGCTAATGGGGCGACTGAGGCTTATGGGGCTTATGAGTCTCAGCCACCCCAGTCGCCCCAGCAGCCCCAGTCTCCCCAGCCGCCCCAGCAGCCCCAGCAGCCCCACCCCTCCTACGAGCCGCTGGTCCTGGAGCTGGCGCGCCTCTGCCGCAAGTCGGCGCTGCCCGAGGAGAGCTGCGTGCAGCGCGCCTCCTATTACACGGAGTGGGGCCTCACCACCGACGCCATCCGCAAGATTTTCCGCTCCGTCTACGCCGACGCCCCCGAGGGGCGCCCCTACTCGCAGATGACCGAGAAGGAGCGCATAGCGCGCAAGGTGAAGGAATTCTTCGACCGCCGCTACGAGCTGCGCTACAACGTGATGAAACTCCGCGAGGAGTTCCGGCCCCGCGGCATCGACTACCACCCCTGGCAGGAGCTCACCGACCGCGACATCAACCGCATAGGTCAGGAGCAGATGATGGACGCCGGCGCCGCCTGGCCCATCGACATCAAGCAGTATGCGCAGTCCAGCCTGACGCCCGACTACAACCCCGTACACGAGTTTCTCGCCGGCTGCGGCACGTGGGACCAAAAGCGCAACTACATTGAGCAAATGGCCGCCAGAGTGCCCTGCCAATACAAGCAATGGCCGCGGCTCTTCCACCGCTGGTTTCTCGGCATGGTAGCCACCTGGCTCGGACAGAGCCGCGACCATGCCAACGCCGTGGTGCCCATGCTCGTGGGGCCGCAGGGCTGTCGCAAGTCAACATTCTGCAAGATGCTCCTGCCCTACTCCCTGCGCGAATACTACATCGACGACATCAAACTCGACAATGCCGAGCAGGTGGAGCGCATGCTCGGACGCATGGCCCTGGTCAACATCGACGAATACAACGCCAAGACCGACCGCGAGCAGGCCAAGATCAAGCGCATATTGACAGAGAGGGACGTGCAGGTGCGCCGCATGCGGTCGGAGAGCTACACCATGCTTCAGCGCATGGCGTCGTTCATAGCCACCACCAACGAGCGCCAGCCGCTGACCGACGCCACGGGCTCCAGGCGCTACCTCTGCGTAGAGGTCACCGGCACCATCGACACCATGACGCCCGTGAACTACCAGCAGCTCTACGCCCAGGCTCTCTATGAGCTCAGCCACGGCGAACTCTGCTACATGACGCCCGACGAGGAGCGACAGGTGCAGCAGCACAACGAGCAGTTTCTCAACGCCTCGACGGCCGACATCCTGCTCACGAGCTATTACGAGCCCGCCCCGCGCGCCCAGGAGAACTTCGTGCGCGCTGTAGACATCCTCAGCGACCTGCAGCAGCACAGCCGCGGCAGCGACCGTCCCAACATGTCGCGACTGGTGAAGGCGCTGAAGGCCGCCCACTTCGAATACGGTGCACAAAAGGGCATCCGAGGGTGGTATGCCCGGAAGGTGGCCGATGTCGGCCATGTCAAATAACCGTCAAAAAACTTGGTGGTTAGCATTTAAATTTGTACTTTTGCACATGGATATGAAAAAAGGACTGTTAGCGCTGTCACCTCTCGCGGTGTTCATCACCCTGTATCTTGTCACCAGCCTCGTGGCCGGCGACTTCTACAAAGTGCCTATCACCGTAGCGTTTATGGCAACGTCGATATATGCCGTCATCGTCAGCGGCGGCCTGCCGCTGAAAGAGCGCATCGACACCTACTCGCGAGGCGCCTCCGCGGGGCAGATGATGCTTATGATCTGGATCTTCATCCTGGCCGGCGCCTTCGCCGCCAGCGCCAAGGCCATGGGCAGCATCGACGCCACGGTGAACCTGACGCTATGGCTGCTGCCGCCGCAGATGCTGCTGGCCGGCCTGTTTCTCGCCGCCTGCTTCATATCGCTGAGCATAGGCACCAGCGTGGGCACCATCGTTGCCCTGGCGCCCATCGCCGCCGGCGTGGCCGTTCAGACGGACTTGCCGGTAGCCATGGTGACGGCCATCGTCGTGGGGGGCTCGTTCTTCGGCGACAACCTCTCGTTTATCAGCGACACCACCATCGCCGCCACGCAGACGCAAGGCTGCAAGCTCAGCGACAAGTTTCGCGTCAACCTGTTTATCGTGGCACCGGCGGCGCTGTTCATCCTCATCGTCTACATCGTCATGGGCAGCAGCGTGCAGGCACCCCACGACATAGCGGCCATAGAGCCCGTCAAGGTGGTGCCTTACGTGGTGGTGCTCATAGCCGCCATCCTTGGCGTGAACGTCATGGCGGTGCTCACGCTGGGGCTGATGCTCACCGGCATCATTGGCACGCTCAACGGCAGCTACGACCTCTACGGATGGATGGGCGCCATGGGCGACGGCATCACGGGCATGGGCGAGCTGATTATCATCACCATGATGGCGGGAGGACTGCTAGCGCTCATCAAGCAGCAAGGCGGCATCGACGCCATCATCGGCCTGCTCACGCGCCACGTCAGCAGCAAGCGCGGCGCCGAGCTGGCAGTGGCGGCGCTGGTGTCGATGGTCAATGTGTGTACGGCCAACAACACTGTGGCCATCATCACCGTGGGCGGCATAGCCAAGCACATAGGCGACCGCTTCGGTATAGACAACCGCAAGTGTGCATCGATACTCGACACCTTCTCGTGCTTCACCCAGGGGCTGCTGCCCTACGGCGCACAGTTGCTGATGGCCGGAGGGCTGGCCAGTCTTAATCCCATAGCCATTATTCCGTATCTATATTATCCCTTCGCCCTGGGCATGACAGCCTTGATGGCCATCGTGCTGAGGTATCCTAAACGTTACTCATGAACATTATTGAGCGAAACCTATTCAGACTGCTCCGCGCCGGAGCGTTCAACACTCAGGAGCAGATAGAGCCGCTGTCGGCATGGAAATGGCGACGGCTGTATCAGCTGTCAGAGATGCACGACGTGGCACCCTTTACCTATCAAGGACTGGAGCGCTGCAAGGAGCAGTTCTTGGTGCAGGTGCCCGCCGACCTGATGCAGCAGTGGGGCGTCGCCAAGAACCATGGCGACGACGAAGACAACGAGCTGCTGGCCGCCAACCGGCTGACGAACCCTGTGCTAAACCATCAGCTGCAGAACATCCTCGACGACGAGCACTCCAACACAGAGACGCGCACCGCCCTACTCCACCTGCTGGGCATCGCCCGCTTCATCATGAACGCCGGCATACCCGTCAAGCGCGTCACGGAGCTGGGACAGTTTCTAAGGCTGTCGGCTAATAGGACTGATTTCACCACCCTGCAACAGTGGGTTAACAAGCTGCAACTGCAGCCCATGACGCAGCTGGCCTGTGTGATGCTGGTCAAGCTCATGCACTTCGACCCTGCTGAACTGCCGTTTATGCAACCCATGACCGACGACCAGATGGAACGCCAGCTCAACGAGATGCTGCGGCAGAAAAACTCACATGCCGAAGAGTGGTACTTCTCGCAGGGCAAGGACATCTTCGTACACACCTCCAACTCGTCGGCCATGCTATGGCACGTCAGACGGTCGGCAAAATATTTCCGTTATTATCCCTCGGAAACGATGACCAACTTTATCACGGCCTTTGCCCATTCCCTGTCGCATATAGAGGAATAGGCAAAGGTGTGGGCATAGGCACAAAAAGCAGGCGTACTCACAGCGACCTTACAAAGCGGTCGAACATAAACTCCGTATCTACAGGCCCTGAACAGGCTTCGGGGTGGAACTGGCTTGAGAACCAGGGGTAGGTCTGGTGACAGATACCCTCGTTGGAACCGTCGTTCATGTTGACAAAGAGCTCGCGCCAGTCGTTGCCCAAAGTGGTGGCGTCGACGGCATAGCCGTGGTTCTGACTGGTCACGTAGCAGCGGTTGGTGCCCACCTCGCGCACGGGCTGGTTGTGGGAGCGGTGGCCGTATTTCAGCTTGTAGATGGTGGCGCCGGCGGCCTTGCCCAGCAGCTGGTTGCCCATGCAGATGCCGCAGATAGGCTTGCGGCTCATGGTCATCTGCTTCTTCAGAATCTCCACGGCATCGACGCATTTGTCGGGGTCGCCGGGACCGTTGGCTAAGAAGAGGCCGTCGAAGTCCATCGCCGTGTAGTCGTAGTTCCAGGGCACGCGGATAACCTCCACGCCGCGGCCGACGAGGCAGCGGATAATGTTGGCCTTGACGCCGCAGTCGACGAGCACCACCCTGCGGCCGGCGCCCTCGTTATAGCGGATAACATCGCGGCACGACACACGCTCTACCCAGTTGATGGCGCCGTAGTCCTCGGTCTCGTTTACTGCGCTATTAGCGCAGTTTACCTGACAGGCGGCAGAGAAGAGCAGGCGCCCCATCATGACGCCATGCTCGCGCAGCACCTTGGTCAGCTGGCGGGTGTCAATGCCTGTCACGCCGGGCACGTGTTCGCGCTTCAGCCACTGGCCGAGGCTCTCCACGGCGTTCCAGTGGGAGTACTGCTCAGAATAGTCGGCCACAATCAGCGCCTTGGCGTAGATGCGGTCGCTCTCCATAAAATCGGGGAGCACGGCTTGAGGAGCCTTGCCGTCGGCGGACGCTCCTGCGAAGGTGAAGGGCGGCACGCCGTAGTTGCCTACCAGCGGATAGGTCTCCACCAATATCTGGCCGGCATACGAGGGGTCGGTCAATGACTCGGGGTAACCCATCATGGCCGTGTTGAACACGACCTCGCCAACCACGTCGGCCTCGTAGCCGAAACTCTTTCCTTGAAATGTTGTCCCATCTTGCAGGACCAGTGTCACGTCTTTCATATCAACATTTCAACTCTTAACTCTAAACTCTTAACTCTAAACTCTTAACTCTCAGCTCTTAACTCTAAACTCTTAACTCTCAACTCTAAACTCTAAACTCTTAACTCTAAACTCTTATTCTACCGTTACCGACTTTGCCAGGTTGCGGGGCTGGTCAACGTTTTTGCCTTTGCAGACGGCCACGTGATAGGCCAGCAACTGCAGGGGGACGGTGGCCACCAGTGGCTCCAGGCACTCCAGCACGTCGGGCAGCTCTATCACCTCGTCGGCAATACGGGCAATGGTGTCGTCGCCCTTCGACACGAGGGCAATCACCCTACCCTGCCGCGCCTTAATCTCCTGGATGTTGGAGAGCACCTTCTCATACATGGCGTTGTGGGTGGCTATCACCACTACGGGCATGTCGCTGTCGATCAGGGCTATGGGGCCGTGCTTCATCTCGGCGGCAGGATAGCCCTCGGCGTGGATGTAGCTGATTTCCTTCAGCTTCAGTGCGCCCTCCAGGGCTACGGGATAGCTGTAGCCGCGGCCTAAGTAGAGGAAGTTGTGGGCATAGGTAAAGGTGCGCGCCAGGTCCTTGATGCGGTCGTTGGTCTGCAACACTTCGCGTATCTTGTCGGGCACCTCGCTCAGCCCTTTGACTATTCTCAGGTATTCCTCGCGGTCGATGGTGCCCTTGGCCTCGCCCATGGCTAAGGCTATCATCGTGAGCACTGTCACCTGTCCGGTAAACGCCTTGGTAGAGGCCACGCCAATCTCCGGGCCTACGTGGATATACGTACCCGTATCAGTGGCTCGTGGGATGCTGCTGCCGATGGCGTTGCACACGCCATAGATGAAAGCCCCTTTCTCCTTGGCCAGCTGTACGGCGGCCAGCGTGTCGGCAGTCTCGCCGCTCTGGCTGATGGCTATCACCACATCGTCCTTGCCCACCACGGGATTGCGGTAGCGGAACTCCGAGGCATACTCCACCTCAACTGGCACGCGCACCAGCGACTCAATCATCTGCTTGCCTATGAGGCCGGCATGCCACGACGTGCCGCAGGCCACGATGACCACACGCTTGGCGGCCAGCAGCTGGCGCCGGTGGTCGATGAGTGCCGAGAGCGTGACATGGGTGGCCTCTACATTGACGCGCCCGCGCATGCAGTTGGTCAGGCACTCCGGCTGCTCAAAGATTTCCTTGAGCATGAAGTGGGGGTAGCCGCCCTTCTCTATCTGGCCTAAGTCGATGTCTACCTTCTTGACATTGAGCGCCTGCTCCTCGCCGAGGATGCTCACCACATGGAGCTCCTGGCCGCGGCGGATGACGGCGATATTGCCATCCTCCAGGTAGACCACCTTGTCGGTATATTCCACGATGGGGCTGGCGTCGGAACCTAAAAAGAACTCGCCGTCGCCGATGCCCACCACCAGGGGGCTCTGCTTGCGGGCGGCAATAATCTGGTCGGGGTCGCGCTTGTCGACAATTGCAATGGCGTAGGCACCGATAACCTGATAGAGGGCCACCTGCACGGCCTCCAGCAGCGGCAGCGACTTCTTCACCATGATATATTCCACCAGCTGGACAAGCACCTCGGTGTCGGTATCGCTCTGGAAGGTGACGCCCTTCTGCAGCAGCTTGGCCTTGATGTCGGCGTAGTTCTCGATGATGCCGTTATGGATGATGGCCAGGTTGCGGCTCTCCGAGTAATGGGGGTGGGCATTGCGGCTGGAGGGCTCGCCGTGGGTGGCCCAGCGGGTGTGGGCAATGCCTATGGTGCCGCTGACGTCTTTGTCGCTGCAATACTCTGTAAGATTGTCTACCTTACCTTTCGTCTTATAAACGTTAAGACTGCCGTCGCTGCTGACGAGCGCCACGCCCGCCGAGTCGTAACCACGATACTCCAAGCGGCGCAGACCTTTAATTAGAATGGGATAAGCCTCTTTCGTGCCTATATATCCTACTATTCCGCACATATTGTTTACGTGTTTGTGTTAATTTCGCGTGCAAAGGTACAAAGAAAAAGTGAAAAGTCAACAGGCTTTTCACTTTTTTCTTTCAAATTATTATTTCATGAAGGAGTTAAAGGGAGTTAGAAGGAGTTAGAAGGAGTTAGAAAGAGTAAAAGGGAGTAAAAGGGAGTAAAAGGGAGTAAAAGGGAGTAAAAAGGAGTAAAAAGGAGTAAAAAGGAGTTAAAAGTCATTACTTTTACTCCAGTATAGTCGAGATACTAAGGGTAGAACTATTGACTTCTAACTCCTTCTAACTCCTTCTAACTCCTTCTAACTCCTTCTAACTCCTTTAAACTCCTTCTAACTCCTTTAAACTCCTTCTTACTCCTTCTAACTCCTTCTTACTCCTTTAAACTCCTTCTTACTCCTTCTTACTCCCTCTAATTAATAGAACTTGAAGTAGCGACGGGCGTTGTTGTAGGAGATGTCTTCCACCATCTTGCCCAGCAGCTCGCGGTCGTCGGGCAGCAGGCCTTTCTCTACGTCGTTGCCCAGCAGGTTGCAGAGGATACGGCGGAAGTACTCGTGGCGCGGATAGCTCAGGAACGAGCGGCTGTCGGTGAGCATGCCCACGAAACGGCTCAGCAGGCCGAGCACCGAGAGGGCGTTCATCTGGCGAATCATGCCGTCCATCTGGTCGTTGAACCACCATCCGGAGCCAAACTGGATCTTACCTGGCTCGCCGCCCTGGAAGTTACCCAGCATGGTGGCAATGACCTCGTTGGCGCAGGGGTTCAACGTATATAATATGGTACGCGTGAGCTTACCCTCCATGTTGAGCTTGTTGAGGAACTTCGACATGGCCTTGGCCGTGTTGAACTCGCCGATAGAGTCGAAGCCCGTGTCGGGACCCAGCTGGTTGTACATCTTGGTATTGTTGTCGCGGATGGCGCCATAGTGGAACTGCTGCGTCCAGCCGGCATCGGCGTCCATCTCGGCCATCACCGTCAGGAAGCAGTTCTTATACTGGCGAATCTCCAACTCCGAGAGCTGCTGGCCGCGCATGGCCTTCTCGAAGATGGTCTCAATCTGCGAGTCGGTGTACTCCTCGTCGTAGAACTCCTCAATGCCGTGGTCAGAGAGCTTAGAGCCCTGCTGCTCAAAGAACTCGTGACGCTTCTTCAGGGCGTCTACCATGTCGGCAAACTTCGTGATGCCCACGCCGCTAACGTCGGAGAGCTGCTCCACATACTTGGCAAACTCAGGCTTCTCAATGTTCATAGCCTTGTCGGGACGCCAGGCGGGAATCATCAGCGGGTCGTTCTCGCCCTTGGTCTTGGCATACTCAATATGGTTGTGCAGGTCGTCAACGGGGTCGTCGGTGGTACATACGCACTCCACGTTGTAGTGGCGCATCAGGCCGCGAGCGGTGTAGTTGGGGTCGTTGGCCAGCTTGTCGTTACACTCGTCGAAGATTTCGCGGGCGGTCTTGGGCGAGAGCAGCTTCTCTATGCCGAAGGCGGTCTTCAGCTCCAGGTGGGTCCAGTGGTACAGGGGGTTGCGCAGGGTGTAGGGCACGGTCTCTGCCCACTTCTCAAACTTCTCCCAGTCGGTGGTGTCCTTGCCCGTGCAGTAGCGCTCGTCAACGCCGTTGGTGCGCATGGCACGCCACTTATAGTGGTCGCCGCCGAGCCACAACTCGGTGATGCTCTTAAACTTATGATCCTTGGCCACCATCTCGGGAATGAGGTGACAGTGGTAGTCGATAATGGGCATCTTGGCAGCGTGGTTGTGATACAAGTCTTGTGCAATCTCGGTCTCTAAGACGAAATTCTTGTCGTTGAATTGTTTCATGAGTTTTTAAGTTTTATATTAGTTTTAAGCTTTGAATCTGCTACGTGGGTGTCTCACCCATGGCCTCCGCAGGTGAGACACCTGCGTACCCTTTGGTGGTGCAAAGATAACGAAATAAATCCATATCAAAGCAACAAAAGTGCTTTTTTGAAGAAAAATTAACGTAAACGTTTAAAACACGCCTCAAAACTTTTGCACATTCGCGGAAAAGTTGTATTTTTGTCCCATGATTATGAACCGACAACTGAAAACCCTGGCAGCACTGCTGCTACTATCGCTGCCCCTGCAGGCGCAGCAGTTTGAAACGGCCTCTGAGGCCATTAGCAATATGGGCGTTGGCTGGAACCTGGGCAACACCCTCGACGCCCATAGCGGCGAGGCGATGAGCGATATCGTCAAGTCTGAAACCTACTGGGGCCAGCCCGTCACCCAGCCCGCGCTGATGCAGATGATGAAATGGGCTGGCTTTGGCGCCATCCGCGTGCCGGTGACGTGGTATCCTCACATGGATGCTGCAGGCCGCGTGGACGCCGCCTGGATGAAGCGCGTGCACGAGGTGGTAGACTATGTGCTCAACACGGGTATGTACTGTATACTCAACGTCCACCACGACACCGGAGCCGACAACGACTCACACTGGCTCGTGGCTAGTATGAGTGATTATAACAAGGTGAAAGCCCGCTACGAGGGACTCTGGCAGCAGATTGCCGAGGAGTTTCGCGACTACGACCAGCGACTGCTCTTCGAGGCTTACAACGAGATGCTCGACAAGTACAACTCCTGGTGCTTCGCCTCCTTCAATTCACCTAATAAATATAATGCTGCCGACGCAGCCGACGCCTACGAGGCCATCAACAGCTACGCCCAGAGTTTTGTCAGCACCGTGAGAGCCACCGGCGGCGGTAACGCCCAGCGCAACCTCGTGGTCAACACTTACGGCGCCTGCTGCGGCAGCGGCACCTGGAATGCTCACCTGAAAGAGCCTCTGGAACAGATGCTGCTGCCTAAGGACGAGGCGCAGAACCACCTGCTCTTCCAGATACACACCTACCCCAACGTGAAGAACCTCAGCAACATGCGGACGGAAATGGACGGCATGTTCAGCGCCCTGAAGACCCACCTGGCCGACAAGGGAGCGCCGGTCATCATTGGCGAATGGGGTACGGCCAACGACGGTGAGAACGACTATCTGGTGCGCCGCGACCATGTGCTCAGCTACGCCGACTACATGGTGAAGAAGGCCAAGGACTACGGCTTTGCCACCTTCTGGTGGATGGGCATCAGCGACGGCAGTGCTCGCTCGCTGCCGGCCTTCAGCCAGCCCGACCTGGCACGCACCATACTGCAAGCCTACCACGGCAGCGACCACAACCCACATCTGCGTACCACCGACGACTACGACATGACATATACCGTCAACTACACCGGGCAGTGGCAGGAACTCAACCTCTGCGACTACGACGTCAGCATGAGCAACTATAAGGGCATTCGCCTGGAATTGCTCGACGTGCCCCAGAGCGGCTACCTGAGCATCAAGGTGTACGGTGCCACCGACGGCAAGGAGCAATACCTGACCGTGCCACAGCAGCTGACGACTACCCTCAACTTCAACGCCACCACCCTGGGCACCAAGGCGCGCCGCATCACCCTGCAATATTCCAAGACCGGCAATTACAGCATCGGCGTGAAGAGCGCCACGCTCATCAAGAAAGACGGCACCGAAGAGCCTACTACCCCGTCGCCCTTCTGGGGCTGCACCGCCGACGTGCACGCTACGCTCAAGCCCACCGCCATCTACTCACCGCACATTGGCGCCACGACTCCCGCTGCGTCAGCAGCAGGCACCGCCACCCCTGTCTACAACCTCAACGGCCAGCGCGTAGCCTCCCCGCTCCGCCGCGGCATCTACATCAGCAAAGGACGCCGCTTCGTAGTCAGATAGACTGCCAAGTACGGACAACAATGAGCCACGACGTAAGCTAAAGTACGTCATTCCGCCAAATGAACAAGTACCGATTGAATTTTTTTACCGCAGCACTTCTTGTGCTGGGAACATTGGCTTCATGCCAAAGAAACGCCATCGCCAGTGATGCCATTCCTGCAGAGCCCGACTATCAGGACACCACTCAATGGTATATCACCGACCGCCAGGCTCATGCCGATGTGTTCTATATCATCTCCACGGAGACAGGCGACTACCCCCTACCCGACGGCACTACGTGCCACTATGCCGACACGCAGAATGACAGCCTGCGCGCGCCGCTTCTCAGTGAAATGCTGGGAGTAGACACGCTGGTGAGCGGAGAGCTGAACTTCTTCTCACCATACTACCGGCAGTGCTCGCTGCAGAGCTTCGAGAATGACAGCCTGAAAGCGGCACGCATGACACTGCCTACAGACGATGTGAGGCGGGCCTTCCAATACTATCTGAAGCATCTGCGCGGCGGCAGGCCATTCATCCTCGCCGGATACAGTCAGGGCGCCTATATCATGCTGGAGTTGCTGAAGGAGATGGACGACGAAACCTATAAAGACATGATAGCAGCCTATGCCATCGGCATCACCATTCCTGAGACTGACCGCCGTATCGTTGCGGCAAAGGGGGCCGACGATACGGGCGTCACTATCTGCTACAACTCCGTGCGCGACACCAGCTGCGTCATGCCGGGATGGGAGAAAAGCGCCGTGGCCATCAATCCTGTGAACTGGCGAACAGACAGCCTGCCTGCCCGCCTTGTGACCGAACCGTCGCCTCTGCTGCCTGTGGCCGAACAGAAGAAGGACACGATGAATGTCCACCTCGACATGGCCACTGGCCTGCTGATTGTAGAAGGATATACAGCTCAAGACTATATGTTGCCGCTGCTGGGCAAAGAAGGCAACTATCACACACGCGAGATATGGCTCTATCGCCACCAGCTCCGCGAAAACATGACCCGCAGGGCTGACACATTCAAGTAGTAGTGGTGAGCGGTGAGTGGTGAGTGGTGAGCGGTGAGTGGTGAGTGGTGAAAGGGGTTGAGCAATGTGAAACATGCGAAACGTGAAGGGATATGATTACAAATAAACAACTAAAGCTGATACGACAGCTGGAGCAGAAGAAGTTCCGGCGCAAGGAGGGACTTTTTGTGGCCGAAGGGCCAAAAGTAGTTGGCGATCTGATGGCGCGGTGGACACCGTCGGCGGTATTTGCCGTTGAAGGCTATCAGCCACCTCTGAGTGCCGACAACAGGGCGCTCTATGACAGTTCACGAATCCAGCGCATCAGCGACGATGAGCTGCGGCGCATCAGTTTCCTGCAGCATCCACAGCAGGTTCTGGCTTTGTTTCCAATACCCCAGCCCCCATCACCCCTCACCCAACACCCATCACCCACCACCCCATCACCCCTCATTCTCGCCCTCGACGGAGTGCAAGATCCCGGCAACCTGGGTACTATCATCCGTCTGGCCGACTGGTTTGGAATCGAAACCATCATCTGTAGCGAGGCCACTGCCGACGTCTGGAACCCCAAAGTGGTACAAGCCACCATGGGCAGCATAGCCCGCGTCAGTGTCGTATATACCAACCTGGCGGCATATATCGATGCACTGCCGACGGATGTGCCCGTCTATGGCACACTGCTCGACGGCAACAATATCTATGATGAGGAGCTCACCGAAGGAGGCATCATCGTGATGGGCAATGAGGGCAACGGCCTGACAAACGAAATCAGGCGACGGGTTACCCGTCGCCTGTTGATTCCTTCTTACCGCACTGAGACGGCAGAGTCGCTGAACGTAGCCATTGCTACGGCTATTGTCTGTGCTGAATTTAGAAGAAGAGGTAGCGCTTGTCAACAACGTTAGACTTCTGATACATCTCCTGCATGAAACGGCTGGCGGCCTGCATGGCCTGAGCCTTCAGCTGTGCTTCTGATTCCTTGGCGTTGAAGGCAGACTTTTCAGCCTTCTCGGCAGCAGCAAGCTTCTGGAAGACGAAGGCGCCACCGGTACCCTTGACGGCTGCGGCATGGAAGTCACCAGCCTTTGTGGCTGCCACAGCACCAGACAGAGCCGGCTCTGAAGTACCTGTAGCCTGCACAAAGACAGGAGCACCGAAGGTAATCTGCTTCACGGTATCAACCTTGACACCCTTTGCCTGAGCATCAGCAATACTCTTCACACCATTGAGCTTAGCTTGAAGCAGGTCAAATTTCTTATCACGAATAACCTCGCGGGTAAGCATATCCTTCACATCCTGAGTATCCATAGCACGATAGCCTACGGGATGAACCTTCTCAAGGGCTACTACCAGCAGATGGTCGTTAGAGCCGCACTCATAGAGAGGGCTTACCTCGCCCGGCTGGGCATCGAAAATCCACTTCATAGCTTCACGGGTAGCGCGGATGCCTACCACATAGTGCGCAGAGTTCATCAAGCTGGGATGCTCCTTGACAGTATAGCCAAACTTCTCGGCATTTTTCTCCATAGCCTCTATCGTCTTGTTCTCGCTGACAAACTGGCTGAACTTATTATAAGCGTCGCTATAAGTCTGCTTAGAGAAGTCGATGGTGTGCTTGATAACAGCCACGTCGTACTTGGTCACCATGTTGCGACGGTCTGTTACCTGAACAATCACGTTACCGGTAGTGAACTTCAGGTTCTTCAGCTCGCCGGTGGCCATCGTGTTGAGGGCCAAGAGATACTCCTTGGAGTCGGCATCAATCGTGGTGGCATTCTGATACTGAGCGGTGGTAAGCCACTGCTTGGTACCCTCCTGACCATATTTCTTAGCAATAGAGTCGAAAGGAGCGCCTCCCTTGATGGCAGTGTAGATGCTGTCGGCCTTCTTCTGAGCAGCTTCAGCCGTCTCAGCACCAACCTGAATCATGCGGAACTCCACAGAGTCGGGCAACTGCTGCTGACTGATGAACTTCACCACGTTCAGCGTATTGTCTGCCTTGGTCTCAAAGGGCGCACTGGTCTGACCTACGCTCATAGAGTCGAGACGGGCAGCGATGTCGTTCGGCAGGGCACTCTTCAGCACAGGCAAGCCCACATAAGGCAACTGCGACTGAGACTTGCGAACCACCTCGGCGGCGGCGGCACCGCTCTGCAGCTTCTGGCTGGCCTCCTGCATGGTCTTCAGCAGCGCTTCACGGTCGCTGGCAGAGGCCACTACCTGATAGTCAACATATTTAATGTCGCGGGTCTCAATGAACTGCTTGAACATCTCTTTCTGCTCATCATATTTCTTCTTCAGGTCAGATGATTCTACCTTCACCTCATCGTCCTTGATAGAAGTGTAAGGCAACGAAGCCAGCAGAATATTCGATTCGCCTTCACGCGACTCGAAAGCAATCTTGGCACTGACGGGATTTGACAACAGACAGTGAGAGAGCAACGACTGATACTTCTGTAAAAGCAACTGCTGACGAATATTCTTCTCCATGAAGCGCCAGTAGTCGTAGAGAGTCTTATACTGCTCGGTAAGCTGACTGTTAGTATTACTCTTGTAGTCGTTGAGGAACTTTGTAAGCATGGTTACATCGAAGCGACCCGTCTGGCGATTGACGAAGGGAGTCTGCGTCAGCATGGGGTTAGTACCCTCGCGCAGCAGGTTCTGCATCTCCTCATCGGTAACGGTGAGTCCTAATTTCTCAGCCTCTGCCTCAATGATTTTGTTACTTACAAAGGTGTTCCACACCTGATCCTTCACCTGATTGAGCTCTTCCTCGCTCAGGTTGTCACGTCCCTGGGTCATCTTGATGACCTCCTGATACTCATCAACCAGGGCCTGGAAGTCCTGAACATTGATTTTCTCACCTAACACTTCGCCTACCTGCTGGCGCTCGTTGTTCTTAGATGCTTCACACGAGCGGAACATTTCTTCGGCGATGAATGCAAAGAGGGCCAGACCGATAACCGTTACAAGGACTGGTCCCCAGCTTCTGATTTTTCCAATTGCTGCCATTTGTTTTGTTTATTTTTATTTGTTATTTCTATGCTCTTTTACGTTCTCTGACGAGACATTTTCGCAATCAGTCGGCAAAATTAATAAAAATGTGTGACATGACGAAATTTTTCGGCAAAAATCCGCTCATTCCGTGACTTTTAACCTCACAAGTTCGATTTTTGTAGCTGTATTTTTGACAATTTTGAACTCAAAGCGCCCAATGTTCACTATCTCGTTAAGCTTAGGGAACGACTGGTACTCGTGCAGTATCAGTCCACCGACAGTCATATATTCGTCGCTCTCGGGCAGCCCAAGGTCGAACATCTCGTTGACCTTCTCTATCTCCAGTCGCGCCGAGAGCATGTATTCACCGTCCTCCAGTTGCTTGGCCACATAGTTGTTGGAGTCATGCTCGTCCTCAATGTCGCCAAAAATCTCTTCCACGATATCTTCCAGGGCAATAAGTCCGCTGGTGCCGCCGAACTCGTCGACGACAATGGCCAGAGAGCGTTGCTGCTGCATGAATGTTTTCATCAGGCGCGAGGCCTGCATCGTCTCTGGCACAAAAGTCAGCTGGCGGATACCCTTGCGCCAGTCTTGTGCATTGTGAAACATCTCGGAAGAATGAATATAGCCTACGACGTGGTCAATATCCTCGTGATAAACCACCACCTTGGAGTGACCGCTCTCTATAAACACTTGCTTGAGTTCCTCTATAGCACAGGTATCCTCCACGGCGTCAATCTCGGTGCGAGGCACCATGCAGTCGCGCACGCGCGTCTCGCTGAAGTCGAGGGCATTCTGAAAGATTTTTACCTCATCCTCAATCTCTTCCTCACTCTTGGCATTGTCGATGCTGCTTTGTACGAGATAGTCTAAGTCTACACGCGTGAACTCCCTGTCGTCGTGCTCTTTCTCCATCTTCACACCTGCCAGCCGTAGTATACCCCTGGAAAGCATGGTAGCAAATCGCGACACGGGCCACAACAGCACATAGCACACAAATGCAGGCACGGCAAAGAATGTCAGCAGCGTGTTTGGACTAGACTTGAAGATGGTCTTAGGCAGGAACTCGCCGGTAAAGAGTACCACCAGCGTCGACAGCAGGGTGTCGGCCGTAACGCGGGCACCGTCGCTGAGACCACTGAATAGCAGCTGGTCAAAAATGCGGGCAAAGAGGATGCCATAGATAACCAGAGCAATGTTATTGCCAACGAGCATGGTCGATACAAAGTTGTTGGGATGCTGATAAAACAGGCTGATAGCCCGCTGCGAGAGGCCATTCTTCTCCTTGTCCATCTCCACCAGCAACCTGTTGCTGCTGACGAAGGCTATCTCCATGCCAGAGAAGAAGGCAGAGAAAATCATGGTAATGATAAGGCCTATGATGAATCCGCTCATTCTCCTATTCTTGTTTTTGCATGTTTCTGGGCTGCCGAACGTATAGGCGCCTGGGACTCCATCTGAGAGGTATCGGCAGGAGCACTACTGTCGGCACTGGCATCTTCCGACTCTTGCTCGGGAATGAACGAGCCCTTTGAGTTTGACACAGTGTAGTTCGACATTCGCTCGTCGCTGCGGAAATAGGTGCCCTGCAGCGTACGTTCCGGCGTTACCACCTTGGAGAAAACATGAGAATAGAACTCATGCTTGAGTCCGTCCCAGAAGAGTTCCTCACTGGTATACAGCAGACCGTTGTTATTGCGAATACGCACACGGCTGCGTAGCTTCCATAGCTTCTTCTTGTCGTAATACCATGCTGTGTCGGCCTGGATATAAGCCTGCACGTGGAACTGTTCGTCAAACTGTTCAAAGAAGATACCCTTCATAAACTCCCACCGGTTAGGCTGGCGGATAGTATTCACATCCCACTGTTCGGTAACGATACGATATTTGATGACACCTGAGTCAGAAATCAGTGTATTGACACCATAAGAAGTCATCATCGACACGGAGTCGCGCTCACGGATGGCCGGTGCCGTATGCTCTTTAGCCTCCTCACTGCAAGCAGTGAGCAGTGAAAAGTGAAAAGTGATAAATGCCGTCAGCACCATCATCCACACCCAACGCTGCATACAATCGTCAATCTTCAATTTTCAATCTTCAATTTTCAATTTTCAATCTTCAATCTCCAATCAATCCACCTTCCACTTCATGAACCAGCGCTCATTAAAGGTGAAGCCAATATTGATACGGAAAGTATTCTCGGTCATGAAGTCCTGAGCCGACGTGCGCACCCACTGTCCGCTGATATGCAGTACCGAGCGGTTGTTGTAGCCATTGATAATCGGCAGCGCCACACCGGCACTCACTGTCAGTTCCTTGGGGCCTTCCACACCGTTTATATTATAATAAGGTGTAGCATACCCCGCGCCAAAACGATAGTGAATATGCTGTGCCCACTTATTGCCTTCAGGATTGGGCACGAAGTCGAGGCCGCCATTCACCTTCATACGGTCTTTCAGCAGTCCGCTCTGCAGACTGTAATCGCCATTGACAAAGGCCGGCAGTTTCTCGCTGCCCCAGAGTTCGTAGCTGAAGTCGGCAGCCACCGTCAGCCGCCGATTGTGGGAGTAAGCCACACCGCCGCCGAAGCTCATAGGCAGAGCCATGGCATCGCCAACCCTCTTTGGCGTGGTGTCGTTAAGGCTTGACAGCGAATTCTTCTTGATGATGAGCATCTCCGACTCGTTGCCCAGATTATGTCCCAAGCCAAGGACGGCACCTATCGTCAGACGGTCCTTTTTGCCGATGGGCTGCTCCCACTGTACACCGAAGTCGAGCTTATAGCTGCCGATACTGGTTTTATAGATTTTTGTCAGCGTATTCGTTGCCACCGTCGACGTTGGGGTTACCGTACGGTCGATGCTACCCCAAAGATAGCCGGCATTGACGCCTATTGACAGAGGCTTCAGCACCCGCCAGCCCACGCCGAGGAACACCTCGTGCAGACCGCCGCTGCCGCTGTAGCTCTCTGTCAGCGTACCAGTGGCGGCGTCACGCTGCGTCAGCTGATAGTCGTAGCCCACGCTGCTGTAAGGCAGTACGCCAAAAGTAACACCTACGTTTTTCCACGCGCGAAACGCCCCCACCACATATTCAAAGGAGGCCAGCGAGGCATTGCGCTTCACATTTCCCTCTTTGAACTGAGTGGTCTGTCCCGTCAGTCCCATATCGAACAGCATTGTCAGCGAGTCTACGCTCGAGTAAGATGCAGGGTTGAGTGTATTCACCTCATTACCCTGCCTCAGGGCGTAACCTACACCGTTCATGCCACGGCTCATGCTTTGAGAGGCGTCGCTCAGCACACCAACGCCAAACTGGCTGTAGGGCGACTTCGTACCACCCTGCGCCCAGGCGTCTATGGCCGAGGCCGCTATCAGCAAGCTAACTAATATCTTGTAACTCATAATTCTATATACATCATTCACGGAGAAAGGTAATACCGTCAGCGTGATTTTCACTTTCAGCCTGCAAAATTATAAAATAATTATGAATTATGAATTATGAATTATGAATTATTTCGTATCTTTGCAGAAACTTTAAGATATTATGAAGAAACAAGAGCGTTACGACGCCGTGTTGGCCTATTTCCAGCAGCAGATGCCTGAGGTCAGCACCGAACTGGAGTTTGGCAGCGTCTATCAACTGCTGGTGGCCGTCATCCTCAGCGCCCAGTGCACCGACAAGCGCATCAATCAGGTGACGCCCCTACTGTTTAGCCGCTTCCCCGATGCGCAGGCAATGGCAGCCGTCGAGGCCGACGACGTGTATGAATACATCAAGAGTGTGTCTTATCCTCATGCCAAAGCGCGGCATTTAGTAGAAATGTCGCGCTCGCTTGTTAATAATTTTGGTGGTGAGGTACCTTCCGACATGGCTCAGCTATTGACACTCCCCGGCGTAGGTCGCAAGACGGCCAACGTCATCCAGGCCGTGGCCTTTGGCCGCGCTACAATGGCCGTTGATACGCATGTCTACCGTGTCAGCCATCGCTTAGGGCTTGTCACCAAAAGCGACAACACGCCGTACAAGGTGGAACAGGCTCTGATGCGCCATATCCCCAATGACCTAATACCCCTTGCCCATCACTGGCTGCTACTTCACGGGCGCTATGTATGCACCTCGCAAAAACCTAAATGCCAGAAGTGTGGTTTGCAGAATGTCTGCCCTAAACTGTTGGAAGGCTCAAAGCTGGAATAACGCCACAAAGGGCGACTCCGGACTAATGGCAATGAAGACATTCCACAAGCTTATCGTAGTCCAGGCCGACGTAGTCCTTCACCTGCACGTCCGACAGCGGGGCTATAGCCTCCACCGTGTTCGTCGTGGCCACGCCCACCACCTTCATGCCGGCAGCGCGACCAGACTTCAGACCATTGAAGCTATCTTCGAACACCACACACTCTGACGGCGCTGCCCCAAACCGGGCGGCACCCTTCAGATAACAGTCGGGGTGAGGCTTGGAATATTCAAAGTCTTCGCTCGTCAGGATAGCGTCAAAAAGGGTCTTGAACCGCGGCTGAGCCCTGTAGACGCTAGCCATCTTGGGCTGGTTCGAACTGGTGACAACGGCCGTCTTCACGCCATGCGCCCGCAGGCTGGCTATCAAAGCCTCAAAACCATCGATAAACTCATACGACATCTGCGCCTCAAAGGCATTGAGGCGCGCGGTTATAGACGCCTGCTCGGAAGCCAATGCCCCTGAGAACCAGCGGTCGTAAATCTGTACCAGCGTAGAGCCTTTTATCTCTTGCTCTAACTGCGGATGCTCTGGGTGATACTCTCGGCATATCATGCCCCAGAACACGGTATACTGAGGCTCGGTATCAAATACCACACCGTCTAAATCAAACAATGCTGCTTTCATGGCTGCAAAGGTACTACTTTTTTGGCTGAAAACTTTATCTGGATGTTAAAATAAGCATAAAATAACATTTACAATTTCGCAAGAAACCTTTGTAGGTTCGAAAATTATTAGTATCTTTGCCCGCAGAAACTAAATTTACTACTACAATGAAAAAACTAATCACGCTCCTGACGATGGCCGCCATATCGGTGACCATGACTGCTCAGACTACTGCTGACGACGTGCTCAGCGTCACCCGCAAGGCCAACAACTACTTCATGGCCAAGTACAGCGACCCCACCGTTCCTACCAACGTCAACAAGATTCGCCCCAGCTCGCTGTGGACACGCGCCGTCTACTACGAAGGATTGATGGCCCTCTACGAGATTGACCAGGACCAACGGTATATCGACTATACCGACAAGTGGGCAGCCTTCCACCAGTGGACGCCGCGCAATGGTGTTAACACCTGCGATGCCGACGACCAGTGCTGTGCCCAGACCTACCTGATACGCTATCAGCAGGTGGGCGGCGACGAGAAGATAAATAAGGTACGCGCGAACCTCGACCACCAGATAGTGACCCCCAACAGCAAGAAAGCCGGCACTGCCAAGACCAAGGGCGACGAGCCGCAGCTCTACGGCTGGTGGACATGGATAGACGCCATACAGATGGCCATGCCCGTGTACATGCAGATGTATAAGATTACCGGCGACGAGAAATACCTCGACCACGGCATGGCCATGTATCGGTGGAGCCGCAATGAGTGTGGCGGCGGACTGTTCAACGTCAAGGACGGCCTGTGGTGGCGCGATGCCGACTATGTGCCCCCCTACAAGGAGCCCGACGGCAAGGACTGCTACTGGAGCCGCGGCAACGGGTGGGTGTATGCCGCCCTGGTGCGCTGCATGAATGAGCTGCCGCGCAAGTCGAAGGCCTACAAGGAACTGAAGAAAGACTTCATGCTCATGTCGGAAGGCTTGCTCAAGTGCCAGCGTGAGGACGGGTTCTGGAACCCTTCGCTGGTATCCACCAACTACGCCATGCCCGAGACATCGGGCACCGCCCTCTTCCTCTACGGCATGGCATGGGGCATACAGCAGGGCTACCTGAAGGCTAAGGTCTACCAGCCGGCTTGCGACAAGGCATGGGCTGCGATGGTGAAGACTGCCGTCCACAAGGACGGATTCCTCGGCTGGATGCAGGGCACGGGCAAGGACCCCAGCGCCGGACAGCCGCTGTCATACGACAAGGTGCCCGACTTCGAGGACTACGGCACGGGATGCTTCCTCTTGGGGGCCGTCGAATACTATAAGCTACTGAAGAAATAACAGCCTGGAAGCCCTTACTGAGGCTGCGAAATGGCACGTATAACATTGACTTTGTATAAAAAAGCATAAATTCAAATGCCAAGTCAGTGTTATACGTGCCAAAATAGTTATCTTTGCACCAAAGAAACTTAAAAAAGTACAATTATGAAGAAAACATTACTTACTGCCCTGATGCTCGTCAGCAGCATCGTAGCCTCAGCACAGGCAGAAATCAAGTTCGACAAGCTGACCCACGACTTCGGAACATTCTCCGAGTCAGCACCTGTGGTCACCTGCACATTTACCTACACCAATACCGGCGACAAGCCTCTGGTTATCAACCAGGCAGTAGCCTCTTGCGGCTGCACAGTGCCCGAATACACCAAGGAGCCCGTTCAGCCCGGACAGAAAGGCACCATCAAGGTGACTTACAACGGCACCGGCAAATTCCCCGGCCACTTCAAGAAGTCGATTACTATCCGCACCAATGGTAAAGTGGAAATGTCGCGCCTCTATATTGAAGGCACGATGGAAGAGAAGAAGTGATTTCTTAGAAGGAGTTAGAAGGATTTAATAGGAGTTAGAAGGAGTTAGAGGTCATTACTTTTACCTGTACTACCAAAAAGGAGGTTGGGTCTGAGAGAGACCCAACCTCCTTTTTTAGGTTGACTAATAGCCTTTTATCCGATGGTGTAGGCGGCTACCACAAGGACAGCCATAATCACCGCCAAGGCTATAAGAGCTATACGAAACCACTTTTCTATCAGGCGGTTGCGGGTGATGGCCCGTAGGCTGCGCTCCTTGAAGATAGAAGCCGAGTCCTTTTTATGATGGTGGTGATGATGGTGCGAACTGGTTGAATGTGTCTGTGTTGCTGCTTGTTCTGCCATGTGACTGCTGGTAGTATAAATAAAGTGTTGTATGAATAAAGTTGTTACGTAGCGTTATTCGCCTGATTAGCCAATCAGAAAGCCTCAGGCTTACTACTTCAGTATGTTATAGAGTAGCGACGTGAGCGAGATAAGTATGCTCGTTGCCGAGAACCATAGTGTGGTCATGCTACCGACGCTGCTGTTTTGAGCCTTCACCTTGTTGGGCTCCACGTAGACGATGTCGTTCTGCTGCAAATAGTAATAAGGCGAACTGATGATATTGGCATCGTTGAGATTCAGTGTGTGAATCTCCTTACGTCCCTGAGCGTCCTCACGGATAAGCTTCACCTTGTCGCGCACACCATAGATGGTGAGGTCGCCGGCTTGTGCCAAGGCCTCAAGCACGGAGATTTTCTCGCGCGACACCTGATAGCTACCAGGGCGCTGCACCTCGCCAAGCACGGAGATGGAATAGCTCGACATACGCACGGTGACAATGGGATTCTCGTTGGCGTTCATGTAGGGCACTATCTTGTCGTGGATAAGTTTCTCACAGGCCGACTTGGTCAATCCCCCTACTTGAATACTGCCGATGATAGGAAAATCGATAAATCCCTGGTTGTCTACCAAATAGCTCTGCAGCATAGCTTGGGCGTATGTTGACCGGGTATTCTGTGTGTAGGGTGTAGGAACGGTGAGGTTAAAGGGTATAGCGGCATCCGGGTTGACAGTACTCACAGTGATGGTAAGCACGTCCTTAGGCATGATGCGAGCGTCATAGAGATACTGTGAATTCTCAGAGTCGAAGTAGTCGGAATTCTGGAAATAAGCCACATTCTTCGTGCTGCTACACGATGCCATGAGACACACCACGGCGGCCATTGACAGATAGGTTATCAGTTTTTTCATGTTAATGCTTTATTTTGCAGTTTTAATTGATGAATCTTTATTGTAAAGCCGATGATTCAATTTCTGTGGCGTAGGGTTCAGAAGCCCACACCCCCCATAGCGCTGCTACCAGAACTTCCACCAGCGTTTCTTTGGTGGCTCAGGATAGTGCTGCCTGATGGCCTCGTCGATGATATTGTTCCACTTCTTGTGGTGGCGTATCATGTCGTAGATAGTACCCCAGTCGGGCAGCCCGCCAAGGTTGCGGTCGTCGATGAAGTAGTCTACTTTCAACTTGCGGCTGAAGTGGGGGTTGTTGTCGATTGTCTCTTCAGGGTAGTCGCGGTTGACGGCGTAGAACTCTATGCCTCGCTGGCGGCACCACGCTACGGCTTCGTCCAAGAGTTCACCCTCGCGCACCGTCCACAGTATCAGCTTGTGGTGATCTTTTATGAGCATACGCAGAGTCTCTGTAGCAAAGGGTTTCTCTTCGCCAATCTCTGGATAGCGGTGCTCCACTATCGTTCCGTCAAAGTCTACTGCTATAGTCATAACTTGTCAATCTCAAATCTTCAATCTTTCAATCTTCAATCTTTCAATCTTCACTTCTTAATCGAGTCATCTTCCTTCTCGCCGTAGTGGCTCTCAGCATAGCGGCCATAGCTGCCGTAACTGCCATAGTTGCCATAACCATAGCGGCCATAGCCATAACGGCCGTAGCCATAGCGGCCATACTTGCCGTAGCGACCATAACCATAGTAATAGCCATACTTGCGCTTCGACATGTCTACACCGTTCAACACGATGCAGGCATTAGGCATCTTGCCCTCAGTAGCCAGACTGTTAAGCATACCGATGGAGCTCTTCTGAGAATAGTCGGCGCGCACCACATACACCGACACGTCGGCCACACGGCCTATCTGCAGGGTGTCCGTCACCAAGCCTACAGGAGCGGTGTCGAGGATGATATAGTCGTAATGCTGACGGAGCAGACTGATTACCTGCTCGAAGGCATCGCGTGCCAACAGCTCCGTTGGGTTTGGCGGCACAGGGCCGGCCAGAAGCAGGTCAAGGTTAGCATTGACACCCGACGATATGATTTCGCGATTGAGCGCTTCGGGCGTCACTTCGCCTCTGGTCAGCAGCGTAGTGATACCCACCTTCTTATCCGACACGCCAAAGAGTCGTCCCAGGGCGGGTTTACGGATATCAAGACCGCAGAGAATAACCTTTTTGCCCAGCAGTGCGAACGACACGGCGAGGTTGGCAGCATTAAAGGTCTTACCCTCGCCAGAGGTTCCGGAAGTAAACAAGATAACCTTCTCGTTCTCCTTCAACATAAACTGTATGTTGGTACGCATGGAGCGGAAGATTTCGTCTATCTGGCTGTTCTTATTCTCATGCACAACGATACCCGCTGCTGTCTTTACCGAATCACTGGCTACAGCCACGTCGGCAATGATAGGCAGCGTGGTAAGTCGTGCCAGGTCTTCATGGCCTTCAATCTTGTAGCGGAAGAAGCTGAGGAGATACAGGGTGAAAAAAGGCAGCAGTGCACCGATGACGAGAGCTGCCAGCATGATGATGGCCGACCGTGGCGACACCTTTCCCTCAAACAGCGGTTCGTCAATGAGCCATCCCTTGTCGGCGGTGGCGGCCAGCGAGATGCTGTTCTCCTCGCGCTTCTGCAGCAGCATCAGGTAGAGTCCCGACTTCACGTCCTGCTGGCGGCCAATCTGATTAAGCACGCGCTCCTGCACCGGAGCACTGGAGATACGGCCCTGATACTTGGAATACTCGGCCTGTATACCCTGACGGGCGATATCGGCTGAGCGACGGGCTTGCAGCAGAGCTGTCTGGATACTCGACTGCAGGTTGTTGATTGTGTTATTGAGCGTCTGCACCTGGGGAGCCATTTCGCTGACGGCCTCCAGCATGCGGTTGCGGTCTTGCACGGCCTGGTTGTAGTCCTTGATCAAGGCCACAGAGGCACCGTCGGTCAGACCAACATTAGAGGGGATAATCTGGTTGCGGTTCTTAGGATTGTTGACAAACTCGCGCAGGTAGTCCAACATCTGTATCTGCGAGTTGGCCTCAGAGAGTCGCGACGAATACTGGCCCGACATCTGCACCGACTGTGAGGCATCTACCGTCAGGTCTACCACGGCGTTGCGGCGCTTGAAAGCCTCCAGCTCGCCTTCGGTGCTTCCCAGCTCGGCATTGATTTTCTGGATACGGTCGTTAATGAACTCCTCGGTCCTAAGGGCTATCTCATTCTTATCGGCATTAGCCTGCAAGTTGTAGCACTGCGTCAGCTGATTCAGGAAATCAATGGCTCTGCGCGGATGCCTGTCCTTAATAGACAGCAGCGCAATATCGGTCTGCTTGGTAGTAGGCTGTACCGACAGGCGTGACAGGAAACTGGTAGCCACGAGCATCGGCTGCTTGATGTTGATGTACCACGTTGTTTCGCCGAACTTGTCGCCACGCGGGTTCTTGGTAAACGTCAACACGCCATAGTCGGTAGTAATCACAGCAGGCAGCTTCTTTATCTTACGCGCAAAGGAGGTGTCCAAGACACCGGACTTTAAAAGGTCGCCGTAAACTACATAGCCATCGTCGACCTTCGACATACGCATGTTGATAGCATAGGTAGTGTTCAGCAGCTCTTTGTCCAGGCTGTCAAGATGCTGCGGATCAAGGTCTACGGTGATGGGCTGCGTGCCATAGACGAAGCTCTTCTTCACACGCCCCTCAGTGAAATACTCGGTATAGAGTTTCAAGTCCTTCACGGCCTGGCGCACCAATACGCGCGACTGCAGAATCTCCACCTCGTTTTGGATACCTGTAGAACGGGTCATGAATCCGAAGTCCTCCATTTTGTCCAGTGCCTGGCGACTGCGGTTACGGTAACTGGCATCGTCCTTAATCAACATACGTGCCGAAACGCTATACGTAGGATCGGCATAGCGTAAATAAAGCAGTGCGCCACAGACGAAGATAAAGATGGAGAGCAAGAACCACTGCCAGTTCAGCACAAGCATCGCAAAGATGTTTTGCAGACTGAAGGCTGACTCCTCCTGACTATTATCTAACAAATCCTCTACGTTCTCAATGGCGACTTTCTTCTCTTCTTTCATGGAGATAATACCTGATATTTCTGTATTCTTTCAACGGACAATCTGTCCACAAATAGTTTTTTTAGGCTGCAAAGTTACAACAAATAATTCAAAAATACGCGAATAACCATAAATTTTTACGGAAATTCGCGTATTTTTAACTTATAGCATCCCATTTTCAGCGCTTAACCATAGCTGTAGTTGTTTTTTGATTGTTAAAAACGACCCATGATGTGTGCTTCAAGAAACCTTTACTTAAAACGAATACGACAGTCCTATCGAGGTGTATTCCTTAAACTGCCAGTAGCCCAGGTCGTCGTCGGGCACGTTGCTGTCGTCGAAGCGGGGATAGAGGAAGATGTTGGCGGTAATATACTTCGACACCTTCAGCTGGAAGGTGTTTTCCCACTCTATCTGTGCCATCTTATACGAAGTGAACGCCCAAAGTCGGCTCTTCCACGTCACATTGTCGTTGATTTTCCACGTCAGGTCGGCGGTAAGCTGCGAGCCCGGGTCGAGCTTGTGGTGATCGCCCTCGTCAACGCCGTGGCGGGTTGGGAACCACGAGATGTCGGCATCGCTGACAAATTCCTGGTTTTTGGTGGGGAATCCTGTACGGCCCACGTAGCGGTAGTTCACAGCGATGGGCGAGAGGTTGACAGAGCCGGTAAGTTTCTTGTCGAAGGCCTCCACCTTGTAGTCCATACCGAGACCGGCATTGAGGTTGAAGGGTGAGAAGAAGTCGGAGTAGGTGCGGTGGTCGTTAGACTTCAGACCGCGAGCAAACTGTGTCCATGCCAGCAGCTGCAGGGTGTAATACCATCGCTTGGTGGCCTGCAAGCCCACCTTTGAGGTCAGACGCAGCAGGTCTTCATTCGACTTCCACTTGTGCAGCGAGTCAGACTTCGCCGTGAGGAATCCCAGCTTGGCCTCCAGCTTGTTGTCCCATTTCCACTTGCCTTTGTTGTCGTAATTAGCCTCCAGGGTGAGGCTGCCCAGCAGCGAGTAGGTGCTCTCACCGCCCTTATACCAGTTGTCGCTGACGTAGTTCTGCATAAACTGCAGGAAGCCGTCGCCCTTGTGGGTCCAGAACTTCGGCTTCGTCACGGCCACCTCCGTGGGCGCCACCTGCGGCTCATCGGGCATAGGGTCAACATAGTCAACCAGCTCTACCTTCTGCTCTATGGGCTGGTCCAAGTCCTGGCGCAGGGTGCCCGAGGCTTCGAGGTCGGTCTCGGTATTGTGTACCAAGTCTGGGCGATTCAGGTAAGTCGCCATCAGTGCCTGATCGACGGCCTGGTCCAGGTCGTTGTCGACACTGTCGATAGAAAGCATATTTGCCGACACATTATGATAGAACGTCAGGGGCGTAAACAGCCGGTAAAGCTTGGCGTTCACCGTGTCATTGGGCTGCGCGGCACTGGCGCTGAGCGCATAGAAAGCCGCAAGTGTAAGAATTGATTTATGCATAGCTATTGATTAAAACTTTGCCGCATATTTGCACTGCCGGCGGGGTTTGGATTCGCCGACCGTCTATTAAATATTAGCGATGCTCATGATGTTGGCAAAGACGCCTGCTGCCGTCACGGCGGCGCCGGCACCGTAGCCCTGGATGAGCATGGGATACTCCTTGTAGCGCTCGGTAGTGAGCAGCACGATGTTGTTGCTGCCCTCAAGGGGATAGAAGGGATGCGTCTGGGGCACCTCTTTCAGGGCGACGCTGGTGGTAAACTGTCCGTCGTCGCCGGCCTCCATCGTGGCCACGAAGCGCCAGCGCTTGCCCTCGGCCTCGAGCACCTTGCGGCGGGCCTCGAAGTCAGCGTCAAGCTCGGGCAGACGGCGCCAGAAGTCGTCGAGCGAGCCCTCGAAGTAGTCGTCGGGCACGAAGAGGTGCTTCTCCACGTCCTCCTGCTCCACCTTGTAGCCGGCCTCGCGGGTAAGGATGACGAGCTTGCGTATGACGTCGGTGCCCGAGAGGTCGATGCGGGGGTCAGGCTCAGAGTAGCGCTGCTCCTTGGCACGGCGAACGGTCTCGGAGAAGGGCACGTCGGCGCTGATCTCGTTGAAGATGAAGTTGAGCGTACCACTGAGGATAGCCTCGATCTTGAGAATCTTGTCGCCCGAGTTACACAGGTCGTTGATGGTGCCGATGATGGGCAGTCCGGCGCCCACGTTGGTCTCGT
>CAMHKU010000017.1 GCA_946185805.1 uncultured Prevotellaceae bacterium | reverse complement strand
CGGCATCCTTCTCGTTGTCCTCCGAGAGTCCGTCCTTGATGGCTTTCTTCAGCTTGTCCTTAATGTCGGCGCGCACGTTGCGCACCTCAACCTTGGCTTTCTCGGCAATCTTGTTGCACTGCTTCACCAGGTCGCGGCGGCGCTCCTCAGTGGGCTGGGGAATACCCAAGCGTATCACCTCGCCGTTGTTCTCGGGAGTAATACCCACGTCGCTGTCCATAATAGCTTTCTCAATATCGCGAATCTGCTTGCGGTCCCATGGCTTGATGGCGATGGTTCGCGCGTCGGGTGTGGTGACCGTCGCTACTTGGTTCAAGGGCACCTTAGAGCCATAGGACTCCACCCTGACACCGTCGAGGATGGCTACATTGGCACGACCGGCACGGATGCGGTTTAATTCATCTTCCAAGAACATGGCGGCCATCTCCATGCGCTCTTCACTCTTGCTTAATGTTTCTTTTACGTCGATCATATTTTCAAGGTTTTAGGACTACAAAAGTAACGTTTTTCTTTGAAATGCGCAAGCGTTTTTCGTTTTTTTTGCTACTTTATTTTGTAGTTACAACTTTTTTCACTACTTTTGTGCGCAGTTAGTAGGTTGTAATGCATGAACACATTATTTAATAAGTTGGCAATCCTGATGCTTTCCTGCACTATAGGAGGGGCAGCCACCGCTGCGCCGGCTCCACGCAGCAGGGCTTACACCCAGGAGCGGCCTCTGGTGTATGAAGGCTCGCGCGACTTGTGGCCTTACTCCTTCCTCAACGAGCAGGGTGAGCCCGACGGCTTCAGCATTGAGCTCATACGCATGCTGTTAGACGAGCTTGGCATACCCTACGTCATCAAGCTGAAGTCCAACGAAGAAGCATTCAACGACCTGCGCGACGGCAAGTCAGACCTGCGCATGGGCCTGGCCTCCGGCTTGCACGACGATTACGGCCATTACAGCCAGAATGCCGTTACCCTGTTTACCCAGAGCGTGGCCGCGCCCAAGAGCAAGCCTACGACCATACACACCCTGCACGACCTGGCCAGCAACAAAGTGATTGTCTATAAGAACAGTCTCTGCCAGCACCTGATGGAAGACTATGGGTGGGGCGACAACGCCATACCCTACGCCGACATCAGCGACATCATCAAAAAAGTGAGCAGCGACGAGGAAGGCCAGATTGTGTGGAACACGCTGTCGCTGAAATGGCTGATGAACAAGTATCAGCTCACCAATATGGAGCTGACGCCCGTTGACATGCCCCACGGTGAATATAAGTTTATGTCTAACGACCTGCGGCTGTTGCATCAGCTTGACAGCCTTTACACGGTGATGTACTCCACCGACAAGATTACCCCCATCCAGAACCGCTGGTTTTATCCAGAGCGCCAGGAGCAGGGGCTGCCCGAGTGGCTTTGGTGGCTTATGGGCGGACTGTCGCTGCCGGCGGCCCTGCTGCTATTCTATATTGTCAACTACCGCTTGCAGGAGCAGCATTTCAAGACACTTATCAGTAAGCGCAACAAGGAGTTGTCGGCCCTTCTGGCCGACAAGCATATCCGCCTGTGGACCTACGACCTGGCGGAAAACATGTTTACATGGTACGACGAGCAAGGCAGGGCTGCCATTGAGTACACCCCCGACGAGTTTGCACGCCGCTATCATGAGGGCGACTTCGACCGGTTGATGCAGACCATCAGAACAGTTGCCGGCAGACCCGATGAAGACATCACCTTAGAGGTGAAAGCCCTCGACGCTGAGGACGGCGACGCCCAGGAGCGTGACTTCATAGTGGCGCTCTCGGTATTGCGTTACGCCAAGGACGGCTCCCCATTGGTCATCCTCGGCACCAAGCGCGACATTACCGAGCAGCGGCAGCAACAACGGCAGCAGCAGTCGCTAAGGCTACGCTATCAAGCTATCTTCAACACGCCGATGGTCGACGTGCTGTTCTACGACAAGGACGGCTACCTGACAGACCTCAACGACCACGCCTGCCAGACGTTTATGTGCAGCCACGACGCCATCGTGGCTGAGCATGTTACCTTTCAGGCGGTGATGGCCCACAAGCTTGACGACTTCAAATTCGACGAGGCACAGACCTACCACACCACGCTGCTCATGGATATGGACGCCAGCCGTGCCGAAGGGCGCCTGGCCCAGTCGTGCAAGCGTAAGAACAAGATGTATTACGAACTGCTGCTGAAGCCTGTCTACGACGACCGCCAGCAGCTGGTGGGCGTCTTTGCACTGGGGCGCGACCGCACGGAGGCCATCAACCTGTATCAGGCTGTAAAACACAGCATTGAGCGCCTTTCCTCGGTTAACAAGGAGCTGACGAGCTACGTCACCAACATCAACCATATACTCAAGGAGAGCGGCGTCAGAATGGTGGAATACTCGCCCATATCGCATACACTGTCGATTTTCAGCGGTATCAACGACGTACAGTATGCCATCACGCAGGCACGATGCATGACCCTCGTCGACGAGCGCTACAAAATCAAGGCCATGCGACTGATTACCAATATGGACAACCAGAGCACCGCGCCTATCGACACCGACATACGTACCGCCATCAGAGACAAGCGCGGCGAGATGATCCATCTGGAGCTTCACCTGATGCCTATCCTCGATAAGGCGGGCGTCGTGACTTCATACTTCGGCTTGTGCCGCGACGTTACCGAACTCAAGGCTACCGAGCATCGGCTGGCATTGGAATCGGCCAAGGCCCAGGAGGTGGAGAACGCCAAGAACTCGTTCCTCAAGAACATGAGCTACGAGATACGAACGCCGCTGAACGCCGTGGTGGGCTTTGCCGAGATGTTTGAGCACGACCACTCGCCTGAGGATGAGGCCGTCTTCGTACACGAGATACTCGACAACTCCGACCAACTGTTACACTTAATCAACAACATCCTGTTTCTCTCGCGACTCGATGCGCGGATGATAGAGTTCAACAAGCAGCCGATAGACTTTGCCGCCACCTTTGAGGCCAACTGCCACGACGGCTGGCAGAGATATATGACAGACAGTGTGAACTACGTGGTGGAGAACCCCTACCAGCAGCTCGTGGTCGATATCGACGCCAACAATCTGGGGCACGTCATCAGCAAGCTGACGGAGAATGCCGCCCAGCACACCAAAAACGGCACCATACGCTGCCGCTACGACTATGTAGGGCGGCGCCTGATGATCAGTGTCGAAGATTCGGGCGAGGGTATTCCCCAAGACGTGCTCAGCCATATCTTCGAGCGCTTTGTCAGCGGTACTCACAACGGTAGCGGACTGGGACTGCCTATCTGTAAGGAGTTAATCCAACAGATGGGCGGTACGATAGAAATCAGCTCTGAGCTGGGGCTTGGCACTACGGTATGGATTACGCTGCCCTGCCAGGCTACACTTATCAAGCGGAAAGGCAAGTAAATGAACGTGAGTAGTATATATAAATATGTGGAACCGACAAGGATAGTGAAGAGGCTCGTGATGCTCTTCACGATTCACTGCTGGCTATTCACAAGCCCGGCATCAGCACAGTCTGAACCGCTGACCAGCCGATATAACAGCAACCGCCCGGTTATCGTCAGCTGCGACTGGGACAAGCCACCCTATGAATTTCTCAATGACAAGGGACAGCCTACAGGCGCTAACGTCGACATACTGGAAGCCATCCTCGACGAGTTGAACCTGCCCTACCGGTTTGTAATGAAGGAATGGAGCAATGCCATCAAAACTTTTGAGCGCGGCGAGGCCGACATCATACTGGCCAACAAGCGGCGCTTCCCACAGCCGCCCTATGTCGTCAGCAACAATATCATCAACTACAACCGCATCGTCGCGGCCACCAGCCGCCACGACTCTACGGCCCTGGTGACACAGCGGATGCTGGAAGAGGGGCATGCCGTCTTCAAGCCCAGCGACTTTGCTGCCAAATTCTTTATCGACGAAGACTCCATTCGCGCCAGCAAGATAGAATTCCAAACCCCCAAGGTGGCGCTCACGGGCATCGCCGCCGGCGACAACCGCTACTTCGTGTGGGGCGAGGCAGCCCTGAAATGGAAAATCAAGGAGCTCAACCTTGAGGGCATCAGCCTTTGCGACGTTTCCATCCCCATCAGCGAGATTCACGTCATAGGGCGCGACCAGCAACTCGTTGACGAGATCGACGACCATTACTCGCGCATGAAGCAGAGAGGCGAGATAGAGTCCATCCACAACCGCTGGTTCCACCCTGAGCGCGTTACCGACGACACCTCGCTGCTGGCCATCTATGCCATTGTGGCCGTCGTGATACTCATCTTCGTCGTCTACATGCTCTACAGGCTGTCGAGGGCGAGGGTGCTGAAGAACACCCGCGATGCTACCGACCTCAACAACATGATGGTGAAGGCCCTGCAGATGGAGCAAGCAGAAAACACCGACGACAACCACGCGGCCGACGACCAGGAGAGCCAGAAACTGCAGTTTATGTACGACAGCCTCTTTAATGTGCCCCTGATAGCCATGGCCATCTACGACAAGGACGGCTGGCCGCTGCTTATCAACGATGCCATGAAGACGGTGTGCGGATATAGCAACAGCGACAATGAGCGCTACTGGAACTCGCTCTGCATGTTTGACATCCCGCTTTTTAGAACAGCCTATGCACCGGGCACACGCGACGACCTGATACTGTGTCAGCACATGGAGTATCCGGAACTGGGGCTCAACAAGTATCTGGAGTTTAATGTCCACCCGGTCATCGACGCCAACGGCGACATTGTCAATTACGTGTGCTCGGCAGTAGATATTACCGACGAGCGCGAGCGCGTGCATCAGGCTTACAAGCAGGAGCGGCGCATACGCCAGACCAACGAGCAGATCAACCTCTATGAGCGGCGCCTGCGTTACCTGCTGGCCAACGGCAAAATGTATGTGTGGCAGTCGGACGAGGCATCGCGCACCATTACTTTCACCCGTACCATACGCCAGCCGGAGTTTACCGAGACCTACGACCAATATCTCGACAGGCTCGACGAGGACATGCGCCAGCCTACCGTCGACCTATGGAACAACCCCCGTACTCAAGACCAGATGCTCAGCATGACCTGCCACTTCCAGCGCATGCACAACGAGAACCGCCCGCAATGGTGCTACAGCGTGGGCTTCCCCGTCTACGACGACCAGGGGCGCGTGAAGGGCCACTTCGGCATTATCCGCGACATTACCGACCTGATAGAAGCCCAGCAGCACCTGCGCGAGGAAACGGCCCGCGCCAACGACAGCGGCCACCAGAAGAGCATGTTCCTGGCGTCGATGACCCACGAGATACGCACGCCGCTGAACTCTATCGTCGGCTTCAGCGACCTGCTCAAGTCGATAGACGACCCCGAGGAGCGCCATGAGTTCATACGCATCATACGCACCAATTGCGACATGCTGCTCAGACTTATCAACGACATTCTGGAGGCATCGTCCATCAACGACGGCCCGCAGTCGGTCAATCCCTCCGACGTAGACTTTGCCAAAGCCTTTGACGACATCTGCCAGTCGCTGGAGCAGCGTGTGGAGCTGCCCAACGTGGCTTTCATCAAGGAGAACCCCTATACCACCCTCCACACCCACATCGACATCGGGCGCATACAGCAGGTGATTACCAACTTCGTCATCAACGCCGTCAAGTACACCACCGAGGGCCACGTGCGCGTGGGCTACCGCGTGGAGCACGACGACGATCAGGCCGGCGCCCACAAGGCCAAGAACACCGAGTGGCTCTATATCTATTGCGAAGATACCGGGGCGGGCATCCCCGTCGACAAGCAAGAGTCGGTATTCGAGCGCTTTGTCAAGCTCAACGAGTTTGTACAGGGCACAGGCCTCGGACTCAGCATCTGCAAGTCCATTGCCGAACGTTGCGGGGGTACCATCGGCGTAGACAGCCAGGGCGAAGGCCACGGCTCTACCTTCTGGATAAGAATACCTACCCACATTGCCTGAACACACCACACTCAACACTTAACATCCTACACCCGACCAATGGCTACACAAATCAGCAAATACATGCTTGCCAGCGAGCGCGACGCACTTTGGGGGCTTACCGTCAGCACCGTAGGCTACGAAGAGATAGCCCCCGGCGACAGCTATCCCACCCGCGGACATGCCGACGGCTATTACTTCAACTTAGACCAAGGCCGTGAACTCAACGAGTACCAGTTGCTGTATATTACCGAAGGTGAAGGTACGTTCCACAGTCGTACCATCCGCGAAGCCCGGCTCTGCGAGGGCGACCTCTTCCTATTGTTCCCCGGCGAGTGGCATTCCTACCACCCTAACTCCAAGACGGGATGGAAAAGCTATTGGATAGGATTCAAGGGCCACAACATGGACGACCGTGTGCGCGCAGGATTTCTCTCGCCTCAGAAGCCCATCTATCATGTGGGCTTCAGCGATGCCATCGTCAGACTCTACAAGAATGCCTATGATGCTGCCCTTGAGGAGGCCGCCTATTCGCAGCAGCTCATGGCGGGACTCGTCAATCTGCTCATAGGTATGATGTACTCCAAGGAGCGCAACATCCAACTCAGCCGCAACCAGGCCCATGTCGACATGATCAGCCGTGCGCGGCTGCGCATACGCGAAGCCTTAGAGAGCAACCTTACCATACAGCAGGTGGCCGAAGAGATGGGCGTCAGCTACAGTAATTTCCGTAAGCTGTTCAAAGAGTATACAGGCATTTCGCCGGCCATTTATCAGCAGGACCTCCGGTTGCAGCGTGCCAAGGAACTGCTATCGACAACCGACTTGAGTATCAAGGAGATAGCTTACCGTCTGAATTTCGAGTCGCCAGACTATTTCTCGGCAAAATTCAAAATCAAGACCGGCCGCCGGCCTACGGAGCTGCGTATCGGCAGGTAGCTTCATACCCCCGCCCCTGGCATGATTTTGGCACGACGGCAAATAAAGATTGTTAAAAACAGCGATTTCTTCTCTATTATTCGTAACTTTGTCGCCCGAAAGCAGCTTGTTAAAGTAAAAACCAGATACAAATCAATGAAGATTCTACTATTAGGTAGCGGCGGCCGCGAGCACGCCCTGGCTTGGAAGATTGCCCAAAGTCCGAAATGTGATCAACTCTTTATAGCCCCCGGCAATGCCGGCACATGCCATTGTGGCGACTCTGGTCGCTTTGCTATTACTGAGAATGTCAATATGAAAGCCGACGATTTCGAGGCCATCAAGCAGTTTGTCGTCGACAAAGGAATTCAAATGGTAGTCGTAGGTCCTGAAGACCCGTTGGTAAAAGGTATCTACGACGACCTGAAAAGCGACCCGCGCACAAGCCAGGTGCCCGTCATCGGCCCGTCGAAAGCCGGCGCTGTGCTGGAGGGCTCCAAGGATTTTGCCAAGGGCTTCATGCAACGCCACAACATACCCACCGCCCGCTACGAAACCTTTACCCCCGCCACTGTGCAAGAAGGTTTCGCCTTCTTAGAAACCCTCCAGCCGCCCTACGTACTGAAGGCCGACGGCCTGTGTGCCGGCAAGGGCGTGCTGATTCTGCCTACCCTTGATGAAGCCAAGAAGGAGTTGCAGGAAATGCTCGGCGGCATGTTTGGCGGCGCCTCCAGCCGTGTGGTCATCGAGGAATTCCTCAGCGGCATAGAGTGCTCTGTCTTTGTGCTCACCGACGGCCGGCATTACAAGATTCTGCCCGAGGCCAAGGACTATAAGCGCATTGGCGAGGACGACACCGGCCTTAACACCGGCGGCATGGGCAGTGTGTCGCCCGTGCCCTTTGCCACCAAGGAGTGGATGCAGAAGGTTGAAGACCGCATCATCCGTCCCACCGTTGAAGGCTTAGCCGCCGAGGGCATCGACTACAAGGGCTTTATCTTCTTCGGACTGATCAATGTCGGTGGCAATCCAATGGTGATAGAGTACAACTGCCGCATGGGCGACCCCGAAACCGAGAGCGTCATGCTGCGCCTGAAGAGCGACATCGTCGACCTGTTCGAGGGCGTGGCCGCGGGCAACCTCGACGAGCGGGCCATCGAGTTCGACGAGCGGGCCGCCGTCTGTGTCATGCTCGTCAGCGGAGGCTATCCCGAGGCTTACAAGAAAGGCTACGAGATCACGGGTCTCGACCAGGTTGAGGGCAGCACCGGAGAATCGGTGAGCACCGTCGTCTTCCATGCCGGCACGGCCATGAAAGACGGGCGGGTAGTGACCAACGGCGGGCGCGTCATCGCTGTGTCATCCTACGGCAAGGACAAGTCCGAGGCTCTGCAGAAGTCGTTTGCCGAGGCTCAGAAGATACAGTTTACCGACAAATATTTCCGTCGCGACATAGGTGCTGACTTGTAACGCTTTGCTATTGAAGAGTGAAGAGTGAAGAATGAAGAGTGAATAGTGAAAAGTGATAAAACGGACCCAAAATAAGGTGGCCGAAAGCAGGTATGCTTTACCTGTCATGGCTATCTATGCTATAGCGATATGGATGGCAAGCGGATACTTGTTGCCCATAGTGCCTTTTACATTGTCATCATTGCTGAGCGGCGCGTGGGTGCAGTTGGTGTGTTTCTTGCTCTCAGCCTACCTCATGGTTGAGCTCAACAACAGCAATGCCCTCATACGAATCTACAGCCGTATGGTGTCGTGCTCGTTTATTGCGCTCTCCTGCGCTGCCTGCTTCCTGTTTGATTCCATGGCCGGAGCCATAGTTCAGCTGTGCTCTATTGCTACTTGCTTATGCTTGTTTCGCGCTTACCAGGATAAGACAGCCGTAGGATGGACGTTTTATGCCTTTTTGTGCATAGCTCTGGCCAGCGTGGTTACTCCCTATGTGCTATACTATGTGCCTTTGTTATGGTTTGTTATGTACTTCCTGTTAACGGCGCTCTCATGGCGTACCTTCGCTGCATCACTGTTAGGGCTTATAACACCTTACTGGTTTATTCTGCCTTTTGCTATATATCAAGGCGGCTTGACAGATTTGGGGCAACGTTTCATGTCCTTGCTCGACTTTGAGTTTCCCTATAATTACTCACTGCTCACCATCAATGAATTGTCGCTTTATGTCCTTGTGGCAGCTTTTGCCCTGACAGGTTTCATCCACTATTGGCGTAGTAGTTATAATGACAGCATCCGCGTCAGGCAACTCTACGGCTGTTTTAGCCTGATGACATTAGTAACGCTCGCGCTTCTGGCTTTGCAGCCTCAGCACTATGACATGCTTATGCACCTTTTGATTGTCAATGTGTCGCCGCTGATAGCTCATTTCCTTTCGCTGACTCATACCCGCATCACAAATATCGCGTTTTACGTCATTACTGCTGCTGTTGTCATTCTGACCATCTTTAATTTATGGATGCCTTCATTGAAATTCTGACCAGTTATGGCTATGCAGGTATGTTCGTGGCAGCATTTCTGGCCGGCAGCTTCTTCCCCTTCAGCAGTGAGCTTGTCATGACGGGCTTGATGGCCACAGGCTTGGACCCCTGGCTACTGATGATTTACGGTACGGCGGGCAATGTGTTGGGGTCGGCAGTCAATTATGGCATTGGCCGGATGGGTAGGGTAGAGTGGTTTGAGAAATACCTCCATGTCAGTCCAAAGGACATGGCGCGGGCAGAGCGTTTCATGGCCGGGCGCGGCGCTTGGATGGGGTTCTTCGCCTTTCTGCCGGTCTTGGGCTCAGCTATAACTATATTGCTTGGGCTGATGCGTGCCAACGTCGTTATCACTTTCACTGCTGTCACTTTGGGTAAGATTGTCCGTTATATTATCTTAATTTACGGCGTGGGTTTATTCATTTGACTGACGTTTTTTGTAACTTTGCATCCGAAACAATAGTTTTAACGTTAAAAACATATCTTTGTTAAATGAAACAGTTTAGAATCGTGGACAACATCTGCGGCTGGCTAACGTTTTTGATAGCGGCCTTCGTGTACTGCTCCACCATTGAACCGACAGCCTCCTTCTGGGACTGTCCGGAGTTTATCACTACAGGCTATCGCCTGGAGGTAGGTCACCCGCCGGGGGCACCTTTCTTCATGCTCACGGCCAACCTCTTCTCACAGTTTGCCAGCGACCCCACACAGGTGGCCTACTGGGTAAACATCATGAGTGCCCTGCTATCGGCTACGTGTATCCTCTTCCTCTTCTGGACCATCACGCACCTGACGCGGCGCCTGCTGATCGACCGCTGGGACGAACTCTCGACGGCTAAGCTCATTGCCATCGAAGCCTCCGGACTGGTGGGCGCCCTTATCTACACCTTCAGCGACACCTTCTGGTTCTCGGCCGTCGAGGGCGAGGTGTATGCCTATTCATCGGCATTCACCGCCGTGGTGTTTTGGCTGATACTGAAGTGGGAAGACCATGCCGACGAGCCTCACAGCGACCGCTGGCTGGTGCTCATTATGTATATGACGGGCCTCAGCATCGGTGTCCACCTGCTGAACCTGCTCTGCCTGCCCGCCATCGTGCTGGTGTGGTACTACAAGCGCTTCCCCGATGCCAATGCCAAGGGGTCGCTCATTGCCCTGCTGGTGTCGTTTGCCCTGGTGGCCGTGGTGCTCTATGGCGTCGTGCCGGGCATCATCACCGTCGGCGGATGGTTCGAACTGCTGTTTGTCAACACGCTCGGCATGCCGTTCAACACCGGACTCTATGTCTATATCCTGCTGCTGGCAGGGGCTGTCATCTGGGCTATCTATGAAACGCAAAATGCTTCCGAGGCCAACTGGAAGCGCCAGAACATTGCCTTCACCTTGGCAGTGGCCTTGCTCGGTGTGCCCTTCTATGGCTACGGCTGGTCGGCCGTCGTCATCGGCATCGTAGTGCTGGCCGCCCTCTGGTTCCTCCTGAGCCGCCGCTATCTGCCCAGTGGCGAGACCAAGCGTGTAGCTCTGGTCACACCGCGCCTGAAGAACACCGTGCTGCTGTGCATGCTCATGCTCATGATTGGATACTCTACATACGCCGTCATCGTCATCCGCTCCGACGCCAACCCGCCCATGGACCAGAACTCGCCCGAGGACATCTTCACCCTGGGCGACTACTTAGGACGCGACCAGTACGGCCAGCGCCCGCTGTTCTACGGACAAGCCTACACCTCACAGGTGGCACTGGAGACCGAGGGCCGCTACTGTAAGCCCGTGATGACCACCGGCAAGCCCGTATGGCAGCGTAAGGAGAAAGCCTCGCCCGACGAGCCCGACTCCTACTTCGTAGTACGCACTAAGGATGAGTATAAGTATGCTCAGAACATGCTCTTCCCCCGCATGTACGACGCCGGCCATGCCAAGGACTATGAGTCATGGATGGGCGGTATCGAAGGTACCGAGGTGCCCTACGACCGCTGCGGCGAGAACGTCATGGTGAAGGTGCCGTCGCAGCTGGACAATATCAAGTTCTTCCTTTCCTACCAGTGCAACTGGATGTACTGGCGCTACTTCATGTGGAACTTCGCCGGCCGTCAGAACGACATCCAGGGCCATGGCGAGATGGAACACGGCAACTGGCTGACAGGATTCTCGTTTATCGACAATGCCCGCCTCGGCGACCAGTCGAAACTGCCCGACGACCTGAAGCAGAACAAGGGCCACAACGTGTTCTACTGCCTGCCCCTGCTGCTCGGACTCCTCGGACTCTTCTGGCAGTCGCTCCGCAAGGGGCAGAAGGGCATCCAGCAGTTCTGGGTCGTCTTCTTCCTGTTCTTCATGACGGGCTTGGCCATTGTCGTCTATCTGAACCAGACGCCTGTGCAGCCCCGTGAGCGCGACTATGCCTACGCCGGCTCGTTCTATGCCTTCGCCATCTGGTGCGGCATGGGCGTGGCTGCCATCTACGACCTCATCTGTCAGAAGCTGAAGAGGCAGCTCGTGCCCGTTGCTGCCTTGGTAGGTGTGGCCGCACTGCTGGTGCCCCTGCAGATGGCCTCGCAGACCTGGGACGACCACGACCGCTCGGGCCGCTACACCTGCCGCGACTTCGGTCAGAACTACCTCATGACTCTGCAGGACAAGGGCAACCCCATCATCTTCACCAACGGCGACAACGACACCTTCCCCCTGTGGTACAACCAGGATACTGAAGGATTCCGCACCGACGCCCGCGTGTGCAACCTCTCTTACCTGCAGACTGACTGGTATATCGACCAGATGCGCCGCCCGGCCTACGACTCGCCGTCGGTGCCCATCACCTGGGAGCGAATAGAATACTGCGCCGGCACCAACGAATATGTGCAGGTAGACCCGAGCCTCAAGCAAGAGGTGCTCGCTCTCTACCGCGAGCAGCCTGAGGAGGCTCGCAAGCAGTTTGGCGACGAGCCCTTCGAACTGAAGAATATCCTGAAGTACTGGGTACGCTCAACGAATAAAGACTTCCACGTCATTCCTACCGACACCGTCTATATGACCATCGACAAGGAAGCCGTGCGTCAGAGCGGTATGATGCTGCAGAGCGACTCCATACCCGACCGCATGGTCATTTCGCTCAAGGGCAAGAGTGCACTCTACAAGGGCGACCTGATGATGCTCGAAATCATCGACCAGTGTAACTGGCGCCGGCCTATCTACGTGGCACTCACCGTGGGCCAGGAGAATTACATGAACCTGGGCGACAATTTCGTACAGGAAGGACTGGCCAACCGTATCACGCCGTTCACCACCAAAAACACCGGCCTGAAAGACTTTGATACCGACAAGACCTACGAGAACGTGACCAAGCGCTATAAGTATGGCAACGTCAAGCAGCCGGGTATCTACCTCGACGAGACCGTCATGCGTATGTGCTACACCCACCGCCGACTGCTGTCGCAGCTGGCCATCCACCTGGTTGACGAAGGCCAGAAAGACAAGGCCGCCCAGGTGCTGGCCTTAGCCGACAAGGAGCTGCCGACGTATAACGTGCCGGCCGACTTTGCCAGTGGCTCGCTTGACATGGCACGCGCCTACAACGCCATAGGCCAGAAAGACAAGGCCAAGGCCCTCGTCGACGAGCTGTGGACAAAGGCAAGCCAGTATATGCAGTGGTATTGCTCGCTCGACGGACTCAGATTTGCCAACAGCCAGCGCGACTGCCAGATGCAGCTCTACATCCTGCAGATGCTGAGCCAGATTGCCGACGAAATAGACCAGAAAACAGGCGAGGACTATCAGAAGAAGCTCGAAGCCATCTTTGTCATGTTCCATAACAAGGGAGGCAGCTTCGACATCTAAGTCTTGCAATGTTCATAGAGCAACCGGCTATATACCTCCGTTGGCTCTATCCACGGGCGCTTTGGAGAATGGACCGTCATCAGAAGGCTGTTTACCTGACCTTCGATGACGGGCCAATCCCCGAAGCGACTCCGTTTATTCTCGACATCTTACGCGAGCAGGGCATCAAGGCTACTTTCTTTATGGTGGGCGACAACGTGCGCAAGTATCCTCAGCTCTTTCAGCAGGTCAAGGCCGAAGGCCACCGCGTGGGCAACCACACCCACAACCATATTGGTGCCCTGAACAAGACATACCATGAGTATTGTTACAACGTAGAGCACGCCAATGCCTACATCAAGAGCCCCCTGTTCCGCCCGCCCCACGGCTGGATGCGCCCGGTGCACTATTTTTTTCTCCGCCGGCGCTACACCATCGTCATGTGGGACCTCGTCACCCGCGACTATTCCAAATGGCTCACCGCCGAGGGTGTCGTCGACAACGTCAAGCGCTACGCCCGCAACGGCAGCATCATCACCTTCCACGACTCCCTGAAGTCTATCGACAAGCTACGCGTGGCTCTGCCGCAGTGTATCACTTGGCTACGCGAGCAGGGCTATGAGTTCCGCGTGTTCTGAGGCTGGTATTCAAAAAGTTTGGCTCTACCTAGGTACAATAATACGTAGGTGACACCTCTTACACCCGGCACCTAACTTGCTGGTTTTCAGTATCTATTTACATAGTGTAAGTAGCACCTGAGGTAGCACCCAGGCAGCCTGCGGCCTAGTGAAAAGTGATAAGTGATAAGTGAAAAGTGAAAAGTGAAAAGTGATAAGTGAGAAGTGATAAGTGAGAAGTGATAAGTGAGAAGTGATAAGTGAAAGAGTCAATTGTTTTCCCAAAGATCAAATTACATTCCCGAAAATGTATAAATATACACTCAAAACGGCGTGTGGAATAAAAATTCCAGCGCGCGTTTTGGAGCAAACGGCCGCTGTTTTTCCAAAAACGCGCGCCGTTTTGCCAAAGCCTCCGATTCTTTTACAAAACGCCCACTCTTTTGTATAAATATCCAAAAGCGAATAGATATTTATATACAGCCTTTTTTTCACTGCTCCTATATATTGTTATGGATCAATTACGGTAATTACGATAACTTCTTTCTGGAAAAATACTCTATTCTCATCTGGCCGCAGGCCACCAGGTGTCACCTCAGGTGCGACCTCAGGTGTCACTACCCCACAGAAAACCTATACTGATTATCAGCGAGTTAAGTGCCAGGTGTAAGAGGTGTCACCTCATTTTAGGCGTAGCCCGCACTTAGGCGTTATACAGTAATTTCACCGCTACCATAGCAACGGTGGTGGCGTTCGTCGTAGACCACGCAGAACTGTCCCGGCGCCACGCCGTGGATAGGCTCTGCTGCCTTTACCTGATAACGGCCGTCGCCCAGAGGCTCAATGGTGGCTGGCAGGTAGCCGGGCGTGTGGCGAATCTTGATGGTGATGGGTGATGGGTGTTGGGTGATGGGTGATGGGTGTTGGGTGATGGGTGATGGGTGATGGCCGATAATCTCGTCGAGCGGCAGGGTGAGGGCGTTGAAGTCGTGGATGACGAACTCCCGTCGGTAGGCCGTCTGCGGGTCGTAGCCGTGGCTGACGTAGAGGATGTTCTGCGCCACGTCTTTCTTCACCACAAACCACGGGCCGCCGCCGAAGCCCAGACCCTTGCGCTGCCCGATGGTGTGGAACCACAGGCCGCGGTGCTCGCCGATGCAGCGGCCGGTCTCCAGCTCTATCACGTAGCCGGGCTGCTCGCCAAGGTATCGGCGGATATAGTCGTTGTAGTTGATCTTGCCGAGGAAGCAGATGCCCTGCGAGTCCTTGCGGTGGGCGCTGACCAGGTGTTCGCGCTCAGCTATCTGGCGCACCTCGTCCTTCATGTAATGGCCGATGGGGAAGAGGGCCTTCTGTAGCTGCCAGTCGTAGATTTGTGCCAGGAAGTCGGTCTGGTCCTTCACGGGGTCGGGGCTGGTGCAGAGCCAGAACCTCCCCCCCGCCCCCTCCGAAGGAGGGGGAGCTGATATGTTTGAGCCTTGAGGGCTTTCGCTAAAGGGCTCAAACTCCTTTTGGGCGTAGTGGCCGGTGGCAATAAGGTCGTAGTCGTGGCCCCGCTTCTCGTTGAAGGCGCCAAACTTAATGAGGCGGTTGCACATCACGTCGGGGTTGGGCGTCAGGCCCGCCCGCACCTTCTCCATGGTGTAGCGCGTCACCCGCTCCCAGTAGTCGCGGTGGCAGTCAACGACTTCTAAGCTGCAGCCATACTTACGGGCCACGGCGGTAGCCATCTCCAGGTCTTCCTCACTGGTACAGTCCCATTGCTCTGCCTCCTCGGGGCCGATGTTGATATAGAAGCAGTCGGGCCTGTAGCCCTGACGCACCAGCTCGTAGACCACCACCGAGGAGTCGACACCCCCCGACAGTAGCACGGCTATGCGCTTGTTGGCCAGATTGGTAGCGGTGGAGTTAATATTCATCTCTTGTATAAATGATACAGGATGCTGGCTGTGGGAGGCTTATTGGCGTACCACGTACTTCTCTTGGTTGCTGATATAGATGCCTGGGCGTGCAGTGTCGTCGACACGCCGTCCCTGCAGGTCGTAGACGGCGGCGCGTGAAGCATCAGTTGTGAATTCTGAATTATTATTTTTTATTTGTCTGATGGCCGTGGGGTCTGTCAGGCGGCGGAACTCCTCCTTGGCCTTCTTCAGCTGCTCTTGGAAGCGGGCGCTGTTGTGGAGGCGGGCGTAGGCTACGGAGGCTGCCAAGCGGCCGGCATCGACGTCGCTGCGCCAGTGGGCACCCACGATGAGGCGGCTCTCGCCATACTGATAGCCGCGGGCTATGAGCGTGTCGGCCTTGGCGGGGTTGAGTTCCGAGAGCAGCAGTGCCGAGCCCCAGCCCAGGATGGTGTGGCCCGAGGGGTAGGAGCCGTTCTTCGACAGTGCTGCCTCGTCACCGGGCGTCAGCGAGGTCTCCTGCATGCGCATGAAGGGACGCTTGCGCATGTAGAACTTCTTAGGCTCGTAGCAGATGCTGTCAATCGTCGAGGTGGCGTCAAGCATGAGCTTATAGATTTCGGGCGTGCCCTCCTTGGAGAGCTGCAGGCCGAAGGCGTCGCTGAACTCCGGGCAGATGTAGTCTATGCCGTATTCGGCATCGCGGCGGGCCATCTCGGCGCGCTCGGTGTTGTGGCGCATGGTCTTGCCCCAGTAGTAGTACATCACGTCGCGGGTAAACTTGAGGTCCATGGTGTCCGGCGGGGCAGGCAAGAACTTCCGCATGTCGGGCATCTCGCTGCGCGTGTAGTAATAGTCGCAGCTGTCGCGCACGATGTTGTCCGAGGCGCTGGGCTTGATCTCCACGCCCGTCTTCTGGGCATACTCCTGCTGTGCCTTCTTCATCTGCTGGCGGAAGGCCTCGCTCGTCTGCAGACGCATGTAGCCGATGACGGCACCCAGGCGCGAGGCGTCGACGTCGGTCTGCCAGTGGGCGCCTACGATGACGCGGCTCTCGCCACACATATAGCCGCGGGCCAGGATGGTGTCGGCACGGCTGGGGGCTATCTCTGACAGCAGCAGCGCCGCGGTCCAGGAGCGGAGGGTGTGGCCGGAGGGGTAGCTGCCCTCGAGGGCCTGCTTCTCTTCGTCCTCCTCGGCCTGATAGGTGAGCATGTGCTCATGGAAGCGCACAAAGGGGCGGGGGCGGTCGTAGTAATTCTTGGCTGCCTTGCTCATCTGGTTGACTGTTACAAGGCTGGTATCCAGGAGCTTCCAGATTTCGGGCGTCTCCGTAGGCGTAATAGTCAGACCAAAGGGTATGCTGAACTCGGCAAGCACGTTTATATACTTACTGACGGCATCGCGGCGGGCAATGGCTGCGCGCTCGGGGTCGTTGCGCTGCTGCTTGCCCCATATATACTGTGTCAGGTCGTAGTTGAAGTCTGGACTCAGCGTGTCCGGCGGGGCCGGCAGGCACTTTATCAGGTTGGGCATGTCGGCGGCGTCAATGTAGGGCGTCACCTCTGCATACTGAGCCTCCACATGCACTGTAGCTACTGCCGCAGCCACAGCCAGAACAATCATTCTTTTCATCTCTTATACCTATTAATGTTAACTGTGTGCAAAGGTAGCGTTTTTTTTCCGACTGACAAAGAAAAGTTCCGCAAAAAACGATGTTCCTTCCCTACTCCTGTTCGCCACTATTCTGCAGCAGTTTGTCGAGACGCTTGAAGGCCGGTGCCAGCAGGGTGGTTTCTGTCTCCGTGCCGTCGGGTGCGCGGAACAGGCAGCGGCGCTCAGCGGGCACTAGCTGGTAGATGTAGCCGATGTTGACCACCGTGCTGCGGTCGGCGCGTACGAAGGTGTTCTCGTCGAGTCGTGCTGTCAGCGTGCCGATGCCCTGTTGCACGATTATGCTCGAATTGAAGGTCATTAGGCGGGTGTAGTTGCGCTCGGCCTTTAGGTAGACTACCGTCGAGGGGTCTACCATCGCCATGCCGTTGGTCGTGTTCAGTTGCAACGGCACGGGTTTGGGACGCTCGGTCATCTTCACGATGTCCTGAGCCAGCTTCGTCTGCTCGGCCTTGACGGCCTCCTCGCGGATGGTCTGTATCAGGTGCTCGCGCTCCAGACGGACGCGCTGCAGTCGTTGCATCTTGAGGCGGCTGCGCTGGCGCTCAATCCACCTCACCAAGGCGCCGACACCCATCACCAAGCCCCCGACACCCAGTAGCCATACCCACCAGTGCTCATACCAGCGCAGGGGCCGACGCACGTAGGTGTCCTTCAGGCTCAGGGTCAGCAGGTCGGCGGGACGGAAGGAGGTCATCTCCTCGATGCCGGGCAGATAGATGGTGCCGTCGGGGGCCTCGGCCATCACCGACTTCAGCGGCTCTATCAGCGTGAATCCGTTCAGGTGGTTGTAGAACTGGGCGTCGCTGAGGCGGCACAGTGAGTCGGCCCGGGCCACGAAAAGTCCGTCGATGGCTGCCACTACCAAGTAGCCTCGGGGCGACAGGTGGACGGCCCTCACCTCGTGGCCCGCTAGCTGCGGCAGCTGAGAATTGAGCGTCGTAATCTCGCCGTGGCGGATGAGGAAGAGCGAGTCGGCCGAGGCGAAGACGATGCGGTCGCCGCCGCCGGTCATCGTCGTGATGACGAGTTTCTGCGGGTAGCTGATGAGGCGCGTGGAGTCGCCCTCTGTGCAGTAGAGGCCCATGCTCGCGCCTATCCAGAGTCGGCTCTCGCTGTCGCGGGCGGCGCACCAGGGGTGGCGCAGGCCGTCAGCCAGCGTGTCGAGCCGCTCGGCGGCCGGGTCGTAGCTCAGCATCTGGGTCATCGTGCCGCAGAGCAGCCTCGCCCCGTCGGCAGCGATGAAGCGGTAGCGGTCACGCGGCAACGGCAACAGCCGGGGCTTTCCGGCGTGTCCCTCCACCTCTGAGCCCTCGACGACCGCCACGCCACCGTTAGCTGGCATATATACGCAGTTGCCGATAGTGACGGCACTGAAGCCGTAGAACTGCTCTGGGTCGTCGTCTATTAATGTGCCGTCGCAGAGCACCTTGCCGTTGAGCGTGCCCATCACCAAATGGGTGGTGGGTGTTTGGTGGTGGGTGTTTGGGGCGACGGCCACGGTGCGGACGATGTCGCCCGGGTCGGTGAGCCGGTGGTTCACAAACGAGCAGTTATAGTAGCAGTATAGCCCCTGATAGGTGGCCACCCAGAGACGGCCCCAGCAGTCGGTGAGTACGTCCTTCACCAGGTTGAAACCCGTGGCCAGAGGCAGCACGCGTCGGCCGTCGTAGCGGTAGAGAGTGTGCTCGTCGGCCAGGATGAGCGTGCCGTCGGGCTGGGGGCTGACGGCCAGTCCGAAGTGTGCCTGCTGCCAGTCGTAGCTGAGCAGAAGCTTCAGTCCCTGCCGACCTATGCGGTAGACGCCGTCGGCAGCAAAGGCCAGCAGGGCGGTGTCGGTACGGTGCAGGCAGTAGACGTCGGTTTTGTCGGCCACGCGTCGCGCCGCCTGCAGCGTGGGCGTGCCGTCAGCCTTGCTGCCGGTGATATCGGTGGCCATCAGGTAAAGCCCCTGCGGCGTGGGTATGTAGAGGCCGTCGGCGTCGAGCAGCAGACGGCGGTCGGGAGGCATCAGGTCGAGCAGCGTGTCGGCCACGACGGTCAGGAATCCTTGGCGGCTTATGTGGCAGAGACGGCGATGCTGCTCCTGTTCGTCCTCGAGCACGACATAGTCGGGCGGCAGCTGGGCGCTATTCAGATTGTTCAGCAACCAGTGGGCCTCGGGGTCTATCTGAGCCAGTGTGAGGTTGTCGTAGCCCACCGTCCACTGTCGGCGGAAGTTCATGGCGCGCACCTCGCCCCAACCGGTTTCCACGAAACTCACGATATTCTCGCGCCGTCCGCTGAGGAAGGGCGTAAACGTACGACCGTCGTAGCGCACGAAGCCCGACAGCGTACCTATATAGATATATCCGCGAGAGTCTTGCCACACCCGCTCTACCTGCATCTGCGGCAGTCCGTCTTGCGTGGTGTAGCGCCGCGAGGCCAGCTGGCTCTCCAACTGTGCCCCAACAGCCTGACAGAAGGCTAAGAGTAGGACCGCCAGAATGATTCGTCTGTTCATTGTTAGTCTCATTCCCTATGCGTTCCGTCCGAAAAAAACTATGTTAGTAACTGCTGTACAGTCTCCATGCTGATGCTCAGCTTGGTCGCGATTTCATCTTGCGTCAGTCCTATTTCTGCAAATAGTTTCACCGATGTACGAATAAGACTCTTCTGCTCGTCAATCTGCGTCTTCTGCTCGTCAATCTGCGTCTTCTGCTCGTCGAGCTGCGTCTTCTGCTCGTCGAGCTGCGTCTGGCGTTTGTCCAGCAACGCTTTTTGCTCGGCCAGTTTTTGGTCACGCTCAAGAATCTCGAGGTTACGCCTCTTGATTTCAGAGAAGATTTCGTCCTCCAAGTCCATCTTGCGGCGGAACTCATCGTCGGCGGCAGCACCCGTCAGCCGCAGCAGGATGCGTTGCAGGTCGGCGTCGTCGGTATCGTAGGCTCCCTCGTCAATATGCAGCAACTTAGCATCGCTGCCGTCCTTGTTCGACTGGTCGAAGATGCTCAGTATGCGGTCCAGCCGGGTGTTCACCTGTCCCCGCAGTAACGGTATCTGCACGATGATGCTCTCGTGCGTCAGACTGTCAATGAAGGGGTCGGGCAGCCCCTCGGTCACCACACGACCGTCGTAGTCGTGTACCTCGTGCTGCACGTAGATTACTGGTTCGTTGATGTCGCCCACGCGGTGTCCCAGCAGGTAGACCATCACCATCGGCAGGGCATATTCATTGTGCTTGCCTATGGTCATGTTCTTCGTGTCACGGTACTGACGCGCCAGGTACTGTCGGAAGCGCAGTAGCTCCGTCGGGAGCCATGTTTTCTGCATCTCGATAAGAATCAGCTTTTCGCTGCCGTTTTCGACGATGGTGGCGCCAAAGTCAATGCGCTGCACGGTGATACCGTCAGTACTGCCGTCGGTGTACTCATGGGGGCGCATCTCCACATGGGTAATCTCCTTGCGCAGCAGGGCCGACAGAATAGTACGCGCGATACGCTCGTCTTCCATCAGATACTTGAAGACGACGTCGTAAATAGGGTTAGCAATGGTAATCATGGCTCTTCGTTGGTTTGTTTTACTGCGTGCAAAGATAAGCAATATTTGCGACACCGCCAAACTTATAATCCCAAAAATGGTGATGGAAGCGTACAAGCCCCCGTGAGTTCGTCCTTAATTTCGGCCAGTTCGTCCTTTTGAGACAAATAGAAAAGCGTGATACATCCTTTTTCCGTATATTTGCACAGATAAAACAACGAAAAACAAACAGAATTCAAGCAATAATAACCCTCAAAAGCATTATAGAACGTATGAAGAAACTATTACTACTCCTGGCTGTCATCCTCGCAGCCGCTACCGGGGCGCGGGCTGACGACGTCAGCATCCCCACCGATGCCGACCACCCCTTCGACCTGACCCTCGGCACGCTCGATGGCAACGGACTGAGAATCAACAATGAGAACGAAATCGACAACGGCCGCAACGGCTACAAGGCAACCTTCACCCTCGACAACCGCGAGGACGCCGACTACTACCTGCTCAGTTTCAAGGCTGGCACGCAGCTCGACAACACACGGTTTCTCATTACCATCACCGCCGACGACGGCACAGAAGTGTTAAGCAGCGACGTGCCGCTGGTGAACAACGGCACATGGACGTGCAATTACGGTTACTCCGTGAAGACCGACGCCATGAAAAAGGGCCGCTACACCCTGGTCTTCAACTTCATCAGCGAGGGCAACAACTACGTGGCGCGCCTGGCCGACATCGCCATCAAGCGGCCGCTGCGGCTGCAGCCCGGCGACGAGGTGGAGCTGGCGAACCCCGACTTCAGCAGCGGTAATCAGGGATGGAGCCGCGAGAATGCCAACTTGCGTATCTCGAACGAGTTCCGCGGCAATTTCTACGCCATGTCAGACCTGACGAACACCGGTTCCGTCAGTCAGGCCGTCAACTCACTGCCCGACGGCCTGTACCTGCTGGAGGTCAGCGCCTTCGACCACGTCAGAAGCAATCCCGACTTGGCTTACGACCAGTGGCAGACGTTGGACACCGTGCATACCTATCTCTTTATGAACGATGTGGAGGTGCCCATGAAGACCGTCTTCGACGACCGCCTCACCGGGGCCAACATCTACCGCTGGAATGAGGGCACGACGGGCAACTACCTCTTTGCCGGCAACGGCGCCTGCGCCCCCAGCAGCAACGGACAGCAGGCCGACGGCATAGCTCTGGAGCAGGGACTCTACCGGCAGAGCATCGTGGCTGCCGTCACCAATGGAACCATCAATTTCGGTTGGCGCAAGACAGACCGCGACCGCGCCACCTGGGTCATCTTCGACAACTTCAAGCTGACCTACCTCGCCACCGACACCCAGCTGAAGACCTATGCCGACAAACTGAAAGCACTGCCCATGAGCCGCCAGGCCCGTGAGCGCCTGCAGCAGAGTGTGGGCCGCCAGCTGCCCGCCGCCGTGGCCGCCGCCGAGACCTCGCGCCGCCTGTGGGCCGACATCGCTGAGCAGCGCAAAGCCGTAGAGCTGTTACTGGCCGAGAAGCGCCAACGGTCGCCGATGACCATGGCCGCTGCCAACGCTATCATGGCTGAGGCCTACGACGGTTACACCGACAACGAAGCCGTGAACTACTGCTACCGCCTGAAGGAGCTACAGCAGCGCATGGCCTATACCTATTATAATATAGAGGTAGAGACGATGGGAACCCTCGGTGACCTGTTGCTGCAGCAGGTAGAGAATTTTACCGATGTCAAGAGCCTGCGCGTCAGCGGTGCGCTGGGTGACGACGACCTGACAACCCTGCGCCAGCGGCTAACCAATCTCGTGGAGCTGGACTTGGAGGACGCTTTCGTGACCGAACTGCCCGCCGACGGGCTGTCGCGCCACAGCTATCTGACGTGGCTGCGCCTGCCCGCCAAGCTGAAGAGCATCGGGCGCAGCTGTTTCTATGAGGACTGGAGCCTGCGCTCCGTAGCCCTGCCCACCACGCTGGAGACCATCAGCCCCTACGCCTTCTTCCGCTGCTACAATATCGGCGAGGTCGTCATCCCCGAGGGTGTCACCACGCTGGGCGACAACGCCTACAACCAGTCGGGACTGCTGTCGCTGCAACTGCCCTCCACGCTGACGACCGTCAGCGAGAACGCTTTCCGCGAATGTAAGGATCTGTACAGCGTCAAGCTTAACGGACAGACGGCTATTGGCAACTCAGCCTTCAATAACGACAGCCATCTGACGGCCATCCAGATGCCCCCGACGATGAAGACTATCGGCGAATGGGCTTTCCAATACTGTCGCCGTCTGTCAGCAGTAGAGCTGAACGAGGGGCTGGAAACTATCAAGCGAGAGGCGTTTAACAGCAACGACTCCCTACGTACCATCACGCTGCCCACCACGCTGACGGCGCTCTACGGGTCGCCGTTCAGCGCGTGCCCCAATCTGAGTACCATTGTCTGCAAGGCCATCATGCCGCCGGCGCTCTACGATGCCGCCCCCGTGACGGCGGCTACACCTACCGTCCGCGTGCCCGTCATTTCGGCCCCTGTTTTCAAGCAGACGGCCAAGTGGGCTGACCTGCCCATCGAGGGCGATGCCTCGCTGCCTCTGCCGCAGGATGTCTATATCACCGGCCAGTACAACCTGTCGTGGGCGGCCGATGTGTCGGCTATCTACCGTCCGAATGTCTGGCTGGGTGCCGTCACCGACCAAAATGGGAATAACGCCCAGTATGGCCATGTCACTGTGAACAGCGGCGCTCAGCTCAATGCCGCGAAGCTCAATCTCGTGTGGGACCAGCAGCGGCTCTACAACTTTGTCACCCGCGGGTGGTTCGCCTCACTGATCAACAACGGGACGGCCCGCGCCGACGAGGTGAGTGTCACCATACCCATGCAGAAAGACTTCTGGTACTTCATCACCTTCCCCTACGACGTGCGCGTAGGCGACATCGTGTGCAGCGACGAGGGCAAGGTGCCCTTCGTGGTGCGTGGCTACGACGGCTTCAAGCGCGCCAACCGCCAGCCCAACGACACGTGGGTGAACCTCACCGCCGACGACGTGATGGAGGGTGGCAAGGGCTACATCTTCCGCAGCACCAACAGCGTAGATCGCCGCACCAACACCTTCCGCTTCCCGGCCATGCAGAACGCCTCGAAGCCGCGGTTCTTCACCACCGACGATGTGGCTGTCGAACTCAACGAGTACACGTCGGAGTATGACTTCGACCGCTCATGGAACTTCATAGGCAATCCCTATCCGGCCTTCTACGACATCCGTGCCATGCAGACCTCGGCACCCATCACCGTTTACGAGTGGAACCAGGGCTGGTGGGGCTCAACGCTGAAGTACGTAGCCTACTCGCCTAACGACGACAACTATATCCTGAACCCCGGTCAGGGATTCTTCATGCAGCGACCGCTGGAAGGCGGCACCATCGTCTTCCGCAAAGACGGCCGCCAGCACAACACCGACCCGCGCCCCTGGGAATACTACGAGGTTAATGCCGCTCGTGCCACGGAGCCACAGCCCCGGCGCCAGCTCTTCAACCTGGTGCTCTGCACGAGTAAAGTGCCCGAAGGCTTCACTGCAGGGACCACTGCCACCCTCGACCGCACGCGCTTCGTCATCAACGATGGTGCCACGCTCGACTACGAGGTGAGCCGCGATGCTGCCAAATTCGACAATCCCGACGGCACCGACCTCTATACCCACCGCAACGGCGTACACTACGCCATCAACGAGCGTCCCTTCGACGACGGCACCATCCGCCTCGGCATGAGACTGCCCGCCGCCGGCAGCTATACCCTCACACTGGCCTCCATGCCCGCCGGTTCTCAGGCGGGTTCCATCACCCTCATCGACCGAGAGACCGGCACCGAGACCGACCTCACCGCCAGCAGCTACACCTTCCAGGCCGCTGCCGGCACCACCGAGGCCCGATTCCTCGTCCGCCTCAACGGCACCGCCGTCACCTCCGTCCAGTCTGTTGCTGTACTACAGCAACAAACGGAACAGCTCTTCGATCTACAGGGGCGGCCCGTCGCCAACCCGCAGCCCGGTATCTATGTGCGCCGCTCGGCCGAAGGACGCTTGCAAGGCAAGAACGGCAGAAAAGTCATCATAAAATAGGGAGGAAATGACTATGAAAAAGATCATCACCCTGCTCAGCCTGCTACTCTGCCAGCTGGCCGTTACCGCCCAAATCGGTGCCGACGGCTATAACCCCGAGAACCCGCCCGGACCGGGCGAGGATGGCGACACCGTGCAGTACGTCGTGTTGCACCTCGTCTCCGACCCTACTAACGGCGGTGCCTTCGCCTGGGGCCTTGGTGCTCAGAGCGAATATTTCTACAAAGTGGAACCCGGCAAGACATATACTGCTACCTCCTATCCCGCCACGGGCTTCGATTTCAGCCACTGGACGGTAGACGACGTCACTGTGGGGCGCGACATGAAGTACACCTTCACCTGTCCTGACCATGACTTTGAGATTGTCTGCCACTATACCTATAACCCGGAGAACCCCGCCAACCCCGGCAAGAATTTCTGGAACGGCGAGACAGGCGACCTCATCCTGACCGACTTCAAGCCTGGACGGCTCTACGACGCCCTCCGCGATGCTATGCCCATTTACAATGCCTCGCCCGACTTCAAGGCACTGCGCGCGGTCATCGTGGTGGGCATCTGTGCACAGGACTTCGATAGCGACGACCCCTACAGCGACTGGTCGGCATTCCGCTACTTCCCCAATGTCGCCTCCATAGACATGAGCCGCACCAACGGGCTTGACTTCATAAGAGAGGGGCAGTTCCAGAATAACAAGGTGCTTACAAGTATCTCTCTGCCCGCCACTACCGCCCGCATCGGCGAACGTGCCTTTGCCGGCTGTGGCAACCTGCAGAAGCTCGCCTGTCATGCCACCACGCCGCCGCTCTTAGGCCAAGACGTTTTTCAGGGCGTCGGCAACCTCATCGTGCAGGTGCCTGCCGAGTCGATGGGGCTTTATGCCGCCGCCGACGGATGGAAAGACCTGACGCTGGTGCCCCTGGTAGAGCAGGTGAGCCGCCTGACGCTCACGCTGCCGCTGACCACCAACATGGATGTCTATCGCGACATGAGGCTCGAGCTGGTCAACCTGCAGACCGGTCAGGCCAAGCGCTATATACTTACCGACCGCAAGGACTACACCTTCAACAACCTGCTCCACAACACCGCCTACAACGCATACGTGCGCACCCAGAACGGCGGCATCGTGGGACGTATCGACACCATCGCCATCATCGACCACGACGTGCAGGCCACCTTCCCCGACCTGAAACGCCCCGTCACCGTCACCCTCCAACTCTCTGACCCGCAAGGTAATCAACTCCCCTCCCTTGGGGAGGGGCAGGGGGTGGCTTGCACCTGGACCGACACCCGCGGCAATTACATCGCCAAGGGGCTGACGCTCCCCGGACAGGTAGAGCGCGACAGCGTGCGCTACAGCATCAGCCTGGGCGAAGCCCTCGGCACCCGCTATCAGCAGCCCGCAGACAGCACCTATCGCATCACCGGCGAGGGTATCATCCGCCTCTCCTTAGAACCCCTGCGACAGGTAACGCTCAGCGGCCTCGTCAGCAGCGAGACCACCGGCCAGCCCCTGCGTGGCGCCAGCGTGGCCGTGGTGCAGAGGCTTAACGGCCGGTACCCCACGACGCAGACGGTGCAGACCGACGGCGACGGCCGCTGGTCGATGACCGTCTACGATGCTCCGACGACCGTCACGATGCAGGCCGCAGGCTACTTGGCACGGACAGACACATTAAGAAGTCTCCCACCAGGAGGAAGGGTGGAGGGGGCTTTGCCCGACCTCACCGGCACCATCGTCAACCTCGACCTCTACTACCGTCCGTCGCTGGCCGACGGCGAGGAGAATACCAGCGCCGACGACTATTTCGACAACCCGTCGGACGTGAGCTACAGTGTCTGCGACATCACCCATCACCCATCACCCATCACCCAAATTAGCGAGCAGTTCCCACTGCTGGTGCTCACCGACAGCGTCAGAGCCCCTGGCACCCAGCTGCGTATCACCGCGACGAGCAAGACGGGGACCTTCATGCCCGTGGAGGTCATCTGTCGTGTAGACTCTACGGGGCACGCCCTTGCCACCATCGGCATCACCCAACTGGGCATACTTGAGGCATCGTTCACCAGCACCGACAACCAGGTGGTGATGGGCGCCGTTTACGACAGCAACGGACGGCTCGTGGGCAACGCCCGCTATAATGGCACGACGCTCACCGTGGGAACCCTGCCCGACGGCGACTACACCCTTATCACGATGGGCTATAGCAGCATCGTGACGGCGGCACCCACCCTGGAGGCCCTCCGCCAGATGGGGCTGACGGCCAGACATATCGTGGAGAACCCCGTAAACATCAAGAGCGGCCACGTGACGAAGGTCAGCAACGCCACCATACCCCTGATGGACGACAGCGAATTCAGCTACACCGGCGAGCAGACGCGCTTCTCGGCGAACAAGACCCACGTCGTCGTGGGACAGTATGTCACCCTGCGCACGCAGCTCGACTTCAAAGCCGCCTACGCTGCGGAGTTGGACGACGTGAGCATGGTGTACGACCTGCCCGAGGGCTGCCAGCTGGTGGAGGGCAGCATCATGGTGGGCAACAGCATCAGCGGCGACTACACCGTCAAGGATCGTCAGGTGATAGTTCCCCTGCCGCAGGCTACCGACGTGGTGCGCTTCTGCGTGGTGCCCACGGCGAGCGGCCAGCAGCTGCCTACGGCCACAGTGACCTTCACCTTCAACGGCCAGCAGCGCCAGCAGCCCATCGGCACGGCTCCCTTCGACGCTGAGGATATGACCATAGACATGCTTACCGTTACAGCCAACGGCCATCTCCCCGTCAACGGCATGGCCCCGGCAAATGCCCAGGTCGACATCTACGACGGCGAGGCGCTCATCGGTCATACGCAAGCCCTGCTGAGCGGTGCGTGGTCGGCAACGGTAGACCTGGTGCGGCCCTACAACATGTCGCAACATGAGGTGTATGCCGTCATCACCACACCCGACGGCCACACCATGCAGACGGCCAAGACCGTGGTACGTGTCGACTTTACGGAACTGATGCCGGTGGTCGACATGTCGTTCTACAACAATCTGCACTTCCTGACAGAACACGTCATCTGGGACTTCCGCACGTCGACCGTCAACAAGCAGTCGTATGGCTGGCCCCTGGACCACTCGAGCCTGCCGGTGACGTTTGAGATTAACTTTATGTCGGCCGACAAGGTGGTGAACGACACTGCGAGGATTCCTCAGGTGAAGCTCGGCATAGAGCTTGACAACGGCGCGCAGGTGCTGTTGCCGGCACGCTTCAACACGAAGAAGGGCTGCTGGATGGTGGAGCGCGACATCGACACCGACGCCCTGCCCAACAATGTGTGGGTGGAGTGGAACATCACGGGCAGCACCACCGTCAGCCGGGCACAGCTCGACGACATCGAGAGCGACATCATGCTGGGCTACAAGGAGGGGCAGCAGATGTATCTCGACGCCCAGAAAGACTTCGACCTGAGCGGCGTGGAGGCCGAGCATGCTAAGGAGTTTGAAGCCCTCGACGCCCTTTATGACATCGCCGAGCCTACACAGTCCGACCTGCAGCGCCGCGACAGCCTGGTGCGTATCATCGTGGGCAACGACCTGATGGACGAGGCCCGGCGGAAGTATCAGGTGGACTACACGGAGATTGACGCCGCCCTGGCTCGCAACCGCGAGAATCCCGATGCCGAGGAGGTGCTGCAGTTGACAGAGAAGCTGCTGGCCATGACCAACGGCGTGCTCAATGAGGAGCAGGACCTGCAGAGCGAGATAGCCGCCCTGAAGCAGGAAATAGCCACCCTGGAGCAGGAGGAGAAGCTGACGGAGGAGATGCGTCAGCGGATGTATGACAACACCATGGACATGCTGTCGCTCTGCTATGCCGGCTACGACGACGATGTCTCTGAGATGCCCACGGGCGACATGGAGTTTGTAGTGCCCGGCGACAGCGTAGACCGCTACTACACGCAGAAGACGCTCGCCGCCGTGGATACCGCCCAGCTGAAGCGCGACGGCTATCTGGAATACGACACCGACGACGGCTACAAGCTCTACGTGCTTCAGGAGGGAGGTCACTACTGCATCATCGACACCAAGACCATGCTCAAGCGCGAGATGGAGATCAAAGAAGGTACGGGTGCCGCCCTCGCCCGCATGAACGGCAAGATTATCCACGACGGCGGCATCGGCACACCGAAGGCCTTCATCAGCAAGGAGTGTATCCGCACGTTCACGGTCTTGCCCACCCAGTTTGTGTCTATCGGCGAGAAGATGAAGCAAAGCATTGGAATGATGGAGCAGTTCCGCATCGCGCTCGCAGAGGCTAAGAGTCTGCGCGACAAGCTGGATGAGGCCTTGAAATGTATGTATAACGAGGGCATGGCGTCGCTGGACAGAGAGATTAAAGAGAAATATGGAGCCAATGCCACCCGTGAGGCCAAAGAGAGGATAGCCAAGGAGGAAACCAACATAGAACGATATAGGAAGAAGCTGGCTGAGAAGGAGGCCCGCCTGACCCGTCTCCAGCAGAGCTATCCGCGCCTGAAGGAGAGTGAGAAGGTGCTTCAGGAGTGTCTGAAGACGGCACAGAGCCCCGAGATGGCCCGTCGCTTAGAGGCCGACCTGGAGTCGGTGCGCAACGCCATCCAGAAGATAGACCGCGTGGCCGATGAGACGAAAGGCTTTGCCAAGAGCTGTAACTTCATCATCAAGGGCTTTGAGACGGAGATTGGCAAGATTAAGAATCTGCTGAAGGGTGTTCTGAAGAACAAAGCCCCGATTGAGGCTCTGTTTGAGCAGATACCCAAGTCGATTGAAGCCATCAAGGCGTCGGGGTCTTTTGCTATCAAGGGCAGCGGATTCCTTGCCAAGGTTTTCGGAACGGTCATCGGTGCCTTCTTCCAGATAGCGCCGCTGGTCATCTTGGTACAAGACAACTTCAAGGACATCTTTGAATGGAGCGAACTGGTAGACATCGTCAAGAGCTACGACCCCTGTATAGGCGACGAAGACAACTGGGCGGCGCTTTATTCCCAGGTCAAGACCGACTGCACGTGGCACTCCGGTATAGACATCGCACAGATTGGTGCCGACGCTGCATCGCTACTTATCGACGTGTTCGACTTGCCTTTGGCTCCTCACTGGTTTGTGTCGCTGGCCATTGATATTGCATCGATTACCACGAGTTTCGTCCATCCTAACATCTCAAATCAGGACAAGCAAAATATCCGCAACTGGATTTCAAGGCTGAAGTGCGTACCGCCCGACCCCGAACCGCCGGTGACCGACTGGGAGGTGCCCGACGGCACCCTGGGTGGCTGGAACCGCCAGGTACACGGCACTGCCAACCTGGACCGTGCCGTGAAGCTGCAGCGTCACTTGGAGTCGAAACCTACGCGCGACCCCTCGGGCTATGTCTACGAGGGTGTGAGCAGCAACCGTCTGGAGGGCGTCACCGCCACCTGCTACTATAAAGAAGAGGTGGAGGATATGTATGGCGACCTGTATGAGCGCACCGTGGTGTGGGATGCCGAGAACTATGAGCAGGTGAACCCGCAGCTCACCGACGTCGAAGGAAAGTACGGCTGGGACGTGCCCCGTGGCCTGTGGCAGGTGAAGTTTGAAAAGCAAGGCTACGAGACGGCCTACTCAGAGTGGCTGCCCGTGCCGCCGCCGCAGCTTGACGTGAACATCGGCATGACGCAGCTGCGCCAGCCCGAGGTGAAGCGGGTGACGGCCTATAAGAACGCCATCGAGGTGGAGTTCGACAAGTTTATGGACCCGGCCACGCTGACGCGCCAGAACATCAGCGTCACCAAGGGCGGCGAGGCCTTAGGGGGCACCCTGCAGCTGATGAACGCCGACGAGGGTTACCAGAAGCCAGGCGTAAGACTGGCATCGAAGGTGGCCTTCCTGCCCCTCTCCACCGACCTCTCGCCGCTGGCTCAGGGTGACAAGGTGGTGCTCACCGTGAGCCGCCGCGTGGAGAGCTATGCCGGTCTGCAGATGGAGAGCGACTTCCAGCAGGAGTTCACCGTCATGAGCGACACGCTGCCCGTAGAGCGCGACACCACGCAGGTGGACAGCACGATGATGAAGGTGGAGGTGCCGACGGCCACGCGCATCAGCGGCACCACCGTGAGCCGCGGCGCAACGGTGGAGCTGCGCTGCAAGACGGAGGGTGCCACCATCTGGTACACCACCGACGGCAGCTGCCCCTGCGACGAGAACGGCACGCGGCGGCAGTACACGGGGGCTATCACCATTAACGACCACCTGGTGCTGAAGGCCTACGCCGTGAAGGGCGTGATGCAGGAGAGCGACATCGTAAGCTTTGAATACTTCGTCCAAGAGGAGGTGGCGACTACTGCCATCAGCGCCAGTGGCGCCGGCTGGTGCACGTTCTACGACTCGCAGGTGAACTACCGTCTGCCGTCAGGACTGAAGGCCTATGTGGTGACGGCAGACAACAACCAGCAGGGCGGCATCCGATATGTGGAACTGACCGACGGCATTGTGCCTAAGGCGACGGCCGTGGCCATAGAGAACACGGCTCACACGGCGGGCACCTTCACGCTGACGAGCGTCAGTGAGGCAGCGCCCTACAACGGCGAGAACCTGCTGAACGGCAGCGACGAGGCGACGACCACCACCGCCCTAGTGAGCAGCTATTTCTATAAGGCTTGCTACGGCCCAGCGGGTACGGCATTGGAGAAGTGGTTCGGATGGTATCCGGCCAACAAGGAGAAGGGGGCCTTCCGCTCTGAGGCTCACCGCGCCTGGCTGGCTATTCCTAAGGGCAGCGCCTCGCGCAGTTTCTATGGCTTTGCCGACGGCGTAGCCGAAATAGTAAATAGTCAATTGTCAAATAGTAAATGGTTTGACTTGCAGGGCCGGCGCGTAGAAAAACCTCGTGCCAAGGGCATCTATATCAAGGACAAGCAGAAAATGATAAGTGATAAATGATAAGTGATAAATGATGAAACGAACAATAAAACTGATAATGATATGCCTCTTCGCCGCAACTCTGTGGAGTTGTGGCGGAGGTGGTGGCAGCGAGCCTGATACTCCGACTCCGACTCCGACACCGACACCGACACCGACTCCGACGCCAACTCCCACGCCAACTCCGACTCCGACGCCAGCATCAGGAAAACATCTGTCGATGACTTACGACCTGACACCACGGGCCGCGGAGGCAATCATTGCCTTGACGGGACTGACGTCGCAGATAAGCCGAACCGACGGCCATGCCGAGTGGCTGATAGCCGACGTGCTGGCCTATCAGAGTGGCGCACCGCGAGTGAAACTATTGTGGCAGGAAAATGGAACGGCGGCAACACGCCAGCAGGAGCTGACGTTCTACGCCGACAAAGACACGCTGGTGCTCACCGTGTGCCAGCCAGCCTTCAACGCCCAAGGCGGCACAGATATGGATAATCCCTACGACACCCCCAGCGACCAGCCAGGATTTGCACGCCGCCAGCGGTGAGAATTGGAAACGGAAATAAGAAAAGAGATGTTGCAAAAGCAACATCTCTTTTCTTAACTGGAATAATCGTTTTTTAAAAAACACTATGATAGCAGCGTCTGTACAGTATCCTCGCTGATACCCAGTTTTGCAGCGATGCTATCTGCTGATAGTCCCATGTCTGCAAATAGTTTCACCGATGTACGAATAAGACTCTTCTGCTCGTCAATCTGACTCTTCTGCTCGTCAATCTGACTCTTCTGCTCGTCGAGTTGCGTCTGGCGTTCGTCCAACAGTACTTTTTGCTCGGCTAGGCGACGGTCACGTATCAGAATGTCTTCATCGCGCTTGTCAATCTCAGAAAATAGTTCCTCCTCAGTAGCCATGTCATGACGGATAGCCGGGTCGGCAGCAGCACTCGACAGTCGGCTGAGGATGCGCTGCATGTCGGCATCGCCCTCGTAGAGTGTATCGTCTAGATTGAGCAACTTGGCATTGCCGCGCACCTTGTGTGTCTGCTCGAAGATGCTCAGTACGCGGTCGAGCTTTGTATTCACCTGCCCGTGCAGCAGTGGTATCTGTACGATGACGCTCTCGTGCGTCAGACTGTCGACAAACTGGTTGGGAACGCCATGGGTCACCCTCTTGCCGTCATAGCTTCGCGGTTCGGGCTGTACATAGAGCACAGGCTCCTCGATGTCGCCCACGCGGTGGCCTAGCAGGTAGACCATGATCATGGGCACGGCATACGGCCCCTCGTGGCCACGCCGCATGTTGTCGGGATTCTCATACTGAACGGCCAGGTAGCGGCGGAAGCGCTGTGTCTCAGAGTCGAGCCACGTCTTCTGGACCTCGATATGCACCAGCTGTTCCTTGCCGTCGTCAGTGAGCACCGTGGCGGCAAAGTCGATACGCAAGATGGTTATGTCGGTCCCCTTGTCGTTGACATACTCGTGGGGACGCATCTGTACACTGGTGATATCCCTCTTCAGTAGAGCCGAGAGGATGGTACGCGCTATACGTTCGTCGGCCATCAGATACTTGAACACGACGTCGTAGATGGGGTTGGCAACGGTAATCATAGCTGTTTACATGTTAGTCTTACTGCGTGCAAAGTTAAGCATTATTTGTGACATTGCCAAACTTACTACTCAGAAAATCACTGTTGAAACTTCGAGAAGTTCAAGTTCAAGTGCTTGTCTTCCAAAATCGCCAATATGTCTGCGTGAGACATCAATGCTCTTGAACAAACAGCAACTTGCTTACAACTAAATATTGTTAAAGTTTTGCCCACGCGTATTGATATCCAGAGAAAAGTAGATATTTTTGCAATATCAAATTTTATCATGCCGTTAACCATTAATAACACATAGGACAATGGGAAACAAGGAGTTTCTACCGGTGAGAGAGAAACAAGAGATTGTAAGACAAGTGCCCGAGAGGCAAGACATGGAGCGACAGAAGATAAAAGTCAACCGCACTACGGAGGGCACCGTCTTTGAGGTAGCCTTCCTCGTAATGGCCCTCGTCGTCTGGGCGCTCATCATCCTGATGCTCAGCAAGGCCCCCGACGTGATAGCCACCCACTTTGATGCTCACGGCCATCCCAACGGTTACGGTTCGCCGTGGGGCCTGCTCGTCCCCTGTCTCATAATTACGGGGGTAGGGGTGTTGCTGCTTGTGGTGGCTTACCACCCCCACCTGATCAATATGCCCGTAGAGGTGAAGACCCTGCGCCAGACGGAACTGGCCATTCGCTCGACGCGTGTTGCAGCTCTTGTGGTGCTGCTGTTGACGCTGTCTATTCCGGCGACGCTGCTGTTTTTCGAGTCGCCTTCGCCCTGGCCGGTTTTTGGCTCGGTCGGCCTGCTATTGGCTGTAGCTCTTTACTACAGTGTGCGTATATATAGGGAAAGATAAAAGCCTCCCCCTGCGCAAGGGGAGGCTGTGGCATTATAGATGTTTTTTCGGATAAAGGGCGTCCCACCATGTAGGGTCGTCCTTTAGCCATTTCTGGAACCAAGCCATTTGCGTGGCTATCCACTTGAGCTTCTTCTGGTAGTCGAGGATATGGTGGTTCTCACCTTCCACCTGTATCAGTGCCACTTCGCGGCCTAAGAGCTTAAGGGCGGTGAACATCTGCAGGCTCTCTATCGGGGGCACGTTGGTGTCGGCGGTGCCGTGGAGCAGCAGCAGCGGCGTGTGAATCTTGTCGGCACGGAAGAGCGGACTCTGGTCGACATAGAGCTGGCGGTGGCTCCAGGGGTAGCTGTTAGCCATGCTCACCTCGCTGTAGTTGTAGCCCCAGTAGCCTTCGCCCCAGTAGCTGGTATGGTTGGCAATGCCGGCATGGCTGACGGCGGCGGCAAAGATGTCGGTGACGGTCTGTAAGTACATGGTCATGAATCCGCCGTAGCTGGCGCCCATGCAGCCCACCTTGGCAGCGTCGATGAACGTCTTTTCGGCGCAGAGCTGCTTCACGCCCTCAATGATGTCGCCTGCGGGCGTGCCGCCTGCCACGTTGCCGTTAGCATCAGGTGTGCCGCCGGCGGTGTTCACGTGGCGCGACGACCACTGCTGGCCGAAGCCGGAGCAGCCGCTGGGCTGCAGGATATAGGCCACGTAGCCTAAGGAGTTCCACAGCTGGGGCGAGTAGGTGGAGTCGAAATAGCGTGAGACGGGCGAGCAGCCGCCGTAGTAGTAGACTATCATGGGGTACTTCTTCGTGGCGTCGAAGCCTTTAGGCAGGTAGAGGCGGCCGTAGACGGTGTCACCGTTGGAGTTGGTGAAGTTCCAGTCCTGGCAGGTGCCCACCTCAGCGTCGGCAAAGTCGGCACGGCCGTCGTATAAGGTGACGTTTGCCTTTTGAGGTTTGAGGTTAGAGAGATTGGCGGTATAGGCAGAAGTAGGCGTCATCGTGCCCGACGAGAGGTAGGCCAGCACGCCGGCCTGTGAGGCGATGTCGTAGCGATAGACGTTGTCGCCCTGCAGGGGTAGGGGAGAGTGGTGGGCGGTGAGCGGTGAGAAGGGAGCCGTGATGGAGTACATGCGCACGTAGTCGCGGTCTTCGGCGGTGAAGTAGATATTGCCGTCGGCCGCCGACCATGTAACGGTAGATACTGAGGGGTCGAAGTCCTTGGTCAGCGGCGTCACCTGGCGCGAGGCTATGTCGTAGAGAAACAGCTCATAGTCGTACATGCTCGGCGTGACGCTCTGCGGCAGCTGACAGCCGATGCGGTTAAATGCCTCCGGCGAGCCTTTGAAGAGAATCTGCCGCCCGTCGGGCGAGAACTGCGCTTCAGCCAGGAATCCCTCGCCGCGCAGCAGCGTGTCGGCCTTCAGTGTCTGGGCGTCCATTAGGTATAGGTCTTGCACCTCCGTAGGCCGCTTCTCGAGTCGCGAGTACGCCGAGCCTATGAGCAGGTAGCGGCCGTCGGCCGATATGTCGTGCAGATACTGTCCCTTAGGGCCGAAAGTGATACGCTGGCTGACGCCTGTCTTCACGTCGTATTTCATCAGATAGGTGCGCTTGCGCCAGCCTGGCTGACGGTCGTCCATCTCGAGCACCTGGAACACCTGCCGGTCTTCCTTCGGCCCGTTCTCGGCCACGGTCATGATGAGGTAATCCTCGGTGGGGCTCACCTCATAGCTGCCCTCGGGCAGTCCGGCGGTCCAGCGGGTGCGCTCAAGGGTCAGCGGGTTCACCTTATATAGTACGCGCAACCCCTGTTCCTTTGTCTCTTCTATCCAGGCCGTCGTGCGCGGCATCCAGTAAGGGCTGTGAGTGGGTCGGCTGATGAGCCGGCCGCTCTTCACGTCGCGCAGTTCGTAGTCCCAGCGCGAATTGCCGCCGCGCTCAGTAGTTTGGAAACTCAGGCAAACCATCTTGCCGTCGGGCGAGAGCGACGCGCCTCTTACGCGGTGGCCGTCGGTCAGGTCGTGTACCATGTAGGGATGTTGCTTTTCGGTGGTTGGCGTTAAGGCTATGGGCGTGTCCAGCGTCACGCTGATGCTGTCGGTATCCTTCGGCTCTGCCAGATAGCGTATGGCCAAGGTATGATGCTCGGGAGCCAGCTTCAGCTCGCCGCCGGCCTCCTGGCCGTCAATGAATAGCTTGTAGTGCTTAGGTCCCTTGACATTGATTTTGCCTTTCACATAGCTGCTGTTGTTGATGTAGAACGTCAGCACGCCCACCGACTTCTGGTCGGGTAGCGACGGCAGCACGGCGCCTTGGAATGTGCCCGTAGGCTCTACCTGCCAGGGCAGGGCGTTCTGCAGCGTCTGGTCGTCAAACTTCTTGCCGTTGAGGTCGACCGTGTCGGCAGCCAGCGGTGCGGCAACGGCGTAGGGACCGGTCATTAGAAAGTGCGTAACTTCGGTCTTTATCTGGGCAGCGGCTGTCTGTGCTGCTGCCAGCGAGAGTGCCGCCAATATTGTTTTTCTCATATTAGGGATGTTCTAAAAATTAATTGACTGATAGTCAGATATTTCTGTCGATAATT
>CAMHKU010000016.1 GCA_946185805.1 uncultured Prevotellaceae bacterium | reverse complement strand
ATTCAGAAGGTACGGCTTCCACTCACAAATATTAATTTTTAGAACTCACCTTTAGCTATTTACGATTTACAATTTATGCCGCTCACTCTTCACCCCTCAATCTTCAATTTTCAATCTTCAATCTTCAATTTTCAATCTTCAATCTTCAATTTTCAATCTCCAATTTCCAATCTTCAATCTTCAATCTTCTTGCCAGCGCTTCGAGCTTGCTGAGTTCCAGCATGTTGGCAGCGTCGCTCAGACCATGGTCGGGGTCGGGGTGCACCTCAAAGAAGTAACCTGTAGCACCGAAAGCCTTCGCTGCCAGCGCCATGGCCGGCACAAAGCGGCGGTCGCCGCCAGTCTTGCCGTCGCTGCCGCCGGGGCGCTGCACGCTGTGGGTACAGTCCATAATCACCGTGGGCACCAGCTCCAGCATGTCGCTGATGTTGCGGAAGTCTACCACCAGGTTGTTGTAGCCCATCATGTTGCCGCGCTCGGTGAGCCACACCTCGCTGGCACCGGCCTCGCGGCACTTCTCTACCGGGTATTTCATGTCGCGGCCACTGAGAAACTGCGCCTTCTTGATGTTCACCGTGCGGCCCGTCTTGGCGGCAGCCACCAGCAGGTCGGTCTGCCGGCAGAGAAAGGCGGGTATCTGCAGCACGTCGCACACCTGGCCCACGGGCTCGGCCTGCCAACTCTCGTGGATGTCGGTGAGCAGCCGCAGACCGTATTTGGCCTTCACGTCGCTGAGCATCTGAAGGCCGCGCTCCAGGCCGGGACCGCGGAAGGAGTGGATGCTTGTGCGGTTGGCCTTGTCGAACGAGGCCTTGAATATAATGTCGGTGCCCAGTGCGCCGTTGATACGCACCAATTCCCGCGCCACCTCGTCGAGCAACTCGGCAGACTCAATGACGCAGGGGCCTGCAATAATCGTTATGTCGTTCATCATAGTAGATATTCTCTTGAAGCATCTGTGGCGGATGGGGGCCCGCGCTCCACGTTGACGCTGCAAAATTAGCTAAAAGAAACGAAACAAACAAATTATTTTTGCTAAATCACGCGTGAAAGCTTGTGAACTTGAATTAATAAATAATAAAACTCAAATAGTCGTCAACCCTTCACAAACGGCGTAAACCTCTGTTTGGCAGGTTGTTATGGTGAAGGGTTTATGTGGAGACGCCTTGGGCTGCCGCTCATCAGCAGCTTGAGCTTTCACTTTTCTGCATTCAGGGGTAGTATGGGACGGACCTTCATTTTTCGTAACGGACCTTCGTTTTTGAAAAACGACTACCAATCCATACTAAATCATTTAACTTCCAGCATACTTTTTTTGACATAGGTAGCTCATGCCTTGTGTTGCCGACCTTGGTCAGCAATACTGCCGACGTAGGTCAGCAACACTGCCGACCAAGGTCAGCAGCAACCTCTCTTTATCCCCAAACGCTCGTAAGACCGAAAAAGTTGTCCTTGTTGTCCCTTATTATCTTATGTTGTCCTGAGTTGTCCAAAGTTGTCCTTGTTGTCTTTTAAAACAACAGTTCGGTCTGACGACCATTCCCGGTTTTCTAAACCCTTCACCGTAACTATTTGTCTGTCAGCTATGTATGTACATTGTGAAGGGTTGAACAGTTTTCTGTTGTCACATAAAGATTTGGATAAATATGGTGCTTTTGCTTTGTCGTTTCATTATTTTATAGTAATTTTGCAGCCACAAACCCGTTACAACTATGACATCATTCAAAGACCTGGCGCAAGTGCGCCGTTCACACCGTAAGTTTACCAATGAAGAGATTGACGGCGAGGCCGTGAAGTTGATACTCCGTGCGGCGCTGATGTCGCCCACGTCGAAGGGGCAGCGCGCCTGGCAGTTCGTCGTCGTTGACGACAAGAGCGACCTTGAAAAGCTTGCCGACGCCAAGGACATGGGTGCGCAGCTGCTGAAAGACGCTCCGCTGGCCATCGTCGTGCTGGGCGACCCCCTGCAGAACGACTGCTGGGTGGAGGACGGCTCCATAGCCGCTATCTCCATGCAGTATCAGGCCGAAGACCTGGGGCTGGGCTCCTGCTGGGTGCAGATGCGCGGCCGCGGGCTGGGCGACGGTACATCGGCCGACACCGTCATCCGCGGCATCTTAGACATTCCCGAGAACCTCAGCGTGCTCTGCGTGCTGGCCATCGGTCACAAGGCCGACGAGCGCAAGCCCCAGAACGAGGACCGCCTGAAGTGGGAGAACGTGCATGTAGCCAAGTATCGCCATGATTAACTACGACCTGCAGAAGATCCGTGCCATCATCTTCGACGTCGACGGCGTGCTCTCAGCAGAGACCATCACCCTGGCTGCCGACGGCGAGCCGCTGCGCACGGTGAACATCAAGGACGGCTACGCCATACAGCTGGCCGTGAAGATGGGGCTGCGCATCGTCATCCTCACTGGTGGTCGCACGGAGGCTGTGCGGCTGCGCTATGAAAGGCTGGGTGTGGAGGATATATTCATGGGTTGTGCGGTGAAGATTAAGACCTACGACGAGTTTCTCATGACTTACGGCCTGACGGACGCCGAAGTGATGTATATGGGCGACGACGTGCCCGACCTGGAGATTCTGCGTAGGGTAGGATGCCCCACATGTCCGCAGGATGCTTGCCCCGACGTGAAGGAAGCCTGCCTCTATGTCAGCCCCTACCGTGGCGGCTACGGCTGCGGTCGCGACGTCATTGAGCAAGTGCTGCGCGCCCAGGGTCATTGGCTCAGCAGCGAGAAAGCCTTCGGGTGGTAAACCCGCAATTGTGAATTCTGAATTATGAATTATGAATTATAAGTTGGTATTAGCCAGCAACTCGCCGCGCCGTCGGGAACTGCTGGCCGGATTGGGGGTAGACTTCGAGGTGCGCGTGCTCGACGGCATCGACGAAAGCTATCCCGAAGACTTGAAGGCTACGGAGACGGCCGAGTATATAGCCCGGAAAAAGGCTGCGGCATACAAACCCACGATGGCCGATGATGAGCTGGTGATTACCGCCGACACGGTGGTTATCGTCGGCGACGAGGTGCTGGGTAAGCCCCGCGACGAGGCCGACGCCGCCCGCATGCTGCGCAAGCTCAGCGGCCGCACGCATCAGGTGATGACGGGCGTGTGCCTGGTGACGCAGCAGCAGACGGTGCACTTCGCCGTCACTACCGACGTGACGTTTAAGCAGCTGACGGAGGCCGAAATCAGTTACTACATACAAAAATATAAGCCCCTGGACAAGGCAGGGGCTTACGGTATTCAGGAGTGGATAGGCTACATTGGCTGCACCGGTCTCAAAGGCAGTTATTATAACGTCATGGGGCTGCCCGTGCAGCGTATCTATACTGAGATTGAGAGTTTGAGAGGTCTCAACTTCTCAACCTTTCAAACTCTCATTTATTCGTCTGCATAGTCCTCAAGACTGTCGGCAGTAATGTCGTCGTCGTCGCCTGTGAGATCCATCATCGTTGAGTAGTTCTCCTCGTTGATTTCATCGTCGTTGGGCTCTTCAATCTCAACGTCGTCCTCGTCGGGCTTGTTGTAGTCGTCAACAATCTCTACATCCTCGTCGTCATTCTCGTCGTCGTCGTCCTTATAAGAGTTGTACTTGATACGTGGCTTCTCGGCCTCGGGCTTCAGCTTGGCAAAGATAGCTTCCACCCACGTGCCCTTGGCCACCTCGAGCACCTCATAGCCGTCGGCAATCTTTTTCTCATACATGCCGCCCTTCTTATGCAGACGGTCCTTGGGCAGCGTCGTGGTAGAGATGTCGAAGCCGCTCTCAATGATGTCCTTGATACTCTGTGAGAGCGAATCCCAGCCACCGCCGAAGTTGCGGTCGAGCACCTCCACGAGCTTCGCGGCCGAAATGTGGCGGATGTTCTCGTATGTCAGGTCGGTCACCCTTACGATGGGACGCTTTTTGATAGCCCATGTCACCTTCGACGTCTCGTCAATCTTCACTTGGGCCACCTTATAGCCCTGCTTCTCATATTTGGTACGTATTTCCGTGGAGTCTTCCTTCAGCTCTTCTATCATGAATGCGCTGCGGACAATATCCCGGTAGTGGCGGATGTTCTCGTGCACCTCGGAATCATTATCTGCATTCTCCCACAGGCGGAACACATCGTTCTCCTGAATATCCCACACGCTGCTCTTGTTTAAGGTTTTGAGAGTCAGCGCATTGTTTTTCCCAGATTCGTTTGCCATGCTAAATATTTTTTGGTTTCGTCTGCAAAGATAATATAAATTATGAATTAATGTATTGAAACCTCCATCCTTTAACTCCCTTTAACGCCTTGTGAACACAAAAGTCACAAATTCTTTGTAACTTTGCGCCCTGATTATGTCACAACCATTAGCAGAAAGACTACGCCCCCGCACGCTCGACGACTATATCGGGCAGCGTCACCTGGTAGGCGAGGGGGCAGTGCTGCGTCGGATGATTGACTCCGGGCGCATCTCTTCGTTTATACTGTGGGGGCCGCCAGGAGTTGGCAAGACGACGCTGGCGCAGATTATTGCCAACCGTCTGGAGACGCCGTTCTACACCCTGTCGGCTGTCACCAGCGGCGTCAAGGACGTGCGCGACGTGATAGAGAAGGCCCAGAAAGGCCGATTCTTCAACGAGGCTTCACCTATTTTATTTATAGACGAGATTCACCGCTTCTCCAAGTCGCAGCAAGACTCGCTCTTAGGTGCCGTGGAGCGCGGCGTGGTGACGCTCATCGGCGCCACCACCGAGAACCCCTCGTTTGAGGTCATAAGGCCGTTGCTCTCCCGCTGTCAGCTCTATGTGCTGAAGTCGCTGGAGAAGGACGACCTGCTGCAGCTGCTCCACCGTGCCGTTACCACAGACATCGTGCTGAAGGAGCGCCATATTGAGCTCCGCGAGACCGACGCCCTGCTGCGCTTCAGCGGCGGCGACGCCCGCAAGTTGCTCAATATTCTGGAGCTGGTGGTTGAGGCCGAGGCCGGCGACGTCGTCGTCACCGATGAGCTGGTGGTGGCCCGTCTGCAGCAGAACCCGCTGGCCTACGACAAGGACGGTGAGATGCACTACGACATCATCTCGGCCTTCATCAAGAGCATCCGCGGCAGCGACCCCGATGCCGCCCTCTACTGGCTGGCGCGCATGATCGAGGGCGGCGAAGACCCGAAGTTCATTGCCCGGCGGCTGGTCATCTCAGCGGCCGAAGACATCGGGCTGGCTAATCCCAACGCCCTGCTGCTGGCCAATACGGCGTTCGACGTGATACAGAAGATAGGCTGGCCCGAGGGTCGCATACCGCTGGCCGAGTGTACAGTCTATCTGGCCACATCGCCCAAGAGCAACTCCGCCTACTTAGGCATCGACGCCGCCCTCGATCTGGTACGCCGCACGGGCAACCAGCCGGTACCGCTGCCTATACGCAACGCGCCCACACAGCTGATGAAAGAATTGGGCTATCACGATGGCTACAAATATCCGCACGACTATCCCGGCAACTTCACCCCGCAGCAATACCTGCCCGACGCCCTTACTGGCGAGCGCCTCTGGCACGCACAGCATACGCCCGCCGAAGAGAAGCTCTACCAGCGCATGCTCTCCTGCTGGGGGGAAAGGTTTAGGGAAAATTGAAAAATTGAAAAATTAAAAAATTAAAAGATTAAAAGGTTCTACGAGATTTCGCGTGGAGAAATTACTGCCCACAGCCCCTCCTCTAAAGGGGAGGGCTTCGCCCGCCGCCTTGCCCGCCGCAAGGGCACTATAGAAGCTATAGAAGCTATAGAGACTATAGAAACTATAGAGACTATAGAAGCTATAGCAGCTATAGAATCAGGGCAGCATCTCTCACAAAGGAAAAATGAAGTAATCATAAACCTCAAGCCTTAAAACACATGGAACAAGACCTTATATATAACCTGATAGAGCTGCTGGGCACCTTTGCCTTTGCCATCTCCGGCATCCGCCATGCCGCGGCCAAGGAGTTCGACTGGTTTGGAGGCTATATCTGCGGCATCGCCGTGGCCATCGGCGGCGGAACGTTGCGCGACGTCATGCTGGGCACCACGCCCTTCTGGATGACCACGCCCATCTATATGATATGTACGGCGGTGGCGCTGCTGACGGTGGTGTGCTTCGGACGGTGGATGGAGCCGCTGAAGAATGCGTGGCTGGTGTTCGACACCCTGGGACTGGCACTTTTCACCATCGCCGGCATCCAGAAATCGCTGGCCTTCGACCATCCCTTCTGGGTGGCTATCATCATGGGCTGCATCACTGGCTCGGCGGGAGGTGTCATCCGCGATGTGCTGTTGAACAACGAGCCGGTCATCTTCCATAAAGAAATTTATGCCATGGCATGCATCTTGGGCGGCATGGCCTACTGGGGGATGAATGTCGTAGGGGCTTCGGTAGAAATGGCGGCGGTTGTATCCTTTCTTGTTACATGCCTCATCAGGTTTCTCGCCGTCAGGTATCATATCTCGTTGCCTTTGTTGAAAAAAGAATAGTTTCAGGCTCAAAAAGTTGTAATTGTCACGAAATGAGGGCGTTTTTGTAATAATTTCAAAAAACTTTTTCAGAAAAAAGCAAAATTATTTGGATGGTCTGTAAAATTTCCTTATATTTGCACAGAAAACTATACCATTATAAATCATCCTCTTGATGTATGGCAAAATATAACATTACCGTGAAGAAGGAAAAGGAGGCTAACTATAGGAGTTTAGTGAGCCCCAAGCTGATGGATGAGATGAAAGAGAAGATCCTGAACATCATCGTCATGCAGAAAAAGTACAAGGACAAGGACTATTCGGCCAAGAAGCTGGCCGAGGACTTGGGTACCAACACGCGTTACGTATCGGCGGTGGTCAATGTCAGGTTTCATATGAACTACGCCTCATTTATCAACAAATACCGCATCGAAGAGGCCATGTCGATTCTGGTAGACAAACGCTATCAGGATTTGCGCATGGAGGAGGTCAGTGATATGGTGGGCTTTGCCAATCGCCAGTCGTTTTATGCCTCGTTTTACAAGCTGATGAACATGACACCGCGCGAATATCGCCTGCAGCACTTGCAGCAGCATCCCTCGCAGGCGGTGAGGAAATCGAAGAAGAAAACTACGGATAAAGAATAAATGGAACCATTTTTTTATACGGCAGAGCGTTTTGCTGATTTGCAGATGCTCCGCTATGAATTAAAAGGATTCAGCCAACTATCATTACCCCAGAAACGCCTCGTTTTTTATCTTTCCAAAGCAGCACTGTTCGGACGTGACATCACGTTCGACCAGTATGGTTTTTATAACCTCCGTATCCGCAAGATGCTAGAGACGGTGTATACAGACCTCTGCGTGGATCATGACACTGACGACTTCAAGGCGCTGGAGGCGTATCTTAAGCGGGTGTGGTTTAGTAACGGTATCTATCATCACTACGGCAGCGAGAAGTTCGTGCCCGCCTTCAGCGAGCAGTATCTGCGGCGCGTGCTCCACGAGGTGGACGCCCGCCGGCTGCCGCTCGGCGAGGGCCAGACGGTCGACGAGCTGTGCAACGAGCTCTGTCCCGTCATCTTCGACCCTACGGTGCTGCCTAAGCGTGTGAACAAAGCCGACGGCGAAGACCTGCTGCTCACGTCGGCCTGCAACTTCTACCAGGGAGTGACCCAGGCCGAGGCCGAAGCCTACTATGCCGCCAAGAAAGCTGAGGGCGAGACAGACAGCCAGGCCCGTAGAGCCGAGGGCGGTGCCGACAGCCGTGCACGTAAAGGTGCGGGCGGTGCGCCGTCGTATGGCTTGAACTCCACGCTGGTGAAGCTCGACGGCCAACTGGTAGAGGACGTGTGGAAAGCCGACGGGCGTTATGGCAATGCCATCCGCCACATCGTCTACTGGCTGCGCAAGGCTGCCGGCGTTGCCGAGAACGAGCGTCAGCGCGAGGTGATAGAAACGCTCATCAGCTATTACGAGACGGGCGACCTCGCGACCTTCGACGACTATAGCATACGCTGGCTGCAGTGCCTGGAGGGTAGGGTAGACTTCATCAACGGCTTCATTGAGGTCTATGGCGACCCCTTGGGGCTGAAAGGCTCGTGGGAGGCGCTGGTGGAATACATCGACGAGGAGGCCACCCACCGCACGCAGACCATCGCCGCCCATGCGCAGTGGTTTGAAGACCATTCGCCCGTAGCCCCCCGGTTCCGCAAGCCGGTGGTCAAGGGCGTGTCGGCCAATGTCATCTGTGCTGCCATGCTCGGCGGCGAGGAGTACCCCTCGACGGCCATCGGCATCAACCTGCCTAACGCCGACTGGATCAGGGCGCAGTATGGCTCAAAGAGCATCACCATCTCCAATATCACCGAGGCTTACAACAAAGCGTCGCATGGCAGCGGCTTCAAGGAGGAGTTTGTCGTTGACGGTGCCACGCTGGCGCTGATAGAGAAATATGGCGACGTGACCGACGACCTGCATACCGACTTGCACGAGTGCTTAGGCCACGGCAGCGGACAGTTGCTGCCTGGTGTCGACCCCGACGCCCTGAAGGCTTACGGCAACACGATAGAGGAGGCCCGTGCCGACCTCTTCGGGCTCTACTATATGGCCGATGCAAAGCTGGTGGAGCTGGGACTGCTGCCCGACGGCGAGGCTTACAAGGCGCAATACTACAGCTATATGATGAACGGCCTGATGACGCAGCTCATACGCATCACCCCCGGCAACCAGATAGAGGAGGCCCACATGCGCAACCGCGCGCTCATAGCCCGCTGGTGTGAGGCGCAGGGCGACGTGGTGCGGCTAGTCAAGCGCGAGGGAAAGACCTATGTGGAAATCAGCGACTACGGGCGGCTGCGCACGCTCATCGCCGCCCTGCTGGCTGAGGTTCAGCGCATCAAGAGCGAGGGCGACTACGAGGCGGCACGACGACTGGTGGAAGAGTATGCCGTCAAGGTAGACCCGGAACTGCACGCTGAGGTGCTGGAGCGCTACAAGCGTCTGAACCTCGCCCCCTACAAGGGATTTATCAATCCGCAGATGCTGCCTGTTACTGATGGCAATGGCGAAATCATTGATATCCAGCTGAACTACAGCGAAAGCTATGCTCACCAAATGCTGCGCTACAGCAGCGAGTACGGGACACTCATTTGAAAAATAATAAATTTAAAATCGGATTCTGCTAGATTTATTGTGGATAGATAGTTGTTTTTTTGAAAGACAGATAAAAACCAGGAAAACCGATAAAAACCTTATACAGTCGGCTTACATTGTTTTTTCCTGTTATTCTTGTTTTTCACTGTTTACCAAAAACAAAGCTTCGACCCACATATAATCTTGTATAACAAAAAAATAAGGGAGTGGGGATGATGAGCGACGAAGATGTAAGAGCAAAGATACGCGAGGTGAAGCAGTCGTTCCGGCTGATGATGGACGGCGCCGTGGCGCAGTCGATGCGCGACAAGGGTGTGGACTATCATCTGAACTGGGGTGCCACGCTGCCGCGGCTGCAGCAGAAGGCCGCCGAGCTGGGCAAGGACTATCATCTGGCCATTGCCCTGTGGAAGGAAAACGTGCGCGAGTGTAAGATCCTGGCCACGATGGTGATGCCCGCCGGCGAGATACTGCCCGAGGTGGTAGACATTTGGATGGAGCAGACAGAGACGGTAGAGATAGCTGAGCAGGCATCGATGAACCTCTATCAGTATCTGCCCTATGCCCCGATGAAGGCCTATCAATGGATAGCCTCCGACAAAGATTTATACCAGCTGTGCGGTTTCCACGTGCTGAGTCGCCTGTTTATGAACGGCCAAGAGCCGAATGAGCGGGGTATCAATGAGTTTCTTGACCAGGCTCATGCGGCTCTTGCCTCTAAGAATGTGTCGGTGCGCAAGGCGGCGCTCAACAGTCTCAACCGCTTTGGCTCCTTAGGACTGGTCTATCAGCGATTGGCTGATAGCGTGCTCCGGTTAAAATGACTATTTGACGATGGCCGTCTTGCCGTTGACAATGTAAAGACCTTTGTGGGGCTGGGCCACGGTCTGGCCCCTGAGGTTGTAGGTGGTATTGGCTGCCGAGGCATGAGCCTTCACAGCCTTGACGGCGGTAGCCGATGGCGTCAGCTTGATGGCAAACAGGTTGCGGGTGTCGCCCTTTGTCAGCTCATGGTCGCCGGCGCTTAGCGTCGTGGTATAGGTGCTGGCGTCGGCGGTCACTTTCTTGCCGTCGAGCTTGATGTTGGCCGTCTCGGTGTCGGCAAAGTAGAGAGTCATGACCGTTGTGGTGCTGACGCTGAACTTCACCGATGTTGACGACTCCAGTTTCAGACACTCCGAGAGCGTCTGCCCGTCGACGGTGGCCGTTCCCTTGCTGTTGGAGCCGTTGCCGTTAACAGTAAAGAGGGCACTCGAAGGAGTGCCGCTCTTGTCAAACGTACATAATACCGAGCCCTCTACAGGTGTCGAGGGGCCGGGCATGGGTGTAGGCTCTGTCTGGCTGGTATCGCCGCTGCCGTCGTTGAGGGGCTTTTCGCCGAAGATGCCTATGAGCGTCGACTTGTAGTTGTCGAGCATCGTGCCAAATTTCTCGTCGTAGGCGGCATCGGCAGAGTCGCTGCCCGTGTTTGCGGGGAAGGTGTAGCTGATGTCGCCATGGCCCATGCGGCCAGCACCGTATTCTCCAGTCACTACTGCCGGCACGTCCTCAGCCTTGTCGGGGGTGTAGGCGTACATCAGCTTGGCGTCGGTGTCGAAGTTGTTGTAGGTGTTGCTGCCAACGCGCGTCACCTCCGTGGCCGGTATCTGCTCCTCGCGGGTGGCCGTCTCATAGGCGTCATAGCCCGTGGAGGCCGGCGCCTTCTGGGTGTAGAGCTTGAAGTTCTTGGCCGTGCGGTCGAAGTAGTTGCCGAAAATCTTGATCATGGCTCCAGACTCGTCGCCCTCGAAGGTGCCGCTGCCCTGGGCGTCGGTGCCCTGCTGCGACGAGAGGATAGGCTTCTTGGTGTTGAGGAAGTAGTTGTTCTCTACAAAGACACTGGCGCCGCTGGTGGCGCCCACGCCGTATTTGGCCACGTTGTCGAAGTAGTTGTTCCACACGTGGACAGACATGGTGCGGATGCGCGGATGGCGCGAGTCGGAGTGGTCGAACCAGTTGTGGTGATAGCTGATGTAGTTGGGGCCAGCCTCGCTTTTCATGCCAAACATGTTGGTCTTGCCCGTGTCCCAGAAGCGGCAGTAGCTTACGGTCACCATCTTTGAGTTGGTCTTTACGTCTACCGAGCCGTCGCCCTTGGCATGGTCGCCGCCGCCGTTGGGGCCGTAGAACACGTCGAGGTGGTGCACCCAGATATTGCTATTGTCGGTGTCAAGCGACACGCCGTCGTCCATGCATCTTATGACGCCGAAGTTTCTCATCTCCACGCTCTTGGCATTGCGCACAAGGAATCCGAAGCCCTTCACCGTGGCGTCGGTGCCTATACCCTCGATGGTGATGTTCAGCTCGCTGTCGGGGTTCTTACCCTTGATCTGTATGCCCTCTGCCGAGCTGCTCACCTTGTCGAGGTCGTCCTTGGTCACCAGACCGATGATGCGGAAGGTGATGGGTGTCTTGTCGTAGCCTTTCTGGTAGGCGTCGATAATAGTTTGCATGCCTGTGCAGGCTGTGGTGGTGCCCTTCGACGAGGTAACGACGTCGGCCTTCACCGTCTTGGCCGTCTGCTTGGTGATGTAGAGCACCTTGCCGCCCGCTTTCAGCGTGCCGTCGTTGTTGTAGGCGCCGATGCCTGCCGGATAGTTGAAGTGTGCAAAGCCCGTACGGTCGTAACCCTTTACCTCTAAGGCGTTAGTGGTCAGTGCTTTAGACGCTATCTCGCCATCTGTACCTACGGGCACTATCTTCAGCGCGTAACTGCCAGCTTTCAGTCCAACGACGTCGGCGCGGCCGTAGCTGCCGTAGTTGCGTACCAGCTCGCGGTCAATCTGTGTAAAGTCACTGTACTTGCCACCTTTTATATATACGTTATAAGTGGTGGCACCCTCCACGGGGCTCCATTCGGCATAGGCTGTCTCCAGCCATCCGCCCTGTTTGGTAATGTCTGCTGATGCCGTCGTCAGGCTAAGCGCGGCTGCAAGTGTCATAAGTAAGTTTTTCATTTCTTCCGTTATAGTTCTTTTAGTTCGTTGTTTTGCTCGTTACTCTTTCCCGGAAAAGCGGGTGCCCTAACCCGATTAAGGCGAGCGAGGAGACCCATGTTCCCTGACTTGGCTACAAAGTTACGTGTTTTTTTTGCGCCTTCAAAAAAAAACGCCGTTTTTTTCTTTTCTTTAAAGAATTATTACTACTTTTGCATGACGAAACGATATTCTATCGTCATTAACCCGAACAACAACAAACAGTCATAAACTATGAAACGACAACTTTTTGCATGCCTGCTGGCGCTTACCATGAGCTGCTCGCTGGCCACTGCTCAGGAGGCTCAGAAGAGCCAGTTGCAGCAGCGCGCAGAAACAGAATTGGAGAACCATCACCCTGTGACAGCGCGTTACACCTACATTCGTGCCTATGAGGATTACTTCAACAAAGGACAGATGAAGCAGGGCATCGAGTGTGCCGCCAAGGCCGTCGACCTCTATGTTAAGGACGATAACTATCAGGAAGCCTTTGACCTGCTACGCATCGTCGATCAGGCCATCGTGGGCCAGGTCAGCGACAAAGGCAAGCAGGCCGCCCTGCGTTATCAGAATACTAAGGAGCGCTATCAGCTGTATATGCGTTTCAAGAAGCCCGGTGCCGCCCGTGAGCAGTTGAACGCCATGGAGGCCTTTGCCAAGGCCACTAGCGACGAGGAGGTGAAAAACGACCTGCTCTACACCAAGGCTATCTACTATTACACCATGGGTCAGACGGCCCAGGGCAACGCCGTGTTCAAGGAAATGGCCGACAAACTGACGGCCTCAAAGGAGTATGGCAAGGTAGACGAGGTCTACAAGACCCTCATTGCCAATGGCCGCCGCTCCAACAGTGCCAGCATGGTGGCACAGTCCTACGGCAGCTACATGGCATGGAAAGACTCCGTCAGCGCCAAGAAGCTTGCCGACGAGACTGGCGCCCTGAAGCAGCAGATAGCCCAGAACGAAGCATCGATAGCCGAGAAGGACAGCTCGCTGACCACGCGACAGGCCATCATCATCGGCCTAGGCATACTGGCTGCCGCTCTGGCCGCTGCACTGGTGCTCGGCGGGCTGGTGCTCATGCGCTATATCCTGCAGAATCGCAAGCTGAGCAAGAACCTGAAACTCTCTAACGAGAACAACGCCCTGAAGGCGAAGTTCATCAGCAACATCTCCGCTCAGCTGCAGCCTACGCTCGAGAAACTCGACAGCCGCCAGCCCGAGGTGAAAGCTCTCGCAGACTTCAGCGACCACATACAGACGCTGTCGGAGCTGGAAAACAGCACCGAGGCCGTGGAGCTTGAGGACACGCAGGTGCAACCCTTCTGTGAGAAACTGGCCGAGCAGGCGAAAAGCCTGGTGAAGTCGGGTGTCAAGCTTGCCATTGATGCTCCGAAGATGAGCGTGCGGCTTAACCGCGAGTACGTCACCCATATCCTGCAGCATTTGTTGGCCAATGCCGCCGAGTATACGCCCGAGGATGGCACCATCCGCCTGGAGTTCAAGAAGCGTGGCGCCCACAAGTTCCAGTTCCTGGTTTCCGACACCGGAACGGGCATTGCCGAGGACCAGCGCGACGAGGTGTTCAAGCCCTTCCGCGCGGTGCGCGACCTGACGCAGGGCGACGGTCTTGGACTGCCCATTTGCAAGCAGATGGCACTGAAGATGGACGGCGACCTCGACCTGGACAGCTCTTACACCAAGGGTGCGCGCTTCGTGCTCGACCTGCACGACTAATGAAAATTTAAAAATTAAAGAATTAAAAAATTAAAGAGTTAAAAAGGTGGAGGTGGTTCTGGTCAGACATACGAGCGTTGACGTGCCCTCGGGCACGTGCTATGGCCAGACCGACGTGCCCGTGGCGGCCACTTTCGCCCAGGAGGCTGCTACGACGAAACGTGAACTGCAGCAGTATGAGCCCTTCGACCGCGTGTACAGTTCGCCGCTGACGCGTGCGCGCCTGCTGGCAGCCTTCTGCGGCTATGCGCGCCCCGTGCTCGACAGCCGCCTGAAAGAGATGAACATGGGGCAGTGGGAGATGCAGCGCTACGACGACATCAGCGACCCCTACCTGCAGCAGTGGTATGGCGACTACCTCCACCTGCCCACCCCCGGCGGCGAGAGCTTTACAGAGCAGCTGGCGCGGGTGAGCGCATTTCTTGACGAGCTGCGGCGCCAGCCTTATAGGCGCGTAGCCATTTTCGCCCACGGCGGCGTGTTAGGCTGCGCTGCCATCTACGGCGGGCTTTACACTCTGGAAACAGCTTGGGACCACCTCACCCCCTACGGCGGCATCATCAAGATTAACCTGACGTAAACCGCTCTTCGTCCGTTACGAAAACTTGGGTCATAGACTTTGGCATGTTTACGACAATAAAGAAAAGGGAACAGCGCACTGTTCCCTTTTCTTTATTGTCTGTCCCCTGTTAGTGGGCTATCGTCCCTTTACTTCCTGATCATCTTGCGCCCCTTAACCACGTAAATGCCTTTGCTTACAGGCTCTGCGGGCAGCTGACGGCCGTCGATGGTGTAGTAGGCACCGGCTGCCTCGGTGGCGGCCTTCACGCTGGCCACGCCCACAGGCTCTGAGCCTTTGTATTCGGTCATGTCGCCCCACACGTCGGTCATGTAGGTTGTCCAGCCCTTAGCCTTGGCAGCCTCCACCTGAGTGGTGGTCATCACATTGGTCTCAGCATTCTCGTGCAGGGCCACGAGCTTGCCCTCCTCCACCGTGGGCAGCTGGCTGATGAAGTTGTCCATGGCCTCGTCCTTCAGTCCGCAGGTCTTGCAGGTAATGCTCTTCAGCGCGGTGTTCTTGCTCAGGTCGAGCTGCTCCCACTTGTTGTTGCTCACAGTGAGCGTCTCCAAGGCTGTGAGTGCCGAGAGGTCGAGCGACGTCAGGCCGCTATAGGTGACAGAGAGCGACTTCAGCGCGGTGTTCTGGCTCAGGTCGAGCGCTGTCAGTGCCGACACCGTGCCGCCGCAGGTCAGCGACTCGAGCTTGGTCAGAATAGCCATGTTGAGGTCTGAAATCTTGGTGTTATAGATGTTGAGCGACTTCAGCTGGGTGTTGGCCGTGAGGTCGAGCGTGGCCATCTCTGTACAGCTGCTCAGGTTGAGCGTCTCCAGGCTGGCGTTGTTGGCCAGGTCGATGGTGGTGATGACCCGGTTGTTGCTCAGGTTGAGCGACTTCAGCGAGTAGCATGTAGCCAGGTTCAGCGTCTCGGCCTTAGAACCGGTGAAGTTGAGCGTCTCCAGCGACATCTGCTTCTGCAAGTCAAGCTGCAGCAGGGCCGTGCATGAGTTGGCACTGAGCGACGTCAGCTTGTTGTTGGCCGTCAGGTCGAGGGTCTGAATCTGGTTGTTATAATTGATGTTGAGGATGTTGAGCTTGGTGTTCTTGCTCAGGTCGATGGCGGTCAACTTGCTGTTGCTGCTGACGTTGAGCTCCTTCAACTCGGTGAAATTGCCGATGCCCGTCAGGTCGGCTATTCCCTTATAGGCCATGTTCAGCACGGTGATGTCGTAGATCTCGTCGTCGCTGATCTTGAAGTCCTCGCCATACTCCTGTGCCAGCAGGAAGGCGCGCAGCTGCTCGTCGGGGAAGTTCGTCTCGTTGATTTCTATATCATCCTTGGTGGCTACGCCCTTCTCGTCGACCATGTCGCCCCACATATCGGTTTGCTTCACTGTCCAGCCCTTAGCTTTGGCGGCAGCCACCTGTGTGGTGTTCACCACGTTAGTCTCCGATGCGAAGTGTGTGGCCACGAGTATACCGTTCTCCACCGTAGGCAGGTTCTCTATGAGCTGCGTCATCGACCTGCCCTTGAGTCCGTTGCCCTTGCAGGTGACGCTCTTCAGCGCCGTGTTCTTGCTCAGGTCGAGCCCCGTGAGCTTGTTGCTGCTGCAGGTCAGCGTCTCCAGCAGGAGGTTGCCCGAGAGGTCCAGCTCCGTCAGTCCGGTGTTGGTCACGCTGAGCGTCTTCAGGGCGCTGTTCTTGGTGACGTCGAGCTGCTGCAGGGCGGCGCTGCCGCAGGTGAGCGACTCCAGTGCCGACAGCTTCGAGAAGTCGGGCGTGGCAATCTTAGTACTGGCAATGTTGAGCGACTTCAGGCCCTGGCAGCCGTCGATGTTCAGGTCAGTCAGTGCCGAACAGCTGCTCACGTTGAGTGTCTCAAGCTTCGTCAGGCCACTCAGGTCGAGCTGTGTGTAGGTCGTGTTGCGCGTCAGGCTCAGATACTGCAGTTCTGTATTCTTCGACGGGTCAACGGGCGCATAGCCGTAGTTATACGACAGATACAGCAGTTTCTTGTTGTTCGACAGGTCGAAGGCCTCGGTCAGTTTCGACAGCGAGTTGCAGATGAGCGTGTCGAGCTCGGTGTTCTTGGTCACGTCGAGCGACGTCAGCGACGTGGAGCTGCAGTTCAGTCGTGTCAGCGCTGTGTTCTGAGTAACGTTCAGTTCGGCTATGGCGCTGTTGCTGCTACAGTTCAGATCTTTGAGTGCTTGCAGGCGGCTCACGTCGAGCGAAGCGAGCTTACAGCCGCTGCAGTTGAGGGTTTCCAGAGCCGTGAGGCCTGTTACGTCAATCTCCGTCAGGTTGTAGTTGCTGTTGCATACCAGCGATTTCAGGGCCGTGAAATACTCAATACCCTTGAGGCTCTCAATCTTCTTGGAGTTGACGGCCAGCGACGTGATTTCGGCTATCTCTGCGTCGGTAATGGTGAAATCGGCGCCCCACTCCTGGTCAAGCAGATACAGACGGAAATTCTCGTCGGGGAAGTTCGTCTCATTGATTTCCACGTCGGCCCATGCCGAAGCGCTACCCACCAGCGTCAGCGCCAGCGAAAGGAGTAAATGTCTTGTTCTCATAAGCTAAATGGTTAAAAAATTAGGATTAATATATTTTCAGAGTATTTTCTATCAGCGTCTTCAGGGCTGCATATTTAGGCGAGGGCGCTGCGTATGACGCTACGCGCCCCAGCCTGTCTATAATCATAAAGCGTGGTACGCCCGTGATGTGGTAGTCGCGCGCAAAGCCCCGTGTCCAGCCATCGGCAAAGATGACATTGTCATGAAGGTCATGCTTAGCGCAAAGCTTGTGCCACAAGTCTTTCTCTACCGACACGCCTATGCACACGCTGAGAAACACGAGGTCGGGGCTGTTCAGCTCGCGCTCCAACTCCTTCACCGCCGGCATCAGTCGCAGACAGGGTGCACACCATGTGGCCCAGGCGTCGATGACCACCACCTTGCCTTTGAGCTGACTCAGGCTCAGTTCGCCGCCGTCGAGCGTCTCACCCTTGAAGTCGATAGCTTGCTGGCCGGGTTTCGACCATGCCAGCTCTTGCTCCACCGCCTGCAGTTCAGCTACGACCGCCGGCGTCAGCAGTGAGTCGGCCATGGCCTGACGCACCAGCAGATATTTCTCATAGTAGTGCTGCCGCCGGGCCATCTCGCAGAGATAGACCGCCTGCAGCGGCGCCGTCGTGAGCAGTGCGGCCCTGGCTGCGTAGTCGATAGTATCGGGTGAATAGGGGGTGATGGCTGATGGCTGATGGGTGATGGGAGTCTTAGCCGCCTTATGGTTGACGTATGCCACGAGCATGTCGGCAGCAAAGGGCAGTCGCAACAGGTCGCCGTTCTGGAACACCTCGTCGGCACGGCACTCCTCCTCCTGCGTCAGCTTGATGCTGTCGGCAGAACCGTAGTGGTTTTGTACGTAGCAGAGGGCTGAGGCCAGCAACTCGGCATCTATCTTCAGCCGCATCAGGCGCGCAAAGGGCGTGTCGCCCTGAAGACGGGGCTGCAGTTGCAGGGCCAGTTGCTGCAACTGTCGGCGCTCGGCCTTGAAGGGGGCTATTGCCACCGTCTGTCCGCCGCGTACCGTCTGATAGGCCCAGGCATGCAGGCGGACGGGGGCTGCCTGCTGCTCCCACAGCCTCAGCAACGGCGCATCGGCAGTGGTGCCGCCGAGCATGGCCAGCGTGTCGGACGTATCGCCGGTCATGGCCAGCGTTTCAGGCTCACTGGCAGAATAGCTCATCAGCGACGCCATCGTCAGGCTGATTGTCAGAAATGTTTTTTTCATCTTATTATTGAAGATTGAAGATTTGCGTTAGAATAACGTTGACGTATAGACGTAGCTGCCGTAGGTGGTATGCACCTGGTTCATATAGCAGGCACGGTGTACACGGCCGGTGCCTTCGAACGTTTTCTCGGCAGGCTGCACACGACCGGCATTCAGCGGGTGGAGCTGTAGGCGGTAACGGCCGTCGCGATGGGTAGCTATGAGCAGATAGTCAAACCACAGGTCGTTGAGTCCGTAGGGATCGTATTTGACGAACTCCATGTAGCTCACCTCCCATCCGCTGTCGATGGTGACCTCTTCCATGCGTTCCGACTGGCTGTCGAGATTGCACGACCACAGTCGGCCGTCTTTCACGAAATAAATGATATTGTTGTTCTGGTTCAGGGCGCGATGCTCCGCCTGCAGCACCTGCAGGTCGGCTTTCAGGGCCGTGCGGCTGTTGATAGGGTTGATGGCCACCGACGAGGGATTGCCCCTGAGGTTGTAGAGCCAGTACTGCTGACCGTCTTTCTGCTGCATCAAGGCCAGGGCCACGTCGCCCTCGTTGGCGCCGGTCTTGCCGCCCATGAAGAGTAGGTTCATGTCCATGTTCGTAGGCGAGTATGCCCCTGTGCGGTCGTTGAAATAGTCAATGACCGGCGAGTTGCGGCTCAGTGTGCAGAACGAGCTGTTGTCGTCGTTGAACAGCAGCGGCAGGGTGATGTGTGTGCTCACCTTATAGGGCGAGAGCGTATAGTCACCCAGCGTCTTGAGCACAAACTGCTTATACTTGTTATAGGCCGAGTTGAACATGGTGTAGACCACGCCGTCGATGCAGACATGCACGTCGGAAGGTCCTGCAAACATGGTCTGCACACGGCGCTGCGGCGGCAGCTCTATGAACAGGTCTTCGTAACGGCTCAGAATCTGGCCGGTGAAGTAGTCGAGTGCCACCACGTCGCCACTGCTGGCCACAAAGACGGCGCTGGTCAGCTCATCCTCGAGCAGTGCCTCGCTGAAGGTCCAGAACGACGGCGTGTACATCAGTCCCAGCGGCGAGCCTGCCATGCGGCGCCCGTTGGCGGTGTGTATGATGTCTGCCTTCTGCTTGTCGGCAGCAAAGAAGTCGATATCAGTGCTGTCGCCGACGGCTTTGAGCACCCACCAGCCCGTGGCCATGTCGGTAGTAACGTTGACGAGATATTCCTTATAAGCAAAGATGCCCGTGGCGCGGTCGGTGGCACAGAAGCGCAACTTGTAGGCACCCACGCGCAAGTTGACGGCATAGTCGAGCCGCAGCTCACGACCGATGGTGTCTACCGCCGCAGCCGTGGTGGCCGTAGCGGGGGTGATGGTCCAGAAGTAGGTGTAGTCACGGCCGGCGGGGGTCACCTGAGGGGTAATCTGCAGATGCTCGCCGTTGGGCGTGAGTTCATACACGTCGTCGATGCCGCTGACGGTGATGTCGAGCGGCGGGCGGTAGTCATAGTTTCCATCGTCGCTATAACACGCCGCCAGTGTCAGTGGCAGGGCTGCAGAAAACACGGCTGCTACCGACTGCCTACATATTATATATATATTGTGCATCATAACTCTCAATCGTTTAATTCAGTTCGCTGGGGAAACTAATGAGCGCGCTGTTAGGGTCGGTCTCGTCTACCCGCATGGGCGCCAGCCCGGCGGCAATGTTGGCAGGGTCGGCATTATAGAGTGCGAGCGCCTCAACGAACTTCATCTTCCAGTAGTTGCGGAAGGAGGCGTCCTGAGCGCGTGCAAACCATGCGTCGTCAACCTTGTCGCCCACCACCTGCATCATGAACAGATGTTTGGTGCGACTGTAGTCGCCAAAGGAGCGGTAGAGCGTGTTCCATGACTCCGTGGTCCATGCCGACGGGCGCTCCAGCATGTCGGAGATAACGATGGTGCGCTCCTGATACTTGTGTTCGCCGGGGCCGAAGTCGGCATTGCTCTTCAAGCGCACGCGCAGCCTCACCTTCTGAGTAGCCAACGAGGGATGGCGCAACAGGATGATACCTATCGATGACTGCACGCGGCCGGCGGGCACGGTGAGCAGCGAGGCATACTCGCTGCTGTTGAAGGCCACGTAGTGGGTGCCTGCCACGGCCTGGTCGGTGCGCGGCGTGAGCGTGGAGTCAACGACGTAGTTAAGCCGGTCTTTGGTGTAGACAACGTCGTACTCCTCTACCTGCTCCACCTCCACATGACGGTCGCCGTCAGTAGGGCCGCCGATGACGGAGATGGGGAGATAGATGGTCTGGCGCTGCACGTCGGCACTGCTCCACACAAACGAGAAGGTATAGTCGTCGGCACTGCCCATCTGTATGCGGGCTATGTCGCTGAATACCATCCCCTCGTCTTCAGCACAGCCGACGGCCACCATGCTGAGCGACGCGATAAGTGCTAAGCGATAAGTGCCGCGTGCTAACAGATAAGTGCCACGCGCTAAGCCCGTCAGTGAATTCTTGATTATATTCATGATCATTATCCTTTCTGGTTTAGTTCTTATACACCGCCTCCTGCATGGGCAGTGGCACGACATACACCTCAGGGCCGCCCTTGGTGGTAGAGAAGTAGATACGCAGGGCTGCCAGCCGCTTGTAGGCATAGAATGCCTGCCCCTCGCCGTAGAACTCGCGGTTATACTCCTTGGCCAGCAGCGTCTTCAGTTTGTCGGCGGTGGTAATCTTCTCGGCGGTGGTATTGCGGGCGGCGCACATCGTCTGGTACAGGCCGTCGGCCTCGCTCAGTGGGCTGCACTCCAGCATGATGAGATACATCTCGTAGAGGCGTATCAGCGGAATGACATTCTGCGACAGCGCAGGCATGGAGGCCGTCTGTTGGTATTTCACGAAGTAGTTGTGGTACTCATAGTAGTAGCTGTCAAACACGTTGTCCCACATGTTGACAAAGCGGATGTCGGTGGTGCCGGCGCTGTAGAGCTGGCTCTCCAGGTTGGCGCGCGTCTTCTGGAAGGCGGTGGCGGCTCCGAGGGTGGCCGAGAGGTCGTCTACCTTGAGCTGGAAGATATGTTCCGGCGAGAGGGTCTTGTCGCCGCTGGTGCAGTCGTTGAGGGTGCCCAGACGGAACATCGGATTGCCGTCGGCGTCGCGGGCGTCGACCACGAGGCGGGCGTAGCTCAGGGCCTGCTCCTTGTCACCAATCCACAGCAGCACACGGGCCTTCAGGGCACAGACGGCGTAATAGTTCATGCGTGTCTGCCGGTAGCCCCAGAAATTGTCGGTCAGCTTGGAGGCGGTGTTGAGGTCGCTGATTGATGTGCTGACGATGGGGTCTGACGCTTTCATGAGCGTTTCGGCCTCGGCGAGGTCGCTGAGCAGATGGTCTACGAAATCGCTGTAGGTCAGGAACTCGTTGGGGCGGTTAACCACCTGAGTGACGTAGGGCAGCAGTTTTTCGCTGGCTGCAGACGCGGCTGTGGCAGCCTCGGCGGCACCGTCAGCAGCCGTGGCGGCGTTAACCTCGGCGGGCATGGGGCCGAAGAGCCTCAGCACGTCGAAATGGCAGAAGGCGCGCAGCGCCAGAGCTTCGCCCTTGATCAGGTTGTAGTCGGTGGTTGAGAGCACGCCGTTATCGATGCTCCCCAGGAGTCCGTTGACGTCGGCCACGACCTTGTAGAGGTTGTTATAGATGGCAGCCATAGTCGTCTCTACCGTCTGCGCCCGATAGTCGAAGCGATTGAGGTAGTAGCCCTGCGAGTTGGCGGCGGTGTTCCAGTGCAGCGCCATGTCTTCGGTGACGCCGCACACGAGCTCGCGTCCATAGAGGTCGGTACTCTTCATGCGGATATAGGCGCCGGTGAGCACGGTGCGGAACCCCGTGGCATTGGCAAACATCTCGCTCTTTTTCTTCTCCGTCTCCGGCGACACGTCGAGCCAGTCGCTACAAGAAGTGAGCGCTACGCCAGTAATTGCTACGCTAGTGAATAGCGCTGCGGCTATGCCGCGAAGCGACTTCCGTATAGTAGTATATGTAATCATAAATCTTAAATCTCAAATCTCAAACCTCAAATCTCAAATCTCAAATCTGTTAGAAGCTAGCCGACAGCGTAAAGGAGAAGCGGCGGGAGTAGGGATACGACAGTCCGCGCTCCTGCTTGACGGTGGAGACGTAGAACAGGTCGCTCAGGTCGGCACCTACAGTGAACGACTGCATGCCGAGATGGCGCTGCAGCCACGGACGGCCATGCAGCTCATAGCTGAGGTGGACGTTCTGGCATGTCAGCGTGCGCTCATCCTGCACAAAGCGGGTGGTAGCGTAAGTGGCGCTCTCGTTGGTCAGGCCCTTGAACATGGTGCGGTCGCCCACCTGCTTCCAGCGGTCGGTGAATACGCGCTCATCAACGTTGTACTGCTTGTCGGCATTCTCTATGCGGGTGGCCAGCGTCTGGTTGTAGAGCTGTCCGCCAAAGCGATAGCCGAAGGACACGTTGACAGTGAAGTCGCGCCAGCGGACCATGCTGCTCAGGTTGCCGCGGTATTTGGGCTCGCTGACGCCGCAGGCCACGCGGTCGGCAGCATCCCAGGTGTAGGTCACCTCGCCGTTCTGCTTGACAAACAGCTCGCGCCCGTTGCTGGGGTCGATGCCCAGCGACGGCACGGCCCAGATGGTGTATTGCGACTCGCCCTCGCGGATTACCTTGTTGGGCGTGATGCCCTTGGTGAGCAGCAGCTTGGCATACTCATTGTTCATGGCCTGCGAGAGCTGCACCACCTCGTCGGCATTGTGGACCATCGACCCCGTGAGCGACCATGCCAGGCGCTTGGCAGTGTTGCGCACGATGAAGACGGTGGCCTTCAGCTCGAAGCCGCGGTTCTCTACCTTTCCGATGTTCTCAACGTAGCTGGTAAAGCCGTTTGACAGCGGCAGGTCGAGGGCGGAGAGCAGGTTCGACGTCTTCTCCAGGTAGATGTCGGCCACGATGTTGATGCGGTTGTCCCATGTGTTGAGCTCTATGCCCGCGTTCCACTTGTTGGTCTTCTGCCACTCCAGGTTGCTGTTTTCCAGCGCCTGCTGGTAGGCTCCCGTCCACTGGTAGTAGCGGCTGTTCATATAATAATTATAGGTGGCAATGGCCTGATAGGAGTTAAACTTCTGCGAGCCTGTCTGTCCGAAGGAGCCACGCAGCTTCAGGCGGTCAATGAACTTGACGGCACCCATCCACTTCTCGTTGTGAACGTTCCAGCCTATGCCTACGGAGTAGAAGGGTGCAAAGCGCTTGTCGGAGCCAAACTGCGACGAGCCGTCGAGACGGTAGGCCAGGTCGGTATAGTATCGGTTGTCGTAGCTGTAGTTGGCACTGCCCACGAAGCCCACGCTGCGCGTCTTGCTCTCGCTGCCCGAGGGTTTGCCGCCCTTCTGATACTGCAGGGCCGTAGGCAGGAAGTCCAGCTCGTCGTCGGCAAAGCCTTCGGCGGTGAAGCTGTAGTTGCGCGACGTGTTGGAGATGATGTTGGTGTTGACGCCGGCATAGATGAGGTGCTTCTCGGCTATGAGCTTCGAATAGCTCAGGGTGAAGGCCGCCTCATAGTTCATCGTCTTGCCCGTGCCATAGCGGTAGATGCCTCTTCGCAGCACGCCCTCAGCCGTCTGATAGGCGTCGCCCTGGAACATGGTGTGGCTGGCGGGGCGGTAGTAGTCGCTCTCGCTGTCGCGCCAGGTCAGTCCCAGCCGCCCGCGGGCGATGAGGCCTTCGAGGGGGCGCCACTCTATGGAGAAATTGTTGGTGATGTCGGTATAGCTCTGGCTGTCTTTCTGGTTCAGCGTGGCGTTATAGAGCGGATTGGCGGGCAGGTTGCTGTAGGTGCCCCAGAAGTTGACGTCGTTGTCAAAGAGTTTGATAATCTGTCCCTGCTCGTCGTAGGGTTTCCAATAGGGGTTCAGACGCGTGTAGTCCGAGAACTCGCCGTAGGGAGAGTTCTCTGCCTTGGTATTGCCGATGGTCAGGTCGTTGGTGAAGATGAGCTTGCGCGTGCGGTACGACAGGTTGATGCCGCCATTGAAACTGTTGCGCGCCGAGCCTTTCATCACGCCCGCCACACCGTTATACTGCAGCGACAGGGCGTAGCGGAAGCTGGTGTCGCCGCCCTCCAGGCGCACGTTGTGGCGGTGGCCCACGCCGGTGCGCAGGGGCTGCGCCATCCAGTCGGTTTCCACGCCGCGCTCCACGTCTTGCAGAAGCCGGGCGTACTTGTTCTTCAGGTTGAAGTCGCGCTGGGGGTCGCTCATGGTGTAGTAGCCAGCCATGCGCTCCAGCTCCAACTTGTCGGCAGCGCCGAGCAGGTGATAGTCCGTCAGGTCGGGTGCCTCAATGTTCAGACTGCCGGTATAGGTGAGCTTCAGACGGCCTGCCTGGGGGGCCTTGCGGGTGATGACCACAACGCCGTTGGCACCTCTGGAACCGTAGATGGCCGTGGCCGAGCCGTCCTTCAACAGCGTGATCGACTCTACGTCCTCCTCGTTGAGATCCATCATGCGCTCCAGGCTGATTTCAAAGCCGTCGAGCACGATGAGCGGGGTGTTCAGGTCGGTGTTGCTGTTGTCCTGAATATCGGTCAGCGATGGCAGGTTGGCGTTGCCGCGAATCTGTATTTCGGGCAGACGGTTGGGATTGGAACCCCACTCATTGTTGGTAAGCATGTTGAACGACGGGTCTACCTGGCTGATAGACGAAATCAGGTTCTTGTTGCCGAAGAGTTTCAGGTCTTCCTGCTTGATGACCGTCACCGAGCCGGTATATGCCTCCTTGTTCTTCTGGAAGATGCCGGTGACGATGACGTCCTTCAGCACGGTGTTGTCTTGCTGCAAGGTCACCTTCATGCCGTTGGCCAGGGTGGCCGTAGCGGCCTTCATGCCCACGTAGGTCACCGTCAGCTGGCGGCCGGCATGCTGGGAGCTGAAGCGGAAGGTGCCGTTCACATCGGTAACGGCAAACACCTGGGTGCCCGCCACGCGCACCTGGGCGCCCACGACGGGTTCATTCTCGGCATCGACCACCGTGCCCACGCACTCGGCATCGCCAGCGGCTTTGGCCTGCGATGCGGCGCCGGCTGCGGTAATGCTCACAAACCGGCCGTCGACGCTATATTTCAGCGGCTTGTCGCGCAGCACGTAGTCGAGCATCTGGAAGATGCCCACATTCTGCTGGCTGCCACTCACCCGGTAGCGCTCCACATCGTCGTAGGTAAACAGGAACTTATAGTCGGAAGCCTGCTCAAGGCGTAAGAGCACCTGAGACAGCGGCTCATCATTAAACGTCATCGACAGCCGGGCATCCGAAGACTGGGCCGCCACGGCCATCCATGCCAATGCTGCCAGCAGACTCAACAACAATCTCTTCATTTTCTTGTCGCTTTTTTTATAATTAATACGAAATTAGCGGCAAATAGGTTACGCTTTTTCAGTTTTTCTTACTATCTTTGCCCGCGAAATGGGAGAGACAGAGCGTTTTGACAGCATTTTCAGACGCTATTATCAAGAGCTGTTCGCCTTTGCACTGCGGTATGTCAGGAGCGAAGACGACTGTCACGACATTGTTGCTGCCGTCTATGAAGATGTGTGGCTGCACTTCTGCCATATCGACGAAACCACCATCAGGCAATATCTGTACACCAACGTGCGCCACCGCTGCATCGACTACCTGCGCCGGCAGCAGTGCCACCAGCGCTACATCAAGGCGGCGGCCATCCTGAGCCAGCACTATATCGACGAGCAGCAATACCTGGAGCAGGAAGAGCGCCTCAAGACTGCCCTGCAAGCCATCAACGCCCTTAAGTCGCCAACGCGCGAAATCCTGGAAGCCTGCTACCTGCACGGCAAGAAATACAAAGAGGTGGCGCAGGACATGGGCATCAGCATTGCTACGGTGAAGAAACACATGGTCAGGGCACTGAAAATACTAAGAGATATTAAAAAATCGATGAAAACATAACCCTTAGGTCACATTAGTCCGTAATATAGGCATGAATACAGAAAACGACACAGAGCAAAGACAGCAGCAGGCTCTTCACATGACGGAGCCGGGAGCTGACATCACGGAAGAGCAGCTCCAGGCCATGGTGAGCGACGAACAGCTCAGGGCAGACCTGCAGCAGATGACCGACCTCAGGGTGGCCATGCAGCGAGCTCACGACGGCTGCGACGTTGAGCAGCGGCTGCAGCAGTTTCACTACAACCACCCATCACCCACCACCCATCACCCGTCACCCGTCACCCATCACCCGTCACCCGTCACCCGTCACCCGTCACCCATCACCCGCTACATCGCCGCCGCGGTTGCCGCCGCGGCCGTCTTTGCCGGTATTATATATTATGTCGGCCTGCCTGCGGGCGAGGGTAAGGCACCGGCGGCCGCCGCTACGCCCACTATCTTCACCGCCGACACGCAGCAGCAGGGCATCAGCCTCACCGACGAGAAGGGGCAGCAGGTGACGCTCAGCCCTGCCACCAGGCAGCACACGCAGCTGTCGCTCAACGATTTCCGGCGCGTCATCGGCGACACGGCGCATATAGAGAAGGTGACGCTGCACGTGCCCTACGGCAAGTCGGCAGACATCACCCTGCCCGACGGCACGCTCTGCTATCTGCACCCGGGCAGTCGTGTAATATTCCCCACGGTGTTCAGCAGCCGCCGCCGCGAGGTGATACTCGATGGCGAGGCCTACTTCAAAGTGGCGCCGCATAAGGGACAACCGTTTGTGGTGCATACGCCGTGGGGTGACGTGCGCGACTATGGCACGGAGTTTAACGTTAACACCCGTGACCCAGAGGCGGGCGTGGGCGTAGTACTCGTGAACGGCAAAGTGGGCATCACGCCTAACGGCGGCAGCGAGGTGGTGATACGGCCCGGACAGAAGTGCACCTTCAGGGCGCGCGCTGACCAGCCCGCCGATGCCGCCGAGCAGCACTGCATCATCAGCGAGGCAGATCTCACGCCCTACGAGATGTGGCGCGACGGATACCTGTATTTCGACAACGTGGCCCTTAGAGACATCATGCTCGCTATCGGGCAGAACTTCAACATGACCGTGGAGTTTCGCGATACGGCAGCCTTAGGGCTGAAAATGAGGTTTATGGCTGAGCGCAACAATGGCGTCGAGGCCGCCCTGCGCATGGTCAACAGCATGGGCAAGGCCAGAGCCACTTGCAGCGGCAGGCGCATCATCTTAGAAGAATTGAAAAATTGAAGAGTTGAAACGTTAAAACATTAAAGCATAGAAGAGCGTCACCAGCGTTACCATCAATATCTCGGCCGTGCGGTTCACCCGCACGGCTGTTTTCATGTCGGCAGTGGTGAGCTCGCGGTCGTGATCGCCAATAAAGGGCTTTTCGAACAGCTCGCCAAAGTAATAGTGGGGGCCGCCAAAACGGCAGTCGAGTATAGCGGCCAGGGCCGCTTCGGGGTAGCCGCTGTTGGGCGAGGCATGACAACGGCCGTAGCGCCGTATAAAATTGAAAAATTGAAAAATTGAACATTGAACATTGTCGCTGTCCTTTGACGATTGCCCTCTAACTTTTAACCTTCTGCCACTTATGGCAGCTGCCACAACCATCAGCAGGGCGGTGAGACGGGCGGGAATGTAGTTGGCCACGTCGTCGATACGGGCGGCCCAGCAGCCAAACTCGCGGTAGCGCTCCGTGCGGTAGCCGATCATCGAGTCGAGGGTGTTCACCATCTTGTAGGCTAGCATGCCGGGGGTGCCGAGCAGCAGGAGCCAGAAGAGCGGGGCGATAACGCCGTCGCTGAGGTTTTCGGCGAGGGTCTCCAGGGCGGCCGTGCGTACCTCCTGGGCGGAGAGCTCACGGGTGTCGCGGCCTACGATGCGGGCTACCTGCGTACGTCCCTCGTCTAATGAGCGGTCGACAGCGATGAACACCTGACGCACCTCGCGGATAAGCGTGGTGCCTGCCAAGCAGTAGAAGATGACGATGGCGTCGAAAAGAATGGTGAAGATTGAAGATTGGAGATTGAAGATTGAAGATTGGAGAGATGAGAGAATTGCTGGTGAGCAGAGTGTGCAGAGGGTGCGCAGGAGTGTTGCCACCAGGAAGGTGGCGGCTATCAGCACGGTGGCTGTGAGAGCACCCTTCAGGCGCCGGTGGTTGCCGCGGTTCAGACGGCGCTCACAGAAGGCTATTATTCGGCCGAACCACACTACGGGGTGGGGCCACCGCTCGGGGTCACCTACCAGCAGGTCGGATATCCAGCCTATGAGTAATGCTAACATTTTACCCATTTTGAAGATAATAATCACCTATCACCCATCACCTATCACCCATCACCTATCACCCATCACCTCTTAAAATATTATACAGCCGCTCCATGTCTAGGTGGCCACGCACGTGGTCGGCGAGCAGGTCGTACTGCTGGTCTTTGTATGCTTGGTAGCTGAGGGCGGGAGGCTCTGCGGCAGAACCGCTTTTTTGCTCTGCGGCAGAACCGCTTTTTCGCTCTGCGGCAGAACCGCAGAGCACACTTTGTTTGAGCAGGTGGTCAATGACGGGGGCATTGTCGAGGAAGCCGTGGATATAGGTGCCTATGCAGTGGGGGGTCTGTAGCACGGCCTCGGCGGTGTCGCTCACGCCTTGATGGATTTCATAGCCGCAGCACTCGTAGCCGTCGAAGGTGAACGTCACCTGGCGGGTGGTCTTCTCGGCAGTCATTGTGGTGTGGATAGGCAGCAGACCGAGACCGGGGAGATGGGTGATAGTGCCTTCGATGCCTTGGGGGTCGCTGACGGTGAGTCCCAGCATCTGGTAGCCGCCGCAGATGCCTACGATTATGCGCCCCTGGCGGTGGGCGCTGAGGATAGCCTCGGCACAGCCGTTGCGTCGCAGCTCCAGCAGGTCGTCGAGGGTGGTCTTGGTGCCGGGTAGTATGACGATGTCGGCCTGGGTGATGTCGGTGGGACTGGTGGTATAAAAGAGGTTGACGCGAGGGTCACGCTCCAGGACGTCGAAGTCGGTGAAATTGCTGATATGGCGCAAGAGCACTACGGCCACATTCACCTTGCCCTCTTGCAGTCGGCGGTGCTTCCGGGCCAGGGCTACGGAGTCTTCTTCTTCAATATGGATGTCATTATAATAAGGTATGACGCCAAGCACGGGCACACCGCAGAGTTCTTCAAGCATGCGGCGGCCGTCGTCGAACAGGCGCAGGTCGCCGCGGAACTTATTGATGATGATGCCCTTGATCAGTTGGCGGTCCTGCTCGGTCTGCAGGGCAATGCTGCCGTAGACAGAGGCGAAGATGCCGCCGCGGTCGATGTCGCCCACGAGGATGACGTCGGCGCCGGCATGGCGCGCCATGGGCAGGTTTACCAGGTCGTGGTCGCGGAGATTGAGTTCGGAGATGCTGCCTGCGCCCTCCATGACGATGGGATTGTAGCGGGCGTTGAGACGGTCGAAGGCATCGCAGACCTCGCGGCGGAAGTAGATTGTTTCCCGACGCTGACGCGCCGTGTGTAGCGGCTGGTGGGGGGTGGGGGAGTTCCAAAAGTCGTAGGCGCTGCGGCTGCCGATGGGGCGTCCGTGGAGCACTACCTGCGAGGTGTGGTCTGACTGCGGCTTGAGCAGCAGCGGATTCATGTCGGTATGGCAGTCTACGCCAGCCGCCTCGGCCTGCACGGCCTGAGCGCGGCCTATCTCCAATCCATCGGGGGTGACGTAGGAGTTGAGGGCCATGTTCTGCGCCTTGAAGGGCGCGGGGTGGTAGCCGTCCTGACGGAAAATGCGGCAGAGGGCTGTGGCCACCACGCTCTTGCCTACGTCACTGCCGGTGCCTGCCAGCATCAGGGGATGAAGAGACATTTACTATTTTACTATTTACGATTTACTATTAACGATTTACTATTTACTATTTACTATTTGTTGAGTTCGACGGCCATTTGCTGCTGCAGCTCGCGGGCTTTCTCGGCGGCCACCTGGGCAAAGTCGTCGCCCTGAGAGGCGTAGATAATGCCACGGCTGGAGTTGACGAGCAGTCCGCAGTCGTGCTTCAGCAGGCCATATTTGCACACCTCCTGCAGGGACCCGCCCTGGGCGCCAACGCCGGGGACGAGCAGGAAGTGTGTGGGAGCCAGACGGCGGATGTCCTCAAACATCTGTCCCTGAGTGGCGCCGACGACATACATCATCTGCTCGTCGGTGGCCCACTGCTGGCTGCGGCGGAGCACCTTCTCAAAGAGGCGTTCACCGTCGGGCGACTCCGTAAGCTGGAAGTCGTGGCTGCCCTTGTTCGACGTCAGTGCCAGCAGGATAACCCACTTGTCCTCGTAGCCGAGGAAGGGTGTCACGCTGTCTTCGCCCATGTATGGCGCTACGGTGATGGCGTCGGCCTGTGCATTGCCCTCGAAGATGCTCTTGGCATACATCTTCGACGTGTTGCCGATGTCGCCGCGCTTGGCGTCGGCAATGATGAAGTGGTGGGGGTACTTGGCGCGCAGATATTCTACGGTCTTCTCGTAAGCGTAGAGACCGTCGATGCCGTAGGCCTCATAGAAGGCCAGGTTGGGCTTGTAGGCCACGCAGTAGGGTGCTGTGGCGTCGATGATGAGCTTGTTGAAGGCGGTGATATACATCGCCGTGCGGTCTTCCTCGTCGCACTGCTTGTCGACGAGGCGCTTTACGGCCTCGGGAATCTTGGCAATGTCAACGTCGAGGCCTACGCAGAGAAACGACTGCTTCTCGTGGATTTGCTGGATGAGTTCTTTTCTGGTCATGGCTTTTCTGGGGATTTCTGGGGATTTCTGGGGGGATTTGGGGCCTCTGGGGCTTCTGGGGCTTCTGGGATTTTGGGGCCTCTGGGGCTACTGGGGTTTCTGGGATTTTGGGGCTTCTGGGGCTTATGAGGCTACTGGGATTTTGGGGCTACTGGGGTTAAAGCTCACTCTCTTTCATGCGCTCGGCGTTCTCGGCCACGGTGAGGGCGTCGATCATGGGCTGGATGTCGCCGCCAAGGAAGCCTTGCAGGTCGTGGGTGGTGTAGCCTATGCGGTGGTCGGTCACTCGGCCCTGCGGGAAATTGTAGGTGCGGATCTTGGCCGAGCGGTCGCCGGTGGAGACGAGGCTCTTGCGGCGCGAGGCGATGTCGTCCATATACTTCTGGTGCTCCTTGTCATATATAAAGGTATAGAGTCGCGAGAGGGCACGCTCCTTGTTCTTGGGCTGGTCGCGGGTCTCGGTACACTCGATGAGAATCTCCTCGGTCTCGCCGGTATTGGGATTCTTCCACATATAGCGCAGGCGTACGCCGGACTCCACCTTGTTGACGTTCTGCCCGCCGGCGCCGCTGGAGCGGAAGGTGTCCCACTTGATTTCACCCTCGTTGACGTGTACTTCAAACTTGTCGGCCTCGGGGAGTACGGCCACCGTTGCCGCCGAGGTGTGCATGCGTCCCTGGGTCTCGGTGGCGGGCACGCGCTGTACGCGGTGGACACCGCTCTCATACTTCAGCGTGCCGTAGACATCGGCGCCGGAGACAGCAAAATCGATTTCCTTGTAGCCGCCGACGGCACCCTCGGAGACGCTCGTGATAGAGAGCTGCCAGCCGCGCGAGTCGCAGTAGCTCTTGTACATCTTAAACAGGTCGCCGGCAAAGAGGCAAGCCTCGTCGCCGCCGGTGCCGGCGCGTATCTCCATCTGCACGTTCTTGGCGTCCTCGGGGTCCTTGGGAATGAGGGCAATCTTGATTTCCTCTTCCAGCTGCGGCTGCAGGGCCTCGTTGGCGGCCAGTTCTTCGCGGGCCATCTCCTTCATCTCCGGGTCGTCCTCGCCCATCAGTATGTCCTTTGCCTCGCGGATGCCGTTGAGACAGGCGATGTATCGCCGGCGGGCGTCCATAATGTCGCCCAGATCCTTATATTCCTTCGTCAGTTTCACGAAGCGTTGCTGGTCGCTGATTACGTCGGGGTCGGTAATCAGTGTCGACACCTCCTCGAAGCGGGCTTCCAGGCCGTCGAGCTTCTGTAATATGCTATTGGTTGTTTCTGCCATTTATCTTTGAGAATTGAGAATTGAGAATTGAAATTTATGATTACATTGTAGTGGCAGCCAAAGCTTCACTATTCACTAGCGTAGCGCTTTCACTTATCACTAGCGTCAGCGTACCGCCCCGTTCCCTTGCAGGCTTCGCAGACGTACTGGCCGTCGGGAGAACGGCCAACACCAGCACAGACGGGGCATTTGCCAGCCTTCTTCAGCGCCTCCTGCTCCTTGGCTTTCTGCTTGGTGCTCACGCCCTTGGTACCGCTGACGCTGGGCTTGGCCTTCACATAGGCGCTGTTGACATCGGACGAGAGCATGGGGCTTACCACATCCTCGACGAGGGTAGAGCACGACGCAAGTGCCATGGTTACGGTGCATGCAGCAAACATAAGTTTCGTAATTTGCCGACATGCTGTAAACAACTGAATAGCTGTGTGTAACATGCTTGTCGTGTAACTATTGGTTTAATAATTGAACGTGCCATACTCGCTATGGATGGTCAGCGAGCGCTGCCCTTCCTCGATGTGGCCAACCACCTGGGCGTCGATGTTGAACGACTTCGAGATGGCCATCACCTGCCCGGCCACCTCGGGGCGCACGTAGATTTCCATGCGGTGGCCCATGTTGAACACCTGGTACATCTCGCGCCAGTCGGTGCCGGAACATTCGTGGATGGCTTGGAACAACGGCGGCACCGGGAACATGTTGTCCTTGATGACGCGGCAGTTGTCGCCCACGAAGTGGAGCACCTTGGTCTGTGCGCCGCCGGTGCAGTGCACCATGCCGTGGATTTCGGGGCGCAGCTCGTCTAACAGGTGCTTGATGACGGGAGCGTAGGTGCGGGTAGGGGAGAGCACGAGCTGGCCCATGTTAGCCCCCCCTACTGCCCCCGAGGGGACTTCATTACCCTTGTTGGCATTTGTAGCCCCCTCGGGGGCTGAAAGGGGGGCTGTCAGCTTGTACTTGCCGCTATACACCAACTCATCGGGCACGGCGTGGTCGTAGCTCTCGGGGTATTTCTCTGCGAGGTATTTCGCGAACACGTCGTGGCGTGCCGACGTAAGGCCATTGCTGCCCATGCCGCCGTTGTAGCGCTCCTCATAGGTGGCCTGACCGGTGGAGGAGAGACCTACGATGACGTCGCCGGGGCGGATGTTGGCATTATCGATGACGTCGCTGCGGCGCATGCGGCAGGTGACGGTAGAGTCGACGATGATGGTGCGCACGAGGTCGCCCACGTCGGCCGTCTCGCCGCCGGTGGGCCAGATGCCGATGCCCATCTTGCGTAGCTCGCCGAGCAGCTCGTCGGTGCCGTTGATGATAGCAGAGATAACCTCGCCGGGCACGAGCATCTTATTGCGGCCGATGGTGGAGCTGACCAGGATGTTGTCGACGGCACCCACGCAGAGCAGGTCGTCGGTGTTCATCACGATGGCATCCTGGGCTATACCCTTCCAGACGCTGAGGTCGCCGGTCTCCTTCCAGTACATGTAGGCCAGGCTCGACTTCGTGCCGGCACCGTCGGCATGCATGATGTTGCAATACTCGGGGTCGCCGCCCAGGATGTCGGGAATAATCTTGCAGAAAGCCTGGGGGTAGAGTCCCTTGTCGATGTTTTTGATGGCGGCGTGGACGTCTTCCTTGGCTGCACTGACGCCACGTTGCATATATCGGTTTTGGCTCATTGTCAATTATCAATTGTCAATTTTTACTTAGAATTTCACCTGGGGAGCCTTTTCTGCGCCTGCCTCAGCCTCGAACTTGTCCATCTTGTCGAAGCCGAACATGCCGGCGAGCAGGTTCTTGGGGAACGAGCGGATGACGACGTTATACTGCTGTACGGTGTTATTGTACGAGTTGCGTGCCTCGTTGATGCGGTTCTCTGTGCCTTCGAGCTGCACCTGCAGATCGCGGAAGTTCTCGTTGGCCTTCAGGTCGGGATAGTTCTCCTGAATGGCTATCAGACGGCCCAGGGCAGAGCCCAGCTCGCCTTGTGCCTGCTGGAATTGCTTCAGCTTCTCGGGGGTCATGTTCTCGGGGTCGAGGGTAATCTGCGTAGCCTTCGAGCGGGCACTGACCACGTCTTCGAGCGTCTGTTTCTCGTGAGCGGCATAGCCCTTGACGGTTTCCACAAGGTTGGGAATCAGGTCGGCACGGCGCTGATAGGCCGACTGCACGTTGGCCAGCGACGTAGTGGCCTTCTCCTGCACCTGCACCATAGAGTTGTAAGCACTGGCAGCCCATCCGCCGATGATGACGACGGCTGCGATGATTGCAATAAGTGTTTTACTGATTTTCATAATAGCTATTGTTATAATGATACTTCAATGTTCAATCTTCAATGATACTTCAATGTTCAATCTTCAATGTTCAATCTTCATTCTACCACCTCGACGTGGCTCCGCCGCCGCCGAATGAGCCGCCGCCGAAAGAGCCGCCGCTGAAGCCTCCGCCGTCACCGCCGAAGCCTCCACCGCCGCCGCTGCTGAAATGTACGCTGCGGTCGATAAAGGGGTTGGCCAGCAGGTGGACGGCGCCTACGAGTCCCAGCCACTGATACTTGCTGTTGAGCCTGACGAAGAGCAAGGCCCAGCCTATGAGCAGCAGCATAAAGATACCCACGTTGGTGGCTACTTGGTCTTCATAGGCATCGTCGGCGCTTACCAGTGACGACATCACGGGCAGTTCCTTCTGCTCCAAGGTGGAATAGATGGCCTCGGTGAGATAGAGCATGGCGCTGTCGGGCATCTCGGCGCGCATGGCCGGCACAACATAGCGCTGCTCCAGACGGTGACACTCCGCGTCGGTGAGGTCGGCTTCCAGGCTGCGCCCCGGCGAGATGTTGATGCTATGGTCGCCATAGCCCACCACCACCACCAGTCCGCGGTCGTTATAGCCTACTCCGTATTTGTTGCCTACGTCCTGAGCCATGCGGAAGGGGTCGTCGTTCTCAATATGATTCACCACGATAACCACCGACTGCACGTTTAAGTTATTCTCTAAGCGACTGAGAGTAACATTCATGTTGTCAACTGTTTGCTGCGAGAGTATACCGTCAGGATTAGACACGTATTGGGTAGAGTCTTGCAGATAGGGTATGGGTATGTTGTCGGCATTCCAGTAGTGCTGTTCCTGTTCTGTGGCGCTCATCATCGACGACGCCTGAGGTTGCGGCTCGTCGGGCATGGTGGCCATGCACCCCACCATGAGCGCCAGAAGGCCGCCGACGAAGATGCGCGACCACCATTGGCGCCACTTGGCCCATTCGGGGTCGGCTTGTGCACAGGCGGCCAGCGCCTGACGGCAGTCGTGGCGGTAAGCCTGTACCAGACTGTCGTAACGGTCGCTATACTGCTGTCGTAGCAGGTGTGAACTCAGCGACCAGTTGCCAGCCTTCTGCATGTGGTATTGGTCTTCCATGTTGCGGATGGCCTGGTTGTAGCGCTGCGTAATGACGTTGACTCTTTCGCTGTAAGTGGTCATGAGGACGGGGCGTTAATATTGCTGATTATTTCTTCTCGTGCCAGAATTCCCACGAGGCGAAGGCCTGCAGCAGCAGCATCTCTAAGCCATTCTTCACGTCGGCGCCCTGCTCGCGGCCACGCTTCATGAAGAGTGTCTCGTCGGGATTATAAATGAGGTCGTAGAGTATGGTGTGATAGTCCATCGCCTCGTAGGGCAGGGGCGGACATTCATCCGTGTGGGGATACATGCCCACGGGCGTGCAGTTGATGACGACGTTGTATTCGCGGATGACCTCGGGCGTGATTTGTGAATACTGCACAGTGCCTGGTCGCTCATAACGGCTGACGTAGACCGTCTCCAGCCCCAGCGACTTCAGGCCGTAGTTGATGGCCTTCGACGCACCGCCGGTGCCCAGGATGAGGGCTTTCTTGTGCCATTTCTTGTCGAGCATGGGCTCTATGCTCTTGGTGAAGCCGATGACGTCGCTGTTGTAGCCCTTGAGCTTGATTTTCTTACCCTCGTGGCTGACGCGGATGACGTTGACGGCGCCGATGGCCTGCGCTTCGGGGGTGATGTTGTCGAGATATTCTATCACTTTCTCCTTATAGGGTATGGTGACGTTAAGCCCCTTGAGCTCGGGATTCTGGTCGAGCACCTCTATCAGCTGGTCAATGCTGGGGATCTCGAAGTTCACATACTTGGCGTTGATACCCTCATCAGCAAACTTCTGGTTGAAGAAGCTGATGGAGAAGGAGTGACCTAGGGGGTAGCCTATTAATCCGTACTTGTCCATAATGCTTATTTGTGATTTACGAATTTTCGATTTACTGTTTATTACCTAAGCGCTTTCAATCTTCAATTTTCAATTTTCAATCTTTTCACTTCCTCGCCGTGTAGAGCGTGCAGATGCCGAAGGTGAGTCGCCGGAAGGAGGCTTCGCTGAAGCCCGCTTTCTTGAGAATGTCTACCATCAGTTCGCCTTGTGGAAAGGCTTCGATGGTCTTCGTCAGATAAGAGTAGGCGCTGGTGTCGCGGCTGATGAGCCGTCCGTAGATGGGCAGCACCGTGTGTGAATAGATGCGGAAGAGCTGCTTCATGGGAAAGCTGACGGGCGTCGTCAGTTCCACGATGCTCAGGTGGGCGCCGGGTTTCAGCACGCGGCACATCTCTTTGAGCCCCTTGTCGAGGTCGGCAAAGTTGCGTATGCCGAAGGCGGCGATGACGGCGTCGAACGTCGCCGTGGGGTAGGAGAGGGCCAGACAGTCTTGCTTCTCAAAGGTGATGACGCCCTCAAGGCCGGCCTTGCTTACTTTCTCGCGTCCTATCTGCATCATGCCCTCGCTGATGTCGGCCCCGATGAGCCGTTGGGGCTTGAGCATCTGTGCGGCCAGGATGGCAAAGTCGCCCGTGCCGGTGGCAATGTCGAGTATCGTCTGCGGCCCGTAGGGCTGCAACTCACGGATGGCTTTCTTGCGCCATCCGCGGTCGATATTCCACGACAGACGGTGGTTCAGCGTGTCGTAGGTGGGTGCGATGTGGTCGAACATCGCTTCCACCTGCTGAGCCTTCTCGCCGTCGTTATAGGGCTTTATGCTTTCCTGCTCGTACATAAAACACTTTGTTTATCACGCTATAAGTAATCATCCTTCACTCATCACCCTTCACCAATTTCACCTGGCAGCCAGCCACTGGCTCACGTTCCGCTCAATGCGCTCGGCTATGTTGCCGCTCTCTGTGGCCTTGTCAAACTTCTCGCCGACGATGTGCTCGTACAGCTCGATATAGCG
>CAMHKU010000015.1 GCA_946185805.1 uncultured Prevotellaceae bacterium | reverse complement strand
AAAGGCCGATAACTCCTTCTAACTCCGAAAGTTGAGCGAATGCGAAACTTGAATAGTAAATAGTCAAATAGTAAATAGTGTGACACCTCTTACACCTGGCACTTAACTCGTTGAGAATCAGTGGTTATTTTCCGGGTGTCAGTAGCACCTGAGGTAGCACCTGAGGTGACACCAATAGTGATATGCTATTAAACAACTGCACAGCAGAGATAAAATTAACAAGTGGTTTTATCTGAAAACAATTAGAAAAAAACTACAGCCAAGAATTATTCTTTCCTGTTGTTGGAACCATTTATTTTATATCTTCCTAATTGTTTCCCAAAGTTGCATAAATATACGCTCAAAACGGCGCGCGTTTTGAAAAAAACAGCGGCCATTTTTGAAAAATCAGCGTGCGTTTTGAGAAAAACGCGCGCTGATTTGATAAAAGCTCCGAATAATTTACAAAATAGGGTCCTTTCTGTATATATATGCAGTGTTGTGTATAAATATGCAACCTGCAGCGTCGGGTGCTATCTCATACGTTTGCCCAGGTGCTACCTCAGGTGTTACCTCAGGTGCTACTGACACTCAGAAAATGGCCACTGATTCTCAGCGAGTTAAGTGCCAGGTGTAAGAGGTGTCACTCTATTTACTATTTGACTATTTACTATTTACTATTTTTTTCCTTCCGAATCCTTTGCGGTTCGGATTTTTATGTTTATCTTTGCACCAACGCACGGTTAGCCCATAGGGGTGAAGCGGGCGGTCTTGTATATGAGAAAGACGTGAGAGTGTGTAGAAAACAGGATATATAATTTAGAAACAAAAGACAGATGGCAGACCTTTCTACCGAGCGATACATCAATCCTTATACCGACTTCGGGTTCAAGAAGCTCTTCGGCACCGAGATGAACAAGGACTTGCTCATCTCCTTTCTCAACGCCCTGCCCAGCAGCAACAAGATGGAGATTGAGGACGTGCAGTATCTCAACAGCGAGCACCTTGGCGACGGCTACGGCGACCGCCGCGCCGTGTTCGACGTCTATTGCCAGAGGACCGATGGCGGGCGCTTCATCGTGGAAATGCAGAAGGCTGAGCAGGAGTACTTCAAGGACAGGAGCATCTATTACTCCACCTTTGCTATACGCGAGCAGGCGCCGAAGGGGCAGAAGTGGGACTACCGCTTAGAGAATGTCTACACTGTCGGCGTGCTGAACTTCAAGTTCCCCGACGGGGAGTATCCGGCCGACAAGTTCGTGCATGAGATCAAGCTGAAGGATGTGGAAGACAACCATGTGTTTTACAACAAACTGACGTTCCTCTACTTAGAAATGCCTAAGTTCAACAAGCGGGAGGACGAGCTGGTGACGATGTTCGACAAGTGGATGTACGTCCTGCGTAACCTCTCGCGGCTTTTGGAGCGCCCGAAGGCCTTGCAGGACCGCGTCTTTCAGAAAGTGTTCGAGCAGGCAGAGATAGCGCAGTACTCCCTTGAGGAGCGCCGCGAATACGAGTCCAGCGTAAAGAACTACTGGGACTACTTCAGCACTGTCAGTACAGCCGAGAAAAAAGGTCGTGCGGAAGGTCGAGCAGAAGGCGAGGTTATTGCTAACCGTAAAAATGCATCCAGGATGAAGGCCAAGGGTTATGCTATTGAAGATATAGCCGAGATTACCGGTCTGACGGCAGAAGAAATTGCCACGCTGTAGACTCGTCCTAAAAGACACTTAAATTAAAACCGCCGAAGTCACGATATATACTCATTAAACCCCTGAAAGGAGCCTTCACAGCAGCTTTCAGGGGTTGTCCGAATTTGGTTACTTAAAGCTTTTATGTTACTAACTAAATGGCGCTGAGCAGGTCGCTGTGTATCAGGGTGTTGGCGGCTACGACGCTGTTGCCCTGTGTGAAGTCAGTGTTACCGGCGTAGTCGGTGACGCGGCCTCCGGCCTCAGCGACGATGAGCGCGCCGGCCATATAGTCCCACTGGCCTATGTATTGCTCCATATAGCCGTCGAGGGTGCCTTCGGCCACGTAGCAGAGAGCCATGGCCGCGGAGCCAATCATGCGGATGCTGGCGGCGTGGCCGTAGAAGGTGTCTATCAGCCGGTGGATGGTGGGGCGGTAGGCGTCGCTGTTGTAGGGCAGTTGCAGACAGAGCAGGGCGTCGCCGATGTTGTGGGCGGCGACGTGCAGCGGCTTGCCGTCGCGCCAGGCGCCGCCACCCTGCCAGGCATAGTAGCAGTGGCCGGTGGTGACCTCGCAGACCACGCCTACAAGGATTTCGTGGCTGCGGCAGAGGGCTATGCTGACGCAATAGGGTGCATAGTCGTGAATGAAGTTGGTGGTGCCGTCGAGCGGGTCTACCACCCAGCAGTATTGCTCGTGGCTGTAGGCGGCAGTGCCCTCCTCGGTGATGAACCCTGCCTCTGGCAGCAGCTGGCGCAGGGCGTCGACGATAAGGTGTTCCGACCCTTTGTCAACATACGATACGTAGTCGTGGGCGTGCTTACACTCCACGCGCTCGTCGCTGAAGGTGCGACGTTGCTCGGCAATATAGTTTGTGGCCTCGCGCGCTATGCGGCAGACGGCCATGGTCAACTCTTCAAGATTTGAGGTTTGAGAATTGAGATTTGAGGTTTGCGTATTGAGATTTGAGGTTTGCATATGACTTCTAACTCCTTTTAACTACTTCTAACTCCTTCTAACTTCTTCTAAGTTCTTCTAACTCCTTCTAACTCCTTCTAAGTTCTTCTAACTCCTTCTAAGTTCTTCTAACTCCTTCTAAAAGAACAGTTTTTCCAGTTCTTTCTTGGCCTTGACCATCTGTCGCTGGAAGGCTGCGTCGGCATGCAGGCGGGCCACACAGGCACTGGCGGCCATGCGGGCAGCGTCGACGTCGCTCTGATAGTGGTAGCCGGCAATGACGCGGCTCTGACCATACTCATAGCCCGCCTTCAGAATCTGCTCGGCGCGCTCGGGGCACAGTTCGGTGAGCACCAGGGCCACCGTCCATCCGGCTGCGGAGTGGCTCGACGGGTAGCTCGGCGTGTGGTGGGAGTCTTCCTCCTCGGGAATCAGCGTGCCCTCACCAAAATAGAGGAAGGGGCGCAGGCGGTTGAAGTGGCGCTTGGCCTTGCGCGTGGCTGTGGAGGCGTCGCTGATGACGCGGGTTACGAGGTCGGCGAGTTCGGGCAGCTCGGCTTTGTTGAGCGTTACGCCCATGGGCGTGGAGAACACCTTGAGCATGGCCGCCACGTTGAGCTCTGCCTCATCGTGGGCCTGCTTGCCGCGGGGGGTGTTGCGCAGCGACTTGCCCCAGTGGTAGCGCACGAGGTCGGCGACGAACTCCTGGCTGTCGAAGGCCGGGGGCGCGGGCAGGTACATCGACCCATCGGGCATCTGCTCGTTGGTGAGGAACGACGGCCACACCTGCTTCTTGGGTTTCACACTGTCGGTCTGCTGTGCTTGCACGGCCAGACTGGTAACTGCAAAGAGAACTAACAGAATCTTTTTCATTGCTATTGATGCATATTGGTTATTATTCTAAGAAGAAGAGGCTGACGCCGACGACGGAGATGACAGCTCCGGCAACGGCGCGCCATGTAATAGGCTGGCGGAAGAGCCAGTAAGAGGGCAGGATGATGATAATCGGCGTGAGAGCCATGAGCGTGGAAGCGATGCCGGCGCTGGTATATTGCACGGCCATGAGTGAGAAACCCACGCCGACGAAAGGTCCGAAGATGGTGGTGGCGGTGGCTACGGCTAGGCCCTTGCGGTCGTGGAGGGCGTGGCGCAGCGGTGCGAGACCTTCGCGCATCAGGAGCATGACAGAGAAGCCTACGAGTCCCACGAGGCAGCGCAGGAAGTTGGCCGAGAAAGGCACGAGCCACGCGGGCAGGGCACCGGGGGCGTAGTGATCCATGCCAATCTTGCTCAATACCAGCCCCACACCCTGGCAGACGGCGGCTGCGATGGCGAAGAGTACGCCGCCGACAGGGAGCTTCAGCGACAAGCGGTGGTGGCTGCCACGTCCTAATACGGAAATCGCTATGCCCGCCAGAGTGACGAACATAGCAACGATGCCCATTGAGGTCATCTGCTGCCCTAATGATACCCAGGCTAGGGCCGCCGCCGCTAATGGGGCCAGGGTCATGAAGAGCTGACCGTAGCGGGAGCCGATGAGGATGTAGCACTGGAAGAGGCAGAAGTCGCCGATGACGTAGCCCACGAGGCCGGAGAGCAGCATCCAGGGGATGGGGGAGGCGAGCGCCTCGCTAGTGAAGAGTGAAGAGTGAAGAGTGAAGAGTGAGAGGGGATAAGGCAGGGGGCTGCCCGTAACAAACCAGAAGAGCGCTACTGAGAACAGTAGCGCCAACGCCATGCGCAGCACGTTGAGCGTGAGGTTGCCCATGCGCTTGCTGCCCAGCTCGCTCAACAGGGCGGTGGCCGTCCATGAGAAGGCCACCCCTATTGATATCAATTCACCTAAATAATTCATTCTAATACTTGATGGTAGCCGCCTTCTTGGCCAGCGAGAGTGTGGCCGGCGAGCCCTTGATGGTGACGTGGTCGGCAGGGTCGTCGCTCTCGGAACCGTTGTCTAAGGCCCAGCTCTTCGAGACGGTAACGGTGGTGCTGCCGCCGCTGACGATGATGGCCGTGTCGCTCTTGATGCCCTTAGGCTTGCCTATGTCGTTGCTACCGGTGGTGGTGATGGTCAGCGTGCCGCCGCTAATCTCTACATTCTCAGAGCAGTTGATGCCCTTGCCGCCGTCGCCGCTGCTGGTGATGACGAGCGTGCCGGCGGTGACAGCCATGAGGCTGTCGCTCTTGATGCCTGCTGCCGACGTGGTGTCCTGAACACCGTCGACGGTCTCTATTTTGCAGTCGCCACTGGTGGTGATGGTGGTGGTGCCGCCGCTGATGGTGGTGCGTGCGTCACTGTTGATGCCGCGGGCGCCGTCGGCCTTGACATTGATGGCGAGCGTGCCGCCGCTGATGGTGAAGCCGTCGTTCACCTTCACGCCGTTGCTGCCGGTGGCAGCCACGTTGACGTTGACCGTGCCGCTTTGGAAGATGATATAGTCGTCGGAGGCGATACCGTTCTTGGCGTTACCGTTGACAGTGAGCGTGCCGTTGCCGAGGAAATAGATCTGCCCCTCGCTGAAGAGCGTGCCTTTCTGGTCGTACTGCTGCTCTGTGTAGGCAGTGCCGTCGGTGAGGCTGTTGACGGTGCCGTCGGCGCAGCTGATGTCGAGCGCCTTGCTGCACTGGTTGTTGATAGCCGGACCGTCGAGGCAGGTGATGCTGGCACCGCTGAGTACGATGCCGTAGCGGCTCTGGCCGTAGACCAGCAGCTGACCGTTGGAGGTGGTGCCGCTAAGGGTGAGCTGCAGGTATTTGTTGGTGGTAGAGGTGACGGTGACGTGGGCGTCGCTGACATTGACCGATACGCCGGTGGCGGTGCCGCTGACGGAGGCCGAGGTGCCGCTATAGTCGATGGCAATCTTTATGGTGTCGCCTTCGGCGGCGGTCTGCTCGCTGTCATCGTTGCTGCTATCGGAACTGTTACTGCCGTAAGTATTAGTAAAGTAATCCATGTCGTACTGGTCGTCGTTGGCGCAGGCCGTGATGAGCGCTACGCTCAGGCACATGGTATAAATAATGATGCTCTTTTTCATAATTGGGTGATGGGTGTTGGGTGATGGGTGGTGGGTGTTGGGTGATGGGTGATGGGTTAGAACTTGAATTTGTAGCCAAGGCCTATGAGGTGGCGGTTCTGTTCGCCGTCGTCGTCGTTGTTGTTGACGGTCTGGTAGCGGTAGGTGAGCGAGAAGACGTGCTTTTTCTTTATTTTATAGTCCACGCCCAGCTGATAGCGCATCTTGGCGATGCCGTCCTTGTCGTTAAACATCTCGACGTTGGCAAAGGGGTCGAACTTCCAGTTCGGTATGTCGTAGCTCACCTCAAAACGGCTGCGGAGCACATTCTTACCCTTGCCGCTGACATTCTCCAGGGTGTAGCCTGCGAGTCGGTCGTCATCGTCGTAGGTAAAGGCATATTTCTTGTCGGCCACCGACGGGCGGTAGGTGTACTGCCAGCGCTCGCGGAGGGCGAAGTTGAAGCGTCCCCAGTCGATGTTGCCCGAGAGGGTGACGTTGAAACGGTGGCGCAGGCCCCAGTAGCTGGGTGTCCACTTCTTAGGGTCGCCGCTGCCAGTGAAGGTCAGCTCCTCCATGTTGTTGTCGTAGAGCAGGTTGTAGCCGGCAGAGGCTTTCAGTCCCTTGATGATTTTATACTCGGCATTGAGCCCCAGGCTCCAGCGGTCGGCGGTGCGGCTGTTGTTACGTGTGCGGAACTCGCCCTCAAGGCCTAAGCTCCATTTCTGCGACAGTTTCTTCTCGGCGCCCAGCTCGTACCACATGCCGAAGTCGTCACCTTGGGCGGCAGCCTGCGGAACCATGCCAAAGAGGGCGTAGGCTGTTGTCAGGAAGGTCAGTAATCTGTGGTGGTTCATCTTCTTGCTTTTTTGATTCTGTTGCAAAGGTAGGACAAAAGCCTTAATACTGCAAAAGGTTTCAACGAATCTTCTCTTTTTTTCAGTAAATTTCAGAAACGTAGCCGCCGCCGGTACCAGAGTGTCTGGATAATGCCGCGCATGGCGAGGTAGACCACCTGTGCGAGCCAAAGGGCGTGGTTGAGGAGCGCTTTGCTAGTGAAGAGTGTCGGGTGATGGGTGATGGGTGATGGATGAAAGACCAATGGTGCTGTGAGGTGGATGACGAAGAAGGTGAGTGTGGCTAAGAGCGATGAGATGAGCATGCCGCGGGTGGCGGTGAGTCCTACGAATATGCCGTCCCAGATGAAGGCGGCGCTGCCGGCAATGGGTATGAGCCACGCCCAGAAGATGTAGTGGCTGGCCTCGCTGACCACCGCTGGCTCGTCGGTGAGCAGGGCTACGATGCGTAGTCCGCCAAAGATATATATTAAGGTGAAAAGTGCCGTCAGTGCTGCCGTCCATCCGAAGAGGTGGCGCAGGGTGCTGCGGAAGGCCTCGCTGTCGCGGGCGCCGTAATAGCGGCCGCCGAGGGCCTCGCCGGCATTGGCGAAGCCGTCCATGAAGTAAGAGAAGAAAAGGTAGAGCTGCAGCATGACGGTGTTGACCGACAGGATGACGGCTCCCTGGCGGGCACCCGCCGAAGTGAAGTAGAGATTGACACCCACGAGGCAGAGGGTGCGGAGGAAGAGGTCGCGGTTGAGCGAGAAAGCCCGGTGACCGTCGCTGACGCGACGGGTGTAGTGGCGGGTGAAGAGAGAAAAATGAAGGGAGAGAGAAAAGTGACGCATCCTGCGGAGGGTAAACCAAAGTGCCGTCAGCAACCCGGCATACTGGGCAATGACCGTGCCGATGGCTACGCCCTCAATCTTGAGGTGGCAGCCGTAGACCAGCGTCAGGCTGGCCACGATATTGACGATATTCTGAAGAATGCTTACCACCATGGGCACGCGGCTGTTCTGCAGACCTATGAACCAGCCCATGATGACGAAGAGCAGCAACGAGGCCGGTGCGCCCCAAATGACGATGCGGAAATAAGTGGCGGCCAGTGGCACGACGTCGCTTGTGGGGCCTATGAGCCAGAACATGAGCCACCGTAGCGGCCATTGCAACACGATGAGCAACAGCGCAATGAGCAGCGCCGTGGTGGCTGAGTGTGCCAGAATCTTAACAATGTCTTCTGACGACTGACGACCGTAGGCCTGTGCGGTGAGCCCGCTGGTAGACATGCGGAGGAAGCCGAAGAGCCAGTAGACGAGATTGAAAATCATCGACCCCACGGCCACCGCGCCGATGTAGACGGCACCGCCCATGTGGCCAACAATAGCAACGTCAATCATGCCGAGCAGCGGAACGGTGATGTTCGACACGATTGACGGTAATGCTATCTTGAGTATCTGGCGGTTAAAGCTGTCTCTGACTTTCAATCAACAATCTTCAATGTTCAATCTTCAATGTTCAATCTTTCATCAGTTCGGCCAGTTTGTTGAGCAAGTCTTCGCCGCGCAAGTCCTTGGCAATAATCTTGCCCTGCTGGTCGATCAGGATATTGGCAGGTATGCTGCGTACGTTATACTTCTGAGCGCCAACAGACTCCCAGCCCTTGAGGTCGCTCATCTGCGGCCACGGCATCTTCAGCTGGTCGATGGCCTTCACCCAGGCATCCTTATTGTTGTCCAGTGACACGCCGACGACCTCGAAGCCTTTGGCGTGGTAGTCGGTGTACGCTTTCACCACCGTAGGCATCTCAGCACGGCAGGGACCGCACCAGGAGGCCCAGAAGTCGACGAGCACAAACTTGCTCTTGCCTACATAGTCGCTCACGCGGATGGTCTTGCCCGTGGGGTCGGCCATTTCCAAGTCGGTGTACTCAGCGCCGACGGTCGATGCCTTCATGGCTTCGCGCTCGGCTATGATAGCCTTATAGACGGGGTAGTCGGGCTGCTTCTCGCCGAAGAGCTTGAGAATTTCCTCCTGCTCGGCTTCGGTAAACTCCTGCATGCAGTAGGCATAGATCATGTCGGAGAATGCCGACGGCACGTGGCTGATGATAAACTCCTTGTGGTATTTGGCCTGCTCCTTCTGCAGCGAGTCCATCACCTGCTGTGCAGCCTCCTTGGCGGCTTTGTCGGCCGTAGAGTCGTTGATAGTGTTCCAGGGCTGCTCCATCTGTTCAGAGAACTTCTTGTCGCCAGCCATGTATTCGTCGTAGAGTTTCTGGTTCTCGCCGCCGACGATAATCGCCTGCTCGTCCTGCGACTTGATGGTAGCCTTGATGTCGGCATTCTCAAGCACAAACATCGTCATGGCCGTGGGCTTGCCGCCATGCAGGGGAACGAGGAAACGTAGGGCAGCACCCTCAGCCTCGCCCTTGAACTCAAACTTGCCGCCCTTGACATAGGCAGAGTCTAAGGGGTTCATGGCAAAGAAGCCCTGCATCTCGCAGAGGTAGACGGTATCGCCGTCCTGGGTGCCCTCGGCGGTGCCGGTGATGGTGTAGCCTTTGGGGGCAACCGTCTTAGAGTTGCAGCCCGTGAGCGAAACGAGCGCTACGCTAAAGCATAAAGAACAAAGAACAAAGAATAAAGCACGCGGCGCACGGCAGCTTTGGCGGAATCTGTTATTAATCATAATTTTCTTGTATTAAGTTTTCAATTTTCAATCTTTCAATCTTCAATCTCCAAAAGCTGCTGTATTTCGCCGGGACCTTCGGGCGAACAGATAACTTTACCCTGGGGCGACACCCACAGATAATAGGGCACACCGTTGCCTACCTGATACTTGTCAAACAGGTCGCGATAGCCCTGGCGAGTGGTGCAATACTGCGGCCACGGTTCGGGATGTTTAGCCATAGCACGGTGCCAGGCGTCGCTTTTTGTGTCGATAGATATACCTATAACGCAGAAACGGTCGGAATATTGTGTGGCGAGCTTGGCAATTTCAGGCATGGCGTGAATACAGATGCCGCACCAGGAGGCCCAGAAGTCGATTAGCACATATTTGCCGTTGCGGGGCAGTATGTCGGTGAGGTGACAGGTGCGTCCGGCGGTGTCGGTGAGCTCCAGGTCGGTAACGGGGGCATCCTTGACAGTTTTCTTGGCCATAGCCAGTTTTTTCTGCAGCAGGGCGAAGCGCGCTGGGTCGGCGGGTGAGCCCTTGACCGTCTGCTCTAAGTGTGCCACTTGTCCGGCGGTGAGGTTGTAGGCACGTTCGGTCAGTTGGCAAGCCAGCCAGGTGCTGATGACGCTGGCGGGGTGGCGGTCGATGAACTGCCAGAGGCTGTCGCCGCGCTCGCCGCCCATGCGTTGCAGGGTGTTGTAGTCGGCCTGCGTCTGGGTGCCGGTGAGGGCGAACATTTGCTCTCCTGTTGCTGATGCGGCGGGAATAGTGGCTGGCGAAGAGAGAAGGGCTGACGGTGAGGGGCAGACACCGAACTGGAGACTGTCGGGGGTGACGAACACCTCGGTGTAGGTCCAGCGGATGCTGTCGGTAGGCCAGTGGTTGCGCTCTACGAGTGCCAGGTTGTTGGTCATCAGCGTGCCCTGGTAGGGCTTGTCGATGTTGCCCTTCAGGGTGAATCGCCCGTCCTTGACCCAGTCTTCGGCCACGATGGTGGCAAAGGCGGTGTCGGTATGGCAGCTCAGGGCGGCGTTGTAGCCGTCGGGTAAGGGCATGCGCCCTTCAATAGTAAAGCTCTTCTCCTGAGCTGCGGCCGTAGCCGCCCACAGGAGAAGAGCTGAGAGGAAGTGATGTCTTAGCACCATCTTTTCAGTTGTCGAGTTGACATTTTTTTTATTTTTTATTTTTTAATCTTTTACTTTTTTACTTTTTTATCACCTTCTTCCCGTCGGTAATAAAGATGCCTTGGCGGTTGACTGTGCTTACGGGGCGCCCCTGCAGGTCGTAGGTCTTGCCGTTGGTCTGCTGGCGGCTGACCACACTGCTGATGCCCGTTGTAAAGCCGTCGGCATCAAAGTAGATCACCTCAGGAGCCTCCAAGCCCGGAGCCACCATGCTGCCAAACAGGCGCATGTAGATGCTCTTCGGGGCAATGGTGCCGCTGGTGATGCGGTTGAACACCATCTTCTCCTGGTTGAAGGTATAGTAGAAATACTTCAGGTCGAGCGAGTCAACGCCCTGCTCCAGTGTAGCCACGTCAACACCGTTGTCGCCGCTCCAGCGGAAGAGTCCGCAGGAGTAAGACTCGTCGCCGTCAGCCTCGTCGCCGTCGGTGGGTGAGATGGTGATGTCGCCCTGACCGTAGAGCAGCGCACCTTTCTTACCACCATACATATATCCGGAGGGGCTCAGATTAAGGTGGCTCACACGCATGCCAGTCTCATTGAGCGAGTCTACAAGCTGGTCGTTCTCGTATGAGTAATATAAGTATGGGCTGTAGCTGTCTAACAGATAGTGCAGGTCATAGCTGTAGTTGCTATAGAACGGCAGGTAGCCACCCTCGGCGGGGAAGTGGAGGGTCACCGAGCGCGAGTCGGTGAAGTTGGCCACGTAAGTGGCAGCCTCTTTCACGTCGACGGTCAGCGTAGGCTCTGTAGACACCACCTCGTCGTTAAGCGTCCAGTTCTGGAAAGTGCAGAATTCGTTGCTGGCGGTGGCGGTGAGCGTCACGCGGTCACCGATGTTGTTCAGCAGCTTGTCCACCTCCACGGTACCCATAGCCGTCTGCATAGGATTCACTTTGGCAGCCACGCGGGTAAAGAGCGCACGGAAACCGTTGTTGGGGTCGAGGGGCATCAGGGCGGCCACGGTCATGGAGTCGTCACTCTCTTCGGCACCGGTCTCGGGATTGAAGTGCTTGCTGGTAACGCCGTTGTCGAATGTCAGCGAGGCGTAGCCTGTCTCGTCGCTGATGGTGTAGGCCACCTCGTTGACCGGCTGCAGCACACCGTCGGCATCGAGCGTGTCTTTGGTGAAGCCCAGGAGCGTCCAGCCCTCGTTAGCCTTGGCATAGCCGTAGCCAAAAGAACTGCTTGTAGTGTATTCATACTCGGCGCTCTCGGCCCACTTGATGTCTTCCTCGCTAACGGCTTCGGTGTTGACATACACCACGCCGGCACCCGTAGGATAGGCGCTGGCCTGAATCTTGTAAGCATACCAGTCGGTGCCGCCGGCCAAAGCACTGGCGGCGGAGAGCATCGTAACAGCAGCAGAGAGCAGAAGGCGCTTGCTGCGCAGGGAAGTAAAGATTTTCTTCATTGTCTTTCGCTTTTTAATAATAATTGTTAGTATAGTTATTGTTATAATGATTAATAGCAGGGCTACTGTTGGCGTCAGCCAGCAGGCGGTTGGCGTCAGCGTCTGGGGGGCCAGCTGTCGCTGAGGTTTTGCGAACACCGGGCGGCGATGGCCTGCGCTGTTGACGATGGCGGCTTTGTCCCACGCCTCCGCGAGCAGGGCAGGCGCCAGCTTGTCGGCGATGGCACCGCGCTCGCTGCTTTTGGTGCCCATACGTAGGTACCAGAAGAGGCGATGCCATGGCGCATCGGCAGCAATGTGGTCGAGCAAGTCGCCATAGGTGCCGTTGACGGCTGACGGCAGCTCGCCGTAGGCTATTTGCTCGCCTTCGCTGCGCAGTGCCCGTTCTATGATCCACACACACATCGACGAGCAGTTAGTGGTCAGGAAACTGTAGTCCCAGTGCGCGCCGGCCGCAATCTCCTCGTCGAGTAGGCGCCAGAGCTGTTGCTCTTCCTTGGGCGTCAGGTTAAGCTGTTGCTCTGTGACGCTACGGCCCTCATGCTGATAATTGCTTAGGAATAACGGTGTGGCAGCGACCATGAAGCCCGCCTTGGCTGTGGAGACAAAGAACTTGAACATCTCTTCCGCCGTCAGTGCCATTTCGAAGGTGAAACAATAGTCTAAATCCTTGGTGGGGCACTCCAGGCGGATGGCAGTATGCCCATAGAGCGAGTACGCCTCTTCGCCGGGCCCTATGGTGAGCAGGTAGGCCCGCACGAAATCATCGGCCTGCTGCTCCTCGGCTTTCAGCGGCAGGGGCAGCAGCATTGACAGTGCTATGAATAGTGCAAACAGTCTACCGGGCATCGCGGACGTAGCGTACACTGAGTTTGTAACTGGTTGGCTCCATGCTGAGGCGGCACACCTCGGAGCGGTTGTAGGTCAGCTTGCGCACATAGTAAAACTCGCCCACTTTCGACGTGTCGGCCGTCGCCGTCCAGTAGTAGCCGTAGGTGCCCATGAAGAGCCAGCTGCCGGCCACGCCGTCGTGTAGGAAGAAGTAGCCGCCGAGTCGCAGGCTCAGGTCGGTGCTGTCGTTGTAGGCGGTAATCATCGAGCGGCTGATATGTCCGCGCCAGCCTTCGCTGGCGGCGTCGTCGGCGCTCATGCCGAGTGCCTGTTCCAAGCGCTGCCAGTCGTCGTCGGTGGGCAGGCGCCACCCGTCGGGGCAGGCACTCTTAGCCCCCGCCAAGGTGTAGAGGCGCCCGAAGCGGGCCAGGTTGCGGGTGCTGCCGTAGTTGGTGCCGGCATTGGTGCTGCCGTTCTCGTCGGCATCAATATAGATGGTGCTGTTCACATCGTCGCTGATGTCGTAGCGGTAGTTCTCGGTCATCCAGTCCTGGCCGCCGTAGGTGGCATAGCCATATTGCTGGCCGTCGCGGGGGTCGGTAAAGGTGCCCTTGCCGGCAGCGGGCACTTTGCCCGGCTGGTCGTCGTCGGAAGAAGAGCAGGAGCAGAACGCTGCGCTTGTCAGCGCTACGCTTGAAAGCGCTACGATAGTGAATAGTGAATAGTGAATAGTGAATAGTGCCGCTATCCATTGCGTCAATGAGCGATATGTCTTAGTTTTCATCTTCAATCTTCAATCTTCAATCTTCAATTTTCAATCAAAACACGTAGCCTAAGCTGATGAGGACGCGGCGCACGATGGCAGCCTTCTGCAGCACCAAGGGGTAGTTGGCATATTGGCTGGCCAGTTGCTCGTCAGTGTACTGTATCACCAGCAGGGCATAGGTGCTCAGGTCGGTGGTCATCGAGGGGAACGACGAGATGGCTGTAGAGCCGAGGAATCCCAATTTGTAGAGCTCCGGTGTGGAGGGCGTGCCGGTATATCCGTGTCGCGAGTAGTCGCTGCTGTAGTAGTCGGCGCTGAACTTGTAGAACTCGCTGAAGGCCGCACTCTGGTTGACGGCCAGCTGTCCTACGATGGCGTTGAGTATGCGCTGTGCATACTGCTGCTTCTGCTGGTCGGTGCGTTCGCGCTGTATCAGGTAGTTGGCGGCAATGGCCACACAGCGCTGGTTGCTGGCGGCATAGGGGCGCGAGGGTGCGGTGTAGCTGTTGGGGCGACTGGTAATGACGTTGCAGACGAACCAGCTGTAGGGCTTGAGGCTCTGGGTCAGGTGGGGCAGGATATACTGCCGCAGGAAGTCTGTCATCTGCTGCTTCTGCTCCATGGTCTGCAGGTAGGTGTAGCTGTAGAGCATCTGCACGCTGGCCGACTGCCCTACGGCGTAGGTGAGGTCTACCGTCTCGGTGAAGTAGCGGGGCTGGCCGTTGATGTCGTTGCCTAAGAACTGGTGCTGTATGGTGTCGTTGAACAGCAGGTAGGTGCCCGTCTCGCTTTGGAACTGGCGGCGCAGCTGGGCCTCGGCGCTTTGGTTGTCGGCGGCGGGCTGGAAGTTGAGCGAGGGGTTGTTGAAGGAAGGCTCCAGAGCGTCTTCACCGGAGCAGGCGGCGAGGGCCGTTAGCAGGGCGAGGGCTGCGGCAACGCCGCAGCACAGCCGACCCAAGGCAGGGAGGGAGGAGAGCCGACTGGCGGACGAGGGGGACGGTAGCCGACTGGCGGACGAGGGGGACGGTAGCCGACTGGCGGCAGAGAGGGAGGATATGTATTTTTTCATGTTGCTGGGGGGTGGGATTAGTCTATATCCGTACTGCTTGGGGCAGGGCTTAATACTCGGTGGGGACGACGGTGTATTCGCGCCATAGGTTGCCGTTGCCGGGCATGCCGGTGTTGAAGTCGAGCACCTCCTGGGGAATGGGCTGAGTCCATGAGGGGTCGTCGGCGGTGAGCACGAAACGGTGGGTCTCCAGCGGCTTCGTGGTGCCGCGGTCTTCGTAGTAAGTGTAGTTATGCACTATCTGAATCTTCTCCGGCTGTACGGTGCAGACGCGGTAACGCCGCAGGTCGAACCACCGCTGTCCCTGCAGGATAAACTCGCGGCGGCGCTCCTGGCGTATGTCGCTGACGAGCTGGCTGCCCGTTGCCGACAGCTCCACATTGGCCGCCGTTGCGGGGAAACGGTAGCGGCGCAGCGTGTTCACCGCCTGGCGGGCGGCCTCTTCGTGGCCCTGATATACCTCTGCCTCAGCCAGATTGAGGTAGGCCTCGGCCGAGCGCAGCCAGAAGAGCGACGAGATGGGGAATTCCTTATCCATCTGGTAGTCCGTATAGCCATAATAATAATAGGTGGCGGCGGCGGTGTCGAGGGGTGCGGTGAAGTTCTCGTGGGCATCTTCCTGCATGGTGATACCCTGGAACGAGCCGCTCTTCCATATCCAGCGCCGGCGGCGCAGGTCGTTGCTGTCGTAGCTGTTGTATTGCGAATTGCTGATGCGCAGGCCCTGAGCCTGGTAGCTCAGCATGGCCGGCAGGTCGTCGCCGCCCATGGTGAAGATGTTCTCGGGGTTGGTCTTCATCATCATGGGGCCGCTGTATGAGCGCAGGTCGCAGAGCTGGCCGTGGTCGTCGATTACCAGCTGGGCATACTGCGCTGCCTTCTGCCACTGCTGCATGTAGAGGTAGACACGGCTCAGCAGCAGGCGCACGGCCGTCTGGTCGGCGCGGTAGATGCTCTTTTTCTCTTTCGTTACGCCGTTGAAGGCCTGCTCGGCCTGCAGCAGGTCGCTCTCTATGAGGCTGAAGGTCTCGGCCACGGTGTTACGCTGCCATTTGACGTCCTCCACCTCGGGGTCGGTCTTCAGCGGCACGCCCAGCTGCTGGGTGGCCGTCTGCGGCTCGTAGGGCTGGCCGTAGAGGCTCACCAGCGTCAGGTAATAGTAGGCCCTGAGGAAGCGTGTCTCGCCCTCCACCTTGGCCGTACCTTCGCGCTCGGCGTCGCTGCTGCGTGCCACGTCGTTGAGGCAGTTCAGGATATTGTTGGCGATATTAATCTTGCGGTAGACCTGCGTCCAGAAAGCGTTCTCGGGGTAGAATCCCGAATAGGTCTCGTTCTGGCCTACGCGCTGCTGCCAGGTAAGGTATCCGAAGAGCCGCTGGTGGTCGTCATACATGCCGTAGCCGCCGGCGTAGCTGGTGTTCTGTTCCTCCAGCTCGTCGGCTAAGAGGTGAATAAACATGCCGAGGTTCGACTGCGAGTTAAAGTGCTGCTTGCCTTTGACGGGCCAGTAAGTGTCGCCGATGAGCAGCTCGTCGAGGTCTTTCCACGAGCGCACGTAGTCGGTGTCCTGGGAGTACTCCTCAAGGAAGCTTGAGCAGGAGGACAGGGCGGCAGTGAGGGCTGCGGCAACGCCGCAGCACAGCCAACGGAAGTTTAATTTATAATTCATAATTCACAATTCACAATTCATAATTCGCAATCTACCAATCTTCAATCTTCAATCTCCAATCTTCAATCTCCAATCTTCAATCTCCAATCTCCAATCTTCAATTCTCAATTCTCCAATCTTTAGAAGTCAATGGTCACGCCGAAGGTATAGCTGGGCGTGTCGCTGAGCTGCACCTGCGAGAATCCGCCCTGGGTAGGCGTCTGTCCGCGGAGGGCGCTGTTGCACCACGTCTTCAGGTTATAGCCGCTGAGCGTGAGTGCCAGTCGCTCCAGGCCTAAGGGCTGCAGCTGCTTGTGGGTAAACTCATAGGTGAGCGAGAGGGTAGAGAGTTTCAGATAGTTGGCGCTGACCACGCGGACGTCGCTGTAGTCGTACATCTGCCAGGCGTTGTCGGCAATGTGTGCCCCCTTCCACGTAATCTGGCTGTCGCCGCCCCGTGCCCAGTGGTCGTTGTAATAATAGTAAGCCGGGTTGCCCTGTCCGATGATGGCTGGAATGTTGGTGTGCAGCTCGTCGCCGGGTTTCTGCCAGCGGTCCATCAGGTCGCGGCTGACGTTCATCTCCGACGAGTAGCTTCCGCTGCCCACGCCGTCGAAGAGACGGAAGAGTCGGGTCTTGGCACCCATATTATATAATAAGGTGATGCCCAGTCGCCACTGCTTATAGGTAAACGTGTTGTTGATGCTGCCCGTGATGTCGGGTTCGCGCTTGCCGCTGGGCACGAGCACCTGAGTATAGGTGGTGTAGTTGTCGGCATTGGCCAGCTCTACGTAGCGGTCTTCCCAGTCGTCGAATACGGGTCCGCCGTCAATAGGACTGAGGCCTGCAAAGCGGTAGCTGTAGAACGTGCCGATGGGCTGCCCCTCAACGACGGCCGAGCCTGTGAGGAAGTTGTCCAGCTCGTAGGTCTCGGCACCGGGGGCCGTCTTGATCTCGTTGTAGATTTTCGACAGGTTGGCCGAGAATATCCAGTAGAAGTTTCGCAGTTTCACGGGCGTGGCGGTGACGGTGAAGTTGAAACCGCTGTTGGTGATGGTGCCGCTGTTGACGATGTAAGACTCAAAGCCGTTGATGTCGGCAATCTTCTTCGACAGGAAGGCGTCGGTGGTCTTCTTGTGGAAGTATTCGGTCTCCAGCTGCAGGCGGTTGTTGAGGAACGACATTTCCAGGCCCACGTTGGTGGAGTGCGTCTTCTCCCACTTCAGGTCGGGGTTGGCAAAGTAGGCGGCTGTAGAGGTCATCTCGTTGTAATAGGCATTCATGTTGCCCTTGCGTATGACGAGTTCCGAAGTCTGGTCGTCGAGCATGTTGCCCTGTTCGCCGTAGCTGGCTTTCAGCGTCAGCGTGTTGAGCCACTTGAGGTCGAGCTTGAAGATGTCGCGCAGATTGGCGTTGCCCGATACCGACCAGATGGGCAGCAGCTTCTCGTTGGAGCGGCTGCCAAACTTGTTGGAGCCGTCGTAGCGGCCGTTGGCGTTGAGGGTAAAGAGGCTCTTGTAGCTGTAGGAGATGGTGGCGTAAGCCGACAGCAGGTTCGACTTCGTGTCGGTGATGGTGGGCACGTTGCTGCTCACCCAGTTCCAGTATTCGGTGAATGTGGATGGTATCTGCGAGGCGAATGTGCGTCCGCGGTCGGCGTAGTAGCCGCGCTGTGTAAACTGGTTGCCGGTGTAGGCCGTGGAGCTGGCCTCCAATCCTAATGCCACGTTGATGTTGTGCTTATAGTCGCCGAAATACTTGTTGTAGTTACCCTGCAGGCGCGTTGTCCATCCGATGGTCTTGTTCTGCTGCTTGCCCAGCTCGCCGCCGTAAGGCATGGCGCTGTTGGTGTCGCGCTCGTCGTCGAGTTCGCCGCGCCTGAGGTTAGCGGCATAGAACGTATCCTCGCCCCACCAGCTCTCGATGTCGGCATTCTGGATGTTGGCCGACGCCACGGCGTTGAAGAAGAGGCTCTCCATAGGCTGGTAGCGCAGGTTGAGCGTGGCCGTCACGGCGTCGGTCTTCTGGCGCATCGACGAGTTGTCGAGTTCCTGCAGGATGCTGTAGCCATACCATCCCGTGGGCGAGCCGGCCTTCAGGTATTTGTGGTACGAGCCGTCGTCGTTATAGGCGGCAATGGCGCGGCTGGTGTTATAGGCATAGTCGATGGGGTTGTTGGCATCCTGGGCGTAGCGGCGCTTGTTGATGTAGCCGTTGAGGTTGAACTGCAGCTTCACCTTCGACGAGAGGTCCATGTCGATCTTCGACATGGCCGTATAGCGGCGGTTGGTGGTCGAGTTGATGACGTCGTCCTGGTCGGTATAGCCCAGCGAGGTGTAGTAGCGCACACTCTCCGAGCCGCCGGAGATGCTCACCGAGTGGTCGTGCGAGAAGCTGTTGTGGGTCAGTATGTCAAACCAGTCGGTGTTCATCGTCTGCATGCGGCTCACCTCCTGCTCAAACTGCTGCTGGCTGTAGACGCCGGCGTAGAGTTGCTGCAGGGCCTGCTCATAGCCCACCTTGGGCATGCCCGAGGGGTAGATGTAGTGCTGGTCAACGAGATACTGCGAGAACTGGATGCGCTCGCGGGAGTCCATCAGGTTGATGTTCTGGTCGGTATAGTATGGTCGCTTGCGCACGGTGAACTGTCCTGAGTACGAGATGATGGGCTTGCCCTCGCGGCCGCTCTTCGTGGTGACGACGATGACGCCGTTGGCGGCGCGCGTGCCGTAGAGGGCTGTGGCGGCGGCATCCTTGAGCACGTCGATACGCTTGATGTCCTTAGGGTTGATGCCGGCGATGGCGTTGCCGATGCGGTTGACGTAGTCAGGGTCGTTGAGCACGTCGCTGGTCAGGTTCACGGGGTCTGTCAGTATGATGCCGTCGACCACCCACAGCGGCTCGCGGTTGCCCACGAGCGTCGACGTGCCGCGGATGCGGATCTTGCTCGTGGCGTTCACCTCGCCCGAGGCCGACAGCGAGATGAGGTCGGGAATCTTGCCTTCGAGCATCTTCGACAGGTCGGCCACGCCGGCAATCTCCAGCTCCTCCATGTCTTTCGACGTGACCGACGAGGTGAGGTTGCGGCGGTCTAACTGCTGGTAGCCGGTGATGACCACGTCCTGAATCTGCTGCGTGTTGTCTTCCATGATGACGATGACCTCGTCGTCCCACTTGCCGCGCCAGGTGGCGGGCTTCATGCCGATATAGCTGATGTCGAGGACGATGCGCTCGTGCGCCGCCTTGATGGTGAACCGTCCTTCGTGGTTGGTCAGTGCGTTGGCTTTGTTGCTGCGGTCGCGCACGACGGCGCCAATCACGGGCTCGCCCTTAGTGTCGAGCACCAGGCCGCCTATTATCCTTTCAGCCTCTTGAGCCAGCATGGTAGAAACCATTGTCATTGACCATAGCACCAGCAAGAGACGTAGCTTGAGAATACTCATAGTGTATTGCAGTTATAGTTTTTTTGACTTACAGAGTGCAAAGGTAACAATTTCTTGCAAAATAACCGCAAAAAAATAGAAAAACTTCACATTCCGCTTATCACCTGACATCCGTCACCTGTCTTCGGCAATCAGCTGCAGCAGGCGGTCGACGGCCTCGTCCTCGGGAATACTCTTCATGACGCACTCCTTGCCGCGGTAGAGGGAGATTTTGCCGCGCCCGGCGCCCACGTAGCCGTAGTCGGCGTCGGCCATCTCGCCCGGGCCGTTGACGATGCAGCCCATGATGCCGATTTTCAGGCCTACGAGGTGGCTCGTGGCGGCCTTGATGCGGGCGATGGTGGCCTGCAGGTTGTAGAGCGTGCGCCCGCAGCCGGGGCAGCTGATGTACTCCGTCTTGGTGAACTTGATGCGGGCGGCCTGGAGGATGGCGTCCTGAAGCGCTTCACTAGAGAATAGTGAATAGTGAATAGTGGAGAGTTTGCTACCGTCCTTGAGCCTGATGACCAGCTTTGTGGCCTTGCGGTCGATGAGCAGGGCGCCGACGGCCATGGCGGCCTTGAGCTGCAGCGTCTCGTAGTCGGGGGCGTCGAGGGTGAGCGTGATGGTATCGTCCTTGATGCCGGCCTCGGCCTCCTGACGCAGGCGTGTGCACTCGGGGATGAGCTCCACCAGACGGCGGGCCACGGGAATCTCGGCCTCAGGCTCCTCGCTGAGGCTCACGCGGATGGTGTCGCCGATGCCTTCGGTGAGCAGGGCGCCGATGCCCACGGCGCTCTTGATGCGGCCGTCCTCGCCCTCGCCGGCCTCGGTGACGCCCAGGTGCAGGGGGTAGTGCATGTCCTCGCGGTCCATGGTCTTTACCAGCAGGCGCACGGTCTGCACCATGATGACCGTATTACTGGCCTTGATGCTGATGACCACATCGCTGAACTGCTCGCGGCGGAAGATACGCAGAAACTCCATGCAGCTCTCGACGATGCCCTCAGGCGTGTCGCCATAGCGCGACATGATACGGTCGGAGAGCGACCCGTGGTTGACGCCGATACGCACCGCCGTGTGGTGGGCCTTGCAGATATTAATAAAAGGTACGAGCTTCTCTTCTATCTTCCTGAGCTCGGCCTGATACTCCTCGTCGGTGTATTCCAAGTGCTTGAACGTGCGGCCGGGGTCTACGTAGTTGCCGGGATTGATGCGCACCTTCTCGCAATACTGTGCCGCCACGTCGGCAGTGTGGGCGGTGAAGTGTACGTCGGCCACCAGCGGCTGCGGGTAGCCGTCGTGCTTCAGACGGGCAGAGATATTCTTCATGTTCTCGGCCTCGCGCACGCCCTGGGTGGTAAACCTCACCAGTTCGCCGCCGGCATCGATGATGCGCTTGGCCTGGGCCACACAGCCCTCGGTGTCGTTGGTGTCGACGGTAGCCATCGACTGTATGCGGATAGGGTTCTGGCCGCCGATGGCAATATTGCCTACGTGGGCTGTAGTGGTAAGTCTTCTTTTCATGGGGGGGATGGGGCTACTGGGGCTACTGGGGGTGCTGGGGCTACTGGGACTCATGGGACCTGTGGGGCTAATTAGTCTTATAGGTGAATTTTATGGCTGCCAGTTCCTGATTGGCCTTTTCAATCTTGGTCTTCAGGCCGGCCTTGTAATTGCTCAGGCGGTGGGCAATCTGCTCGTCGCTGAGGGCGAGCATCTCTACGGCGAGGATGGCGGCGTTCTGTGCGCCGTTCACGCCGACGGTGGCCACGGGTATGCCCGGCGGCATCTGGATGATCGAGAGCATGGCGTCGAGCCCGTCGAGCATGCCCTTGATGGGTACGCCGATGACGGGCAGCGTCGTCGAGGCGGCGATGACACCCGGCAGTGCGGCGGCCATGCCGGCGCCGGCGATGATGACCTTCAGGCCGCGTTCGCGGGCGGTGCGTGCAAACTGCTCCACGGCCTCCGGCGTGCGGTGGGCCGAGAGGGCGTTGACTTCAAAGGGCACCTGCAGCTCGTCTAACAGCTTGCAGGCTTTCTCCATGACGGGCAGGTCGCTGGTGCTGCCCATGATGATGCTTACGAGGGGGAGAAACCCACCCCCAACCCCTCCCGAAGGGAGGGGAGTTTGGTTACTCTTACTGTTGCTTGTTTCCATTATATTGCTTGTTTCCATTATATTGTCTGTTTCCATTATATTGCTTGTTTCCATTATATTGTTTGTTCCCATTATATTACTCTGTTATAACTATTCAGTTCACCACGGGATTGCGGGCGTGTTCGCCCGCCGCTGATTGCAGGCGTGGTCGCCCGCGGTCCCCAGCGAAACGGAGAAATGCTCTCGGCTATCTTCCGCGCTTTGGTATCTCATCTCCCCTCCCTTTGGGAGGGGCAGGGGATGGGTTTCAGGGGGTGGGCTTTAGTTTTTTTACAGATACACTATTCCCACGACGGCGCAGGCAAAACCTATGATGAAGCCTACGACGACCTGTGCCAGCGTGTGCTGTCGCAGAATCATGCGGCTGGTGCCGAGCATGCCTGCCAAGACAATGACGAGGCAGAACCACCACGTAGGGTTGAAGCGGAACACCTCAGAGAATACAAACAGCGCCCCGGCGACGCCCCCGATAGCTGCCGTATGGGTAGAGATTTTCCACCATACATTAATCAGTGCGCAAACAATCTGAATCATCAGCGCGCTGGCCACGATGCTTCGCATGAAGTAGGGTGTGTGCATGCGCTCTAAGATATAGAGGCAGGTGAAGTAGCATAGTATTGAGATGACGTAGGGTACCACGCGGCGCTCCTTGGCTCCCAGCTCTATCAGCGTCCATCCGTTGTAGTGGCGGTAGAAATGTATCAACAGCGTGGGTAGTAGTATGGTAAACAGGTAGACTACTGCCAGCACCAGGAACTTATAGCTTGGCAGATACTGGTTGAGATAGCTTAGGAAGAACAGCGCCGTTAGTCCTAAGATGGGCAGGTAGAACGGGGTGAACACTATGCTCACCGCCTTTGCCGTCAGTATGATTTGTTTCTCGCGCGACACGATGTTTTTATTTACTATTTACGGATTTACTATTTACTATTTATTACCTTGCAGGCAGGGTAATCACCTATCACCCATCACCTATCACCCATCATCACCTATCACCCATCATCACCCATCACCTATCACCCATCACTTGCGAATCGCCTCAGTCTGGCCACGGCGATGCCCATCTGCTCGCGGTATTTAGCCACCGTGCGTCGGGCAATGGAGTATCCCTTCTCGTTCATGGCGGCCGTCAGGGCGTCGTCGCTCAAGGGCTTGCGCTTGTCTTCGGCGTCGATGATGTCGCGCAGGGCGGCTTTCAGCTGGCGTGTGGAGAGTTCCTCGCCCTGTTCGGTGGTATAGCCGTCGCTGAAGAAGTGGCGCAGGGGGAAGGTGCCCCATCGTGTCTGCGCATACTTGGAGTTGCTCACCCTGGAGATGGTCGATATGTCGAGCCCGGTCTTCTCGGCCACGTCTTTCAGAATCATCGGCTTGAGTGATGCCTCGTCGCCGTCGACGAAGAATTGGTGTTGCAGCTGTATGATGGCCCGCATGGTGACCGTCAGCGTGTGTCGCCTGGAGCGGATGGCCTCTATAAACCCCTGGGCGGCGTCTACTTTCTGCTTGATATAGAGCAGGGCCTCCTTTGTCTGTCGGCTCACGTGCTCACGGTTCTGTTGGTATTCCTTCATGGAGTCGGCAAACGACTGCGACACCTGCAGTTCAGGCAGTTCACCCTGGTTCAGGGTGAAGGTAACGGTGCCGTCGTCCAGCGTGTCGACGATGAAGTCGGGCGTTATCTGCTGCAGGCTCCGCCCCACGGCCTCACCCATTGATGCGCCGGGCTTGGGGTTCAGCTTGCGCAGTTCGCCCCGCAGTGCCTCCGTCTGCAGGTCGCTCAGTTTCAGTGCCGACTGTATCTTGTCCCAGTGTTTCTTGGTAAACTCGTCGTAGTAGTCGCTCACCACACGCTGCATCAGCCTTGTCAGCGTAGAGTCGCTGCGTCGCTCTATCTGCAGCAGCAGGCACTCCTGTAGCGAGCGGGCGCCGATGCCGGCAGGGTCGAAAGTGTGGAGCACCCGCAGCACCTGCTCTATCTGCGCAGTCGTCATGTCTATGTTGTGGTAAACGGCCAGCTCGTCGCTGATGGCCTCTAAGGGCTTGCGCAGCAGACCGTCGTCGTCGAGCGAGCCTATGAGGTATTCCATCACGTCGCGCTGTTCGTCGGTGAGGGGTGCCAGACCCATCTGCTGTTTCAGCAGGTCGTAGAAGGAGTCCGTCTGTCCGTAGACCATCTCTTCCTGCTCTTCGCCGGCGGTGCGCCCTCCTTGGTAGACGGGCAGTTCCTCGTCGTCGCGGCCAATGCCTTGCAGGGCGTCGTCGAGTGCCGACTGGCGGTCTTCGCGGTCGCGCTGGCTGTCATAGTCGTCGCTGCCGTCGCTGCCGTCATCATAGTCGTCGCCGCTGCTCAGGCCGTAGTCGCCCTCGTCGTCGCCGTCGGCTTTCACCTCCAGAGCCGGGTTGTCGTCCATCTCGGTAGTGATGCGCTCCATGAGTTGGGTGACGGGAAGCTCCACCAGCTGCGCTGTCAATAGCTGCTGCTGGCTTACACTCTGCATGAGGCGCTGCTCCTGCCGCTGTTCCTGTATTTGTCCCGACCTGTTTTCCATGTTACTTGTAATATTCCTTCAGTTGTGTTGCCAGTGCGTCAAGTTCTTCAGGGGAGCCGTTGCCGTAGCGCAGCCAGATGGTCTGACAGGGTACTTGCAGCGGTGTAAAAATGACATCTCGACGGTTCAGGTAGGGGTCGCAGTGCTGATAGACGTCAAGCAGTTCTACCACCATGTCGGTACTGATTCGCAGCAGCTTGGCCAGTTCCTGCACCTCGGGGGTGGCCTTGACCATCGTGATAGGCGTCAGCTTGAAATAAAGGTTGAGCACGAGTATGAGCATTACTGGCGTCAGCTGCCTGTCTTCGGCAAGCGGTTGCCAGTCGCGCTCCCACGTTTCATTCACCTCGACGCCGTTGTAGAACTCGTCGGCCTTGCCGAAACCTTTCATTTCGCGTAACAACCGTGCGGCACGCGTCAGCTTATTGGTGTCACTGCTGTAGGTCTGCCAGATGCGCTCTATACGGGGCGTCTCCAAGCGCGACAACTGGTGCATTTTAGCCGCCAAGGCTTCAGGACTGATGTGCAGCTCCAGCCCTAAGTTTACCATCTCACGGCTGTAGACAGGCTTCATTCCTATAGGCTTACGCAGGTAGATTTGCATTAGTAGCAGCCAATAATCCTCTTGCCATTTTATTTTTTTTGCCATAAACATGCTAATTTGTGTGCAAAGTTAATATAATTTTTATTATCTTTGCACGCGAAAGTCAAAAAAGTTATGAGAAAAGTTACATTACTGCTGTTCTTTGCGGTTGTCTTTGCCAATGTGTCGGCACAGGACGCAAAGGATGAGATTGCCAACAATTTGCGGCTCTCAGCCAGTAATCTGCTGGCCTATATGGGGCCTCAGCATCAGTTGGCTCCAGCTCCTGAGGGTATGACGCCTTTCTATATCAGCCATTACGGGCGTCACGGCTCGCGATATTTGGCTAATGCTTTTGAGTATGACTATCCTTATAATATACTGCGTCATGCCGATGCGCAGGGCAAGTTAACTCCCTTTGGCAAGGATGTGTTCCAACGGCTGACCGTCATTCGTGACGACGCCCGTGGCCGCCTCGGCGACTTGACACCGCTTGGCGCTGAGCAGCATCGGCAGATAGCGCGACGCATGGTGGAGCGTTTCCCCGAGGTGTTTAGTGGCGATGCCCGTGTCGACGCCAAGAGCACTGTGGTTATCCGTTGCGTGCTGTCGATGGCTAATGCGCTGCAAGAGTTGAAGTCGTATAATCCGCGGCTGCAGATAAGCCAGGACGCCAGCCAGCATGATATGTACTATATGAACCAGAATGATCCTGTTCTGTGGCGTCAGAAAGCGGATTTGGAGACCGCTGAGCCTTTTGTTGGCTTTTGCAAGATTCATGACTGCTCAGCCAATCTCATGGCACGCCTATTTAACGATCCCGACTACGTTAGCCGTGAGCTGAACCCTACGCGGTTTAACTATAACTTCTTCCGTGTGGCTTCAAACATTCAGAATACGGAGTTGAGAAACAAGATTACCCTCTACGACGCCTACACCGACGAGGAGCTCTACCATAATTGGGTGCGCGACAATGCCCGTTTCTACGCCGGTTTTGCTGCTTGCCCTCTGAGTGGCGGTCGGCAGCCCTTTTCCCAGCGCAACCTTTTGCGCAAAATCATCACCGAGGCCGATAGTTGCATCCGCCACGGCGGCCTGGCAGCCTCGTTGCGCTTTGGCCACGAAACGATGGTGCTGCCACTGGCGTGCTTGCTTGACCTTAACGGCTACGGCCAGCAGATAGCCGACTTGGAGCAGGTGGCGCGCAAAGGGTGGCGTAGTTACAAGATTTTCCCTATGGCCGCCAATATCCAGTTTGTTTTCTATCGCCGCCATGCCGGCGACCAGGATGTAGTGTTCAAAGTGCTGCTCAACGAAGATGAGGCCACATTGCCCATGAAGACCGACATGGCACCTTATTACCACTGGAACGACTTCCGCGACCGCTACCTCCGACTGCTCGATGCCTACGTAGAAAAAACGTGGTAGGCGTCGGCTTCAGGCCAGCGTATGGTGCTCTATGTATTGCGCAATCTGGTCTTTGTAGTTTTCGGAGATAGGTATTTCTTCGTCGTCAATATAGATATGCTGCTTGTCGATGGTGTGAACAGTTGTCATGTGAACGATGTACGACCGGTGTGTGCGCATAAACTCGGGGTATGGCAGCAGTTCTTCCAAGCGTTTCATGTTGATGAGCGACATTACCTTGTCGCCGCCGGCAAGCTTGATGCGCACATAGTCTTTTAGTCCCTCAATATAGAGGATGTCGTCGAGTGCTACGCGTATTAAGCGATAGTCGCTCTTAACGAAGACGAAGCGGTCTTCGTTAGTAGTTGATTGTAAGTTGTGTGAAGTGAACCACTCTAAGGCTTTGTTGACGGTGGCTTGGAAGGTCTCGAAGCTGATAGGTTTCAGCAGGTAGTCGAAGGCCGACACCTTGTAACCGTCTACGGCATACTGCTTGAAGGCCGTGGTGAAGATGATGCGCGTCTCAGGGGGGATGAGCCGAGCGAACTCCAAGCCCGATAGCTCGGGCATCTGGATGTCGAGGAAGAGCAGGTTGACTGGTCGGTTGCGCAGGGCGGCCATGGCCGTTAGTGCGCTGTTGTAAACTCCTGTCACTTGTAGAAAGTTAACCTGCTTGGCATAGCTGGCCAGCAGTTGTGCTGCTAAAGGTTCGTCGTCGATAAAAGCGCAAGTCAGTGTCATTTGGCGTGATGGGCTGAGGGGTTGCAAAGTTGAGGGGTTGCGAAGTTGAGGGTTGCGAAGTTGAGAGCTTGAGCCCGGACTCCTACTTGGTTATCACTATTTGTGAGCGGTAATTGGTGCCATCGGCCGAGGGGCCGTAGGTCCACTGGTAGCGGCCGCTATAGCTCAGGTCTAAGCGGCGCTGCACCTGCACCAGGCCGATGCCGTGGCCGCTGTGGTCGGCGTTGCTCTTCGGGAAGTTGGAGTTTTCAATGTCAAACGTCAGCTGCCCGGTGTCGGCCTTGAGGCTGATGTGGATATAGCTCGGCTGCGTAGGACTGACGCCATGCTTGAAGGCATTCTCTACCAGGGGTATGAGAATCAGCGGCGCTATGCGGGCGTTAGCGTCGTGGAGGGTGACGTCGAAGGAGATGTCGACGGTGTCGGAAAGGCGTATTTTCATCAGGCAGATGTAGCTTTCCAAGAACTTCACCTCGTCGTTGATGTCTACGTCCTGCTCCTGACTGTCGTAGAGTATATGCCGCAGCATCACCGACAGTTGCTGGATGGCCTGCTGTGCCTGCGGCACGTCGAAGGTGGTGAGGGCGTAGATGTTGTTCAGCGTGTTGAGCAGGAAGTGGGGGTTTGTCTGGTATTGCAGATTGCTCAGCTCGGTACGTGCCAAAGCCGTCTCTGCCTCTAACTGCACCTCCTGAGCCTCCTGCCACATGGAGCCTAACCGCATAGAGACCGAAATCATGACCGCCACGGCGAGGTTGAACACATAGCCCCATCGGAGGCTTAACCATATATGCAGAATGGCTGTCAGCACTACGATGACAATGGCGTTGACCACCCATATCAGTGTTTTGTTGCCGTGCATGTAGTAGCGGGGCGTGAGCCACGAGTAGTTCATGTAGAACACCGCCATGACCGTTGCCGAGGGTATCAGCGTTTCAGGGAAATCGAGATTGCGAAACATCAATGGCAGCAGAAACAGCACGCCCCACGTCGCGACGTGGGTAGCGAAAGTCTGTAGTGGTTTCTGCTTGGTCATTGGTGTCGAGGGGGTGGTTGAGGGGTTATATAATCCGCTCCAAGGCTTGCTGCAGGCGGCTGCGTGGGCAGGCAATGTTGAGGCGTATGTAGCCCTGGCCCGACTGCTGGCCGTACATCGTGCCGGGGTTCACCCACACGCGGGCTTTCCGCAGCAGGTGGTCGGCATACTGCTCAGAGGTCATGCCCGTCTCGGTGATGTCTACCCAGGGCAGGTAGGTGCCCTCCAAGGGACAGACGCGCCACTGCGGCAGATGCGCCTTGGCATATTGGCAGAGCAGCTTGTAGTTGCCCCACAGGTAGTCGTTGAGGGCGTCGAGCCACGCCTCGCTGTCGTTGTAGGCGGCTTTCAGGGCTACGGGGCCGAAGGGGTTGACGTCGCAAATCTCGTTGATGTTGATGGCACGGTTGATGCGTCGGCGCCACTCCGGCTGCGCGCAGATGATGTTGGCTATCTGCAGGCCGGCAATGTTGAACGATTTCGACGGCGAGTTCAACACCACGCTGTTCCGCCGGCACGCCTCGCTGACGGCGGCAAAGGGCTGGAACTTGTGGCCGGGCATCGTGAGCTCGCAGTGAATCTCGTCGCTCACCACCTTCACGCCGTGCTTCAGACAGATGTCGTTCATGCGCTCCAGTTCCTCTTTGGTCCACACGCGGCCCGTAGGGTTGTGGGGGTTGCACAGCAGGAACACCGTCGTCTTCTCGTCGGCACAGCGGGCCTCGAAGTCTTGCCAGTCAACCTTAAATGAAGAGTGAAGAGTGAAGAGTGAAGAATTTGCTGCCGCCGTTAAAGGGCTCTCCGCCACCTCGCAGCCGCTGTTGCGGATGCTGCTGAAGAAGCAGTTGTAGTCGGGCGAAAGGATGAGCACCCGCTCGCCGGGCATGGTCAGCGCCTGCAGTGTGGCCGATATGGCTGGCACCACGCCCGTAGTGTACTGTATCTCCTCGCGCTGGATAGTCCAGCCGTGGCGGCGGCGGAACCAGCTGATGATAGCCTCGTAATAGCTGTCGTCTACCAGCGTGTAGCCAAAGATACCATGCTCTGCGCGCCGACGGACGGCCTCGATGATGGCGGGGGCGGCCCGGAAGTCCATGTCGGCCACCCACAGGGGTATGATGTCCTTTTCATTACTGCCCTCTGGCGGAAGCCAGCCCCTTGTTTGGTGAGGAGCTTCCTCGTCCCACTTCACGCTGCCCGTGCCGCGCCGCTCTGTCAGTTCGTCGAAATTGAAAGACTCTTTCCTATTCATCTGCCTAAAAGCATTTAACATCCCTCCCTTTGGGAGGGCTTGGGTGGGTTTTTACCTTGTCTCTATCACGCAGTCGTTAGGCTGGCGCACGTTCTCGTCGATGGTTACCGAGCCGATGGAGTCGGCCACAATATGGCCCGAGGTGGGGTTCTTGATGTTCTCGATGTGTCCGCGGATGTCGGCCTCGACGGTGGAGTACTCAAACACACGGTCGCACAGACGGTCGAAGGTGCAGTTCTCGAGCACCAGGTTCTCGGTGTAGCACAGCAGCTGCTCGCCGGCCAAGTGGCAGTTCACCAACTTGACGTTCTTGGAGTGCCAGGCCAGGTATTCGCCGTCGAGCACGGAGTCGTAAACGGTGACGTTCTCGCACTCCCAGAACGAGTCCTTGGTCAGGATCTTGGCATTGTGCACCTCTACGTTCTGGCAGTACTGGAACACATACTTGGAGTCGCTCTCCAGCCCGTCGACGTAGATGTTCTTGGAGAACATAAAGGGATAGGTGCCGCCGTGGAGCTTCACGTTCTTCAGCTTCAGGCCGTCAATCTTCCAGAAAGTCTCGTCGGCGTCGGTAATCTGCACGTTCTCCAGCTCCACGTTCCTCATCTCGCGGAAGAACTTGGGCGCGTCTATGCGCGTGTTGGTCATCTTCAGGTCGTTGGTATACCAGATGGCCGACCGCGAACCTAAGGCAAAGTAGCAGTTGTCGATAGTGGCGCCGTCGACATGCCACCATGGGTATTTGCCGTAGAACTTGCAGTCGTAGGCCTCTATGTTGCGGCACTGCTTGATGCCACTCTCACCATCCTCGATGGTGATATTCTCTAATCTCAGGTCGTGGGTGGCAAACAAGGGGCGCTCGCCACCGAATTTCTTATCTTTTATCAGTTCCATTTGTTTTTAAGTGCATAACGCACAGGGTGTTATGCGCGATTATCTTTAGTTTTTGCTTTCTTAGTCCTTACCTTGAACTGGTCGAAGCCCTCGCCATAGACACCGATGACGGCACTCTGCGAGACGAAGGCATGAGGGTCTACCTCGTTGATGATGCGGAATATCATGTCGCTCTGGCGGCGCTTGGCCAGCACGAAGAGCATCTTCACGTCCTTGCCCGAATAGAATCCCTGGGCGTCGACCACCGTACAGCCTCGGTGAGGCTCACGGTTGATGCGCTCGCCGATTTCGCGGTACTTGTCGCTGATGATGAAGAACTGCACCGAGCGGCGCGCCGACTCCACCACCTGGTCGATACAGAAGGCCGTGACGTAGAGCACCACGTAGCCGTAGATCACCTTCTCCCAGTCGTGCAACACGAAGTAGGAGCTGGAGATAATAAACACGTCGCAGATCATGATGACACGGCCCAGCGACACATCGCGATACTTGTTGACGATGGCGGCAATGATGTCGGTACCGCCGGTGGAGCCGTTGCTCGACAGTCCTAGGCCCACGCCGCAGCCGCAGAACACGGCGCCGATGATAGCCGCCATGAAGGGCTGGTCGCTCAGCAGGTGGGCGTTGTAGTGTGACGACACCATACTGATGGCCACGGTGAGCACGACGACGGCAAACACCGTCTTGACGCAGAAGCGCCAGCCCAGCACGCGTAGAGCCACTAGCAGCAGCGCACCGTTGATGATAGAGTAGCTCACCTGCACGGGAATGCCTGTAGCCCAGAAGAGGATAGACGATACACCTGCTACGCCGCCAGTGGTGATATTATTGGGCAGCAGGAAGATACCCCAGCCTATGGAGTAGCTCACCATGCCGATGACAATGAGGATATAGTCGCGCAGCTCCTTGCCATAACTCGCTCGTGTGATTGTAGGATTCATGTCTTTAGTAATTTGCCTGCAAAGGTAGTAATAAAGGGACAAATATCCAAATTTTTGCAGAAAACAATGTTTGCAGTAGGACCAGGCTGGGCTGAATTAACTGTTGACGAGTAGTATAAATAAAGCCAGGCTCCGTTAAGCGGAAACCTGGCTTTTATATTATTATAATGTACGCGCGTAAGCCTTACTTAGCTTCAGCGGGAGTAGCGGCTCCTTCCTCGCGTATAGTGCGGCCCATAGTGAGATAAGCCACGGGGGCAGCGATGAAGAGCGACGAAAGTGTACCGAAGACAACACCGAGAATCATGGCGAACGAGAAGCTGCGTATAGAGTCACCGCCGAGGATGAAGATACAGAGCAGCACGATGAGCGTCGTCACCGAGGTGTTGATGGTACGGGCCAGCGTCTGGTTCAGCGAGTCGTTGAACAGTGTCTGGCGGTCGCGCTTGCCATAGAGCTGGATGTTTTCACGCACACGGTCGAAGACCACCACCTTATCGTTGATAGAGTAACCAATCACCGTCAGGATAGCACCGATGAATGTCTGGTCGATTTCAAGCGACATGGGTACCCAGCCCCACAGCACACTGTAGAAGCCGATAACCACGAGGGCGTCGAAGAACAGAGCCACCGTTGAACCTACCGAGAAGGCCACGTTGCGGAAGCGCAGCAGGATGTAGAGGAAGATAGCTATCAGGGCTATGATAACGGAGATGACGGCGCCGTAGGTGATGTCCTTAGCTACTGACGGGCCTACCTTAGCCGAGCTGATGATAGAACCACCCTCGCGCACGTCGGGGTTCTTGAAGGCGTTGACGTCGGCCTGATTAATGAGACCGGCTTTCTTCAGGGCGTTGTAAAGGATGGTTTCGGCCTTGTCGTCAACCTCAGGGTTGTTAGACTCGATATCCCAGTTGGTAGAGATACGCACCGTCTTGCCGTCGGTACCCAGGGCGATGACGCTGGTGTTCGACTCCTGGCCAGCCTTTTCGCCGATGGTGTTGACGAAGGCGCCGTTAAGTGCCTGGCGTACGCTCTCCACAGGGGTCTGCTTGTCGAGCACGACGACGTAGTTACGGCCACCGGTGAAGTCGATACTCTGGCTCAGGCCGCGCACGGCGAACGAGATGCAGAAGATAACGGCAGCTGCGCCCCAGACGATGAATGACTTCTTGTAGGAGCCCATGAAGTTGAAGTGGGCATTCTGCATGAGGTTCTTAGAGTAGCCGGTAACAAAGGTGAGGTTGGTCCACTTGTCCTTGGCCAGACGGTTCTCGTAAACCAGACGGGTGAGGAACACGGCGGTGAAGAACGAGCAGAAAATACCGATAATCCAGGTGGTGGCGAAGCCCTTGACAGGACCCGTACCGAAGAACAGCAGGATGAAACCGGTAATCAGCGAAGTGACGTTAGAGTCGAAGATGGCCGAGAAGGCGTTAGAGTAACCCTTGTTGAGAGCCTCTTTCACGCTGAGCCCCCTGCGCAGCTCTTCCTTGGTGCGCTCGTAAATCAGCACGTTGGCGTCGACAGCGGTACCTAAGGTCAGCACGATACCGGCGATACCAGGCATTGTAAGAGCGGCCTGGAACGAGGTGAGAATACCCAGTGTGAAGAACAGGTTGAACAGCAGGGCGCAGTCGGCCAGCAGACCGGGGATGGTGCCATAAAGCATGATCATGTAGATCATCAGCAGCACGAAGGCCACGACGAATGAGATGATACCCTGCTGGATAGACTGAGCACCGAGCGAGGGGCCTACCACCTCTTCCTGTACGATGCGCGTAGGAGCGGGCATCTTACCAGAGTTCAGCGTGTTGGCCAGGTCCTTGGTATCTTCGATGGTGAAGTTACCGGTAATCTGTGAGTTTCCGCCGTCAATCTGAGTAAGGATACGGGGAGCGGAGTAGACGGCATCGTCGAGTACGATAGCCACGCCGCGGCCGATGTTCTGCTTAGTAATCTGGCTCCACTGACGGGCACCGTCGGAGTTCATCTGCATCGATACACAGGGGTGACCCATCTGGTCGAAGTCGTCTTTACCGTTGGTGATGACGTCACCCTCCAGCGGAGCGCGGCCGTTGGCGGTGGTAATCTTCAGGGCATAGAGGGCGAAGATGTCGCCATGAGTGCTCTCGCCACCGAAGTCCTCGGGCTTGGCACCCCAGCGCAGCTTGCACTCGGCGGGCAGTACCTGGGCGGCAATATCGGAATAGATAATCTTGTTGACGTCGGCGGTATCGCGGCCGTTAGCATAACCAACGATGGCCAGGCCCTGGCCCTGGATGGGCTGGAACACCGAGAACAGGGGGTTCTGCTTCTTGGCCTGCTCGCGCAATTTGGCTTCAGACTCTTTATTGCTGTCTTTCTTTGCTAGCTTGGCGGCCAGGTTTGACGTGGCAGCCTTGGCAGTGTCGGCAGCAGCTACGGCCGTGGTGTCGGCAGCAGCGGCGGTAGAGTCGGCTGTAGCCTCGTCACCCATGGCAGCATATTTCTGATTGAGCGATGCCAGCAGGGGGACAATCTCCTGAGAGTTGTAGGTCTCCCAGAACTCAAGGTTGGCGCTACCCTGGAGGAGCTTACGCACACGCTCGGGCTCCTTGATACCAGGCATCTCAACCATGATACGGCCGCTCTGGCCCTCCAGCTTCTGGATGTTGGGCTGTACGACGCCGAACTTATCGATACGGTTGCGGACAACGTTGAACGAGTTGTCGACGGCTGACTGCACCTCAGCGCGCAGCGCGTTTTCAACCTCGGAGTCGGTAGACGATGTGCTCACCTTGCCTTTCATCTGCTGTGTTGCAAAGATGGCGGCCAGGGGACGTCCGTTAGAATTCTGCTTCCAATACTTGATGAAGAGCGAGATGAAGTCGTTCTGACTAGTCTCTTCCTCCTTCTTGGCCTGCTCCATTGACTTCTTGTAGGCTGCGTCCTGTTTGTGGTCAGCGAGCACGTCAACGACGTCGGGCACTGACACCTCGAGGATAACGTTCATACCGCCCTTCAGGTCAAGACCCAGGCCAATCTCCATCTCACGGCACTGCTTCAGCGAGTATATGCCTAAGTACACTTTCTCGTTCTTCAGACTGTCGAGATACTCCTGACCGGCCTCCTCGCCCATGGCAGCCGCCTTACTCTCGTAGTGGCGGGTGACGAATGAGAAGGAGAGGTAGAAGCAGCATACCAGCACAAGAAGCACTGCAATAAACTTTACAATTCCTTTGTTTTGCATTTTTGTTATTATTGATATTTATTTAATTATATATGCAATTGAGCCTGCAAATATACACAATTTTTTACTGACAGGAAAATTTATTGCGCTTTTTCGTTCGTTTTTTAGTGTTTATCAGCCAATTTTAACTTACATCGGATGGGGTAATGGTCTGAAAAATCTATTTTTGAGTCTACTTTGCAGTTGTATGGCGTGAACTGCGCGGAGCATAAAATGTAGTCGATACGCACCCAAAATCCTTTCTGATTATATGACAAACCGACGCCTTGTCCGGAGGCTGTAAAGCAATCGGTCATGCCCTGTGCCAGTGTATGGCGGGCGTAGGAAATAGGGGTGTCGTTGAAGTCGCCGCAAACGATGGTGGGATATTGCCGGTGGGCATCCATATAGCGGCGAACGGCAGCCACGCCGATGGCTCGCTTAGCGGCGTTTTGTCCTAGCTTGCTGATGAGGTACATGGATTCTGCGCGGACGGTGTCGCCATCTACTTCGCCCTTTAAGATATCCTTGTAGCGGCTTCGGTCTTCACTCGTCAGGTGGGTGCCCTCCAAGTGGTTGTTTATCACTAACAGCGTATCTTTATCTTTTAGAAGGTAGTAAGCTACCGAACCGTTAGCATGTGAGGGATATGCTATACGCTCCTTTCGAAGTATAGGGTAGCGTGTATGGATACCCACGCCGTTCATGGATGTTGACGAATTGGAGAAGTGAACGGTGTCATTGTAGGGATATAGGGCTTCGTAGCGTTTGAAAAGGTATTTCCGCCAGGTATCGATATCCTCTTGTATGCATACGATATCGGCATCCTCTTGTTTCAGGTAGTCAAGGATTCGCTCGAAAGCGTCGCTGTATTTATAGTTGCCGCCATAGGTGCATACGTTATATGAAACGATACCGATACAGTCGTCGGGTGCGTCTTTACTTGGCTGATTAATGGGCATATAGATGCTAATAGGGCTGTAGACTAACAGATAACCGCTGACAGGAATCCATAGCTTTTGCCATTTGAAGATAATCCAGAAGAAGAGGAATAGCAGGTTGAAAATCAGAAACATGGGGAATGCCATTCCCAAGCAGGCCAGCAGCGGATAGTCTATGGGGTTAAGCCTGTCGGAATAACCTGATAACAGCATGATGGCGACCGTGGCTATATTTGCTCCGGCCACCAGATTAATGGTGAATTGCTTAAGCTGTTTAATCATGTGTTCCGGCTGGCGTACTATGCGTCATGGCTGGCGTTTTAAGTGTTACGACTGGCGTCGAAGAGCTTTTGCTTCTCTTCTTTGGTCAGACTGTCATAGCCACTCTTGCGAATCTTGTCGAGGATAGCGTCTATTTCCTCCTGATTCTGGCGCTTGCGGGCGTTGTACGCCATGTCGTCCTCCTTGGAGCCCCCGCGTTCGGCGTGCATCTGGCTCTGGGTTTTGTTGTGGCGACGCTCAAAATTGCGCTTCAGGTTGTCGAAGAACTCCTGACCGCCGGAGCGGTTATAATTTGAGTCTGGGTAACTGTTCCAATAGCGTATCATGAGGAAGCCAAAGAGCATGCCTCCCAGATGAGCCATGTGGGCTACGCCATCGCCCGAGGAACCGAGGGCCGAGAACAGCTCAATGGCGGCATATCCACAGACAAACCACTTGGCTTTGATAGGTATGGGAAGGGGGAAGATAAAAATACGCTCGTTGGGGAAAATCATGCCGAAGGCCAATAGGATGGCGTAGACAGCTCCTGAAGCCCCGATTGTTGTCCATCCGTTGAGTTGGTGGCTTAGCTGATGGCCTACTGTAAACAGTTCGGCAAAGCTGATGTCGGGCGCCTGGCTTTTGATGGTGAAATAGAAGTTGACGAGCTGTACTAACTCCTGCATGAGCCCTGCGCCAATGCCGCATGAAATGTAATAAAAAAGGAATTTTTTCGAGCCCCATACATTCTCCACTACAACGCCGAACATCCATAGTGCAAACATGTTGAAAAAAATGTGCGACAAATTGGCATGTAAAAACATGTAGGTGATAAATTGTAGCGGGCTGAAGTCGCTGGCCAGAAAGAAGTGTAGTCCTCCCAGATTTGCCAGATCAATGCTACGCAGTTGTAATACCCACGTGGCAATGAATGCCAGCAGGTTTATTGCCAGCAGATTTTTGGTGATGGTAGGTATGTTTCGAAACACGTTGGTAATTGACTATTTACGGATTTACTATTAGTTGTTTGTTTCATGCACATTGCGTTTTTATACGCTTTGCGGCTGCAAATTTACTAAAAATATCTCTTTTTCAGAGCAAAAAGGGCCTTAAAGCAACTATTTTTCATAAAAAAAGTAATTTTTTCTCTTTTTTTGTTGTTTTTCTGAATACTTTACCCTATATTTGCCAAGGATTTCGGTATAGAAACATTTTTTTCATTATTTATAAATCATTAAATTTACAACAATTATGAACAAAACAGAGTTAGTAGAGAAGATTGCAGCTAATGCTGGTCTCTCAAAGAATGACGCTAAGAAGGCACTTGACGCTACTGTTTCAGCGATTAAGGATGCCCTTATTGCCGGTGATAAGATTGCCATTGTTGGCTTTGGCACTTTCAGCGTTAACGAGCGTCCTGCCCGCGAGGGTATCAACCCCGCTACTAAGGAGAAGATTACTATTGCTGCCAAGAAGGTTGCCAAGTTTAAGGCCGGCGCTGAATTAGCTGATGCTCTGAACTAACAATTTGTAAATAAAAATGAAAGAGGCGGCTCCACGGGGAGCCGCCTTTTTGCATTATTTGCTTTGGAGCAGTAATTACTTAGGCTGCTTGCCGATGTAAGCCAGGATACCACCGTCGACATAGAGGATGTGGCCGTTGACGGCGTCGGAAGCGTGCGATGCCAGGAACACAGCGGGCCCACCAAGCTCTGAGGGGTCGAGCCAGCGGCCGGCGGGCGTCTTGGCGCAGATGAACGAGTCGAACGGATGGCGGCTGCCGTCGGGCTGGCGCTCACGCAGCGGGGCAGTCTGGGGCGTAGCGATGTAGCCCGGGCCAATGCCGTTGCACTGGATGTTGTATTCGCCATACTCTGAGCAGATGTTGCGGGTAAGCATCTTCAGACCACCCTTGGCGGCAGCGTATGCGCTGACGGTCTCGCGGCCGAGCTCTGACATCATAGAGCAGATGTTGATAATTTTACCCTCGCGGCGCTCCATCATCTCGGGAATCACGGCGCTAGAGCAGATGAACGGACCTACGAGGTCGATGTCAATCACCTGCTGGAACTCGGCGCGCTTCATCTCGTGCATGGGAATGCGCTTGATGATGCCGGCATTGTTGACCAGGATATCAATCTGGCCTACCTCCTCGTGAATCTTGTTGACAAGCTCCTTCACGGCATTCTCGTCGGTGACGTCGCAGACGTAACCCTTCACATTCTGGATGCCAGCCTCCTTGTAGTTGTTAAGACCGCGCTGCAGGGCAGCCTCGTTGATGTCGTTGAAAATGATAGTCTTAATGCCGGCGGCCACGAAAGCCTTGGCAATGTTGAAACCGATACCGTAAGATGCGCCGGTAATCCAGGCGTTCTTACCCTCTAAAGAAAATAAATTTGCCATTGTTTTTAGTTTATAAGTTTGTAAGATGGTAAGTTTTTTTTATTTCAAGTCAGTGATAGCGTAGAAATCCTGGTCGCCATAGTCCAGGTTCTCGCCGGCCATGCCCCAGATGAAAGTGTAGTTGTGGGTGGCAGCAGCGCTGTGGATGCTCCA
>CAMHKU010000014.1 GCA_946185805.1 uncultured Prevotellaceae bacterium | reverse complement strand
ATCGTGAGATACTAGATCCTAAGTCTAGCGCGTCTACCAATTCCGCCACAGGCGCGGACTGTTATGGAAAGCGGGTGCAAAGGTACGAATAATTTTTTGAACTTTGAACTTTGAACTTTGAACTTTATGATTTGTTAACTATTTGACGGGCTTAGTTGGCCAAAAGCTTTCTTGCCGTCTCAATCAGCGTGTCTTTCCCGCGTATGAAGTCACGTTCGGTGAGGCTGACGCGCACATGTGGGGCAATGCCGAACTCTGTAGACTGGTGGTCGGCGTCGTACATCGGTACCGCCGAGAATCGCACAATCCAGCCGTTGGGTAGCGATGAGCTGAAAGGCATGCCGGCGCCGCCGCCGGTGTCGTCGCCCACCACGGTGACCAAGGGTAGGGCTTTCATATACATCGTAAACTCATTGGCGGCGGAGAAGACGTGACGGTTGGTGAGCACGCAGACGGGCTTTTGCCATCGCAGGCTGGCAGCAGGGTCGAGATAGCGGGGTTCTGGGTCGGAGAAGTCGCTGTGGCCAGGTCCGGTCTTGTGCTGTATGTAGCCAATGAGTGTACGCTCATTGGTAAATCGGGAGGCAATCTTCTCGGCATTGGTAAGGTTGCCCCCGCCGTTGCCACGGATGTCGATAATGAGTCCGCGGCAGAGCAGAAAATAGCTTAGCACCTCGCTCAGGTTGCCGGCGCCTACGCCGTCGAGGAACGACTCATAACGTATATAGCCTATGTTATCGTCGAAGATCTTGTATTTCATGCCGGCGGCAATCTTGTAGTCTGTTCCCAAATAGATGCGTTCCAGGGTGTCGCTGTAGTTTGTCGGGGCTTGCTCAAACCACTGCCAATAGCGTGCCATATTGTGGGCCGCTGTAAGGTTGACATGACCGTCGCGCAACTCGCTGAGCATGTTGCCGAGAGTCTCAAACAGCTGCGTATCGGTCATCTTGCTGCTGATTTGGCGGGCATAGCGGTCGTGGACTTCCTGCCAGTCGAGCCCATACTGATGGCCTTTGTAGTCGAGGAAGCAGTAGTGCTCGTCGATAATCTTCCACAGAGCCTCAAAATTACCCTGCGGCGTGTCGGGGAATTCTTCCTCGTCAACACAAGATGTCAGGCATATTGCTGCAAGAAAGTATGTGATGAAAGCGACGATATTTCTCATAGACGTGGAGTGATGGTAAGTTGTCGCACGACACCAATCATGACGCGGTGGTGATAGATATGTGACTTCAGATTATTGACTTCTGCCTGTTGGTAGTTGCCGAGATAGCCCACGAGCAGCGTCAGTGAGGGACTTACGCGGCAACTGACAGTAAGCTGCTGGCGCACATGAGGTGTTGAGACGAAAGTTGTGGGCACGATATTGTGGTCGTAGTTGCCGCGTGAGAATATTTCATAGTATGACTGTCCGTAGTTAGGGCTGAACATGACGCCCAGTAGCGGCAACTCAAGCTCGTAGCGCAGTGACCACTGGCGGCCGAGCAGTGGGAAATGGTAAGTGGCGGTGCCTGACGGCATGGCCTGTAGCGACAGCCGTCCTTGGGCGGGGTTGTTGCTGTTGCTGGTGTTGTAGATAAATCCCAGATTGAGGGCTGCCAGAGCGCCGGCCTGCAGGTCAAGACGCCCTAACCGCCACTGCCGATAGCGTCCTATGAAAAACGTGTAGTCGCCCTGCAGCTCACTGACGGTAGTGGAGCGGTCTTTTGTTGGTGCAATGTTCAGCTCATGCTCAATCATCGTCGACCATGCCTTGTCGGGGCGTCGCCGCTCGTTGCTAAAGAGCAGGGTGAAGCCTGTGCCGCTGAACTTCTCTTGTGAGAGGTAAGTGTCAAGAACGTTGGTGCCGCCCACGCCTGCCTGATAGGTTGTTGTTACATCAGTCTGAGCATAGGCGCCCTGCGGGCTAAATGATAAATGACAAATAATCAATGACAAACTCGCTGCCATTCTCAGTCGTTTACTACCGCATACCCTCCCCACGTTTATCATTTGTCATTTATCATTTATCATTTCTCATCGTCATTTAGGTCGAAGGCTGCAAACAGGTTGGTTTGCCCGGTTATCTCGTCAATAATCTGCTGCTGGCTTTTGCCGGCGTCAGGGTCGAGGTTCTCGGTGGGGGGGGCTGGGGCTTCTGGGGCTTCTGAGGCCTCTGGGTCTTCGGAGACTTCGGGGAATCGTGTGGGTTCCAGTTCCTGGATGCTCTCTATCTGGTAGGTTGTCAGTCGCTTGCCCTTGGCCTTGAAGCCCTTGACACTGATAAACTGCTCTATGTCCACCTCCTCAGAACCGCGGAACTCGTCGTTGCCGCCGTAGGTCACCTTGATGAGGGGATAGACCACGTCGGTGAGCAGTATGAGCTTCGACACGGAGTTCTCGCCCACGAAGTTCTGCTTGCGCTTGGTGGCCTCCATCAGGAAGCGCTTGACATAGGGGTAGCCCTGGTTGTCGGCATCGTAGAGCACGGCGCTCCACACTTTGTCGGCGTCAAACTTCTCTATTCTCAGGATGTCGGCCTCGTAGTGGTTGTTCACGTCGAAGTTGGTCAGGTAGAAGTCGCCGTTCTTGAGCACCACGAGTATCTGGTCGTCGTCGAAGAACTCGCCCAGCAGGCGGCCGTGCTCATCGTAGTTCAGTCGGTTGACATCGGGGTCGTACCACACCTTGCGGCCGCCCAGTGTGGAGTGTCCGTGGCTCTTCAGACCTATGCGGTGGACGCTGAATTTCGTCAGCAGGTTGCCCTTTGAGGCACGGCCCTTGATGAGCACCTCCGAGAAATCCTTGTCAATGAAAATCTTCTTCAGCTTGGGGTTGGGGTCCAGGGTCACCTTGATCACCTCGGCCTCGCCGTTGGGGTTAGCGGTGAAATACATCACCTTCGACCCCGGTGTGCCCTGCGTCAGGTCATACTCCTTGTCGCGGGTCATGCTCGTCACGTTGAAGCGCTTGATATAGCAGGCGCCCTTCTTGCCGTCGCGGTACACCACATTATATATCGTGCGCGTGTCGTTCTTCTTGAATACCTGCACGTGGAGCACGTTCTTGCCCACGAATATCTTGTCGGCCACGCGGATGACCTTGTACTTGCCGTCCTTGTAGAAGAGTATGATGTCGTCGATGTCGGAGCAGTTACACACAAACTCGTCCTTCTTCAGTCCCATGCCTATGAAGCCGTCGTTGCGGTTGATATACAACTTCTGGTTGGCCTCGGCCACCTTCGTGGCCTCGATGGTGTCGAAGTTGCGTATTTCTGTCAGCCGCGGGTGTTGCGCCCCGTACTTGTCCTTGAGGAACCGGAACCAGTCGGCGGTCACCTCCACCAGGTTCGCCAGGTCGCGGTCTATCTCGTCAATCTCGGCCTTGATACGCGCCATTAGCTCGTCGGCCTTGTCTTTGTTAAACTTCAGTATGCGCTGCATCTTGATTTCCAGCAGCCTGAGGATGTCGTCCTTGGTCACCTCGCGCACCAGCTGGGGGTACCACGGCGTCAGCCGCTCGTCGATATGCTCGCAGACGCGGTCGACGTTGGGCGCCTCTTCAAACTTCTTGTCCTTGTAGATGCGCTCCTCGATAAAGATTTTCTCCAGCGAGCAGAAGTGATACTGTTCTAGCAGCTCTCCACGACGGATTTCCAGCTCCTGGCGTATCAGGTCCTTGGTGCGGTCGACGCTGTGGCGCAGCACGTCGCTCACGGTGAGGAACTGCGGCTTCTGGTCGCTGATGACGCAGCAGTTGGGCGAGATGTTGATTTCGCAGTCGGTAAAGGCGTAGAGGGCGTCAAGCGTCTTGTCGCTGCTTACGCCGGGCATGAGGTGAATCTGTATCTCTACCTGTGCCGAGGTGAGGTCGTCAACGCGCTTGGCCTTGATCTTGCCCTTCTCGATGGCTTTCTTGATGCTCTCGATGAGCGTTTCCACGGTCTTCGAGTAGGGCAGGTCGCGGATGACGAGCGTCTTCTGGTCTAATTTCTCAATCTTTGCCCTCACCTTGAGCACGCCGCCGCGCTGGCCGTCGTTATACTTGCTTACGTCGATGGAGCCGCCGGTCTGGAAGTCGGGATACAGCTGAAACGGCTCGCCGTGCAGGTAGCTTACGGCGGCGTCGCAGATCTCGCAGAAGTTGTGGGGCAGGATTTTTGAGCTGAGGCCTACCGCAATACCCTCGGCGCCCTGTGCCAACAGCAGCGGAAACTTCACCGGCAGCGTGATAGGCTCCTTGTTGCGGCCGTCGTAGCTCAGTTGCCAGTCGGTGGTTTTGGGATTGAAGACGGTGTCAAGGGCAAACTTCGACAGCCGCGCCTCGATGTATCGTGGTGCGGCGGCGCGGTCGCCGGTGAGTATGTTGCCCCAGTTGCCCTGGGTGTCGACGAGCAGGTCTTTCTGTCCTAACTGCACCAGGGCGTCGCCGATGGAGGCGTCGCCGTGGGGATGAAACTGCATGGTGTGACCTACAATGTTGGCCACCTTGTTATATCGTCCGTCGTCCATGCGCTTCATCGAGTGCATGATACGGCGCTGCACGGGCTTAAAGCCGTCCTCGATGTTGGGCACGGCACGCTCCAGGATAACGTAAGAGGCATAGTCCAGAAACCAGTTCTGGTACATGCCGCTCAGGTGGTGAACGGCAGAGGCGTCAAACCTGTTAACAGGCTTGTAGTCGGAATGAGCCTCTTGTTCCTCACTCCTGGTCCCGCTTTCCTCGTTTTTTGATTCTTCGCTTATCGTTTGTCCCTCCTCTATGATTTCGTCGTCCATATTTCGGCTTTTAGCTATTTTCGTGCAAAAATACGAAAAAAATCTCTGAAAACGGCGGATTTTATGATTTTTTTTCTTATCTTTGCAACAAAATCTAAAAATATGTTTACATTTAACCGCCTTATTACTAACATTTGCCTATTTGCAGGCTTACTGTTTATTGCAAATTCATGCAAAGAGACTGATGAGTTCTTCTCCTCTAAGGAGGATAAGACAGTGACGGAGGAGATTAATTCTTTTGACTTCTCTACAATCCGCAGCGTAGACCTGATTGTCGACTATTCGGCTTTCAATACCTATGGTCCTGTGCGTTTCAGCATCTACGCCCGTGATCCTTTTGTTAAAGGCATAGAGGAGAACCCTTACTGGATAGATGAGAGCATCGACCCCCTCTTTACCGACTACACCGATGCTTATGGCAAGTATGACGCCACCGTCACGCTGCCAGCCTATGCCAAACTGCTGTATATCGTTACCGGCGATTTGTATGTCAGCCAGAAGCGCATGCTTGCTGAGGTTGTCAATGGTGTGGCCAAGGCTGTGGCTGAAAAGCCCCTGCCTTCGGCGTCCTCGCGCAATATCACCCGTGCGCCTGTGGCTAGTGCCGCCACTAACGACATGTCGAAATTCTATAACCTCTCTTATAAGATTGACGCCAAAGGTGCCAATACCGGCGTGCGTGTATACAAAGACTGGTTAACACCACTGGGTACTTGGGATGCTGCCTCCGGGCGTCCTAACTATCTGCTGGAGCGCACGGCTGCTAACATGGCCAAGGGACTGGTGTTCGACGATGCCGACCTTACCGGCCTTTACAATGCTGCCAAAGCTGCGCTGAAGTCTACCTCGTCGGCAGGTGCCGAGTTGCTGTCGCAGGCCGATATGACTCTGCAGAAGGAGTCGGAGGTGAGTATTACTATGATTGGCGGCAACACTTGCTGGTGCAGCACCTTGGGCTATTACTACTACACCGATGCCACCAAGCCTAAGAAGACTACCGACATGAATATCATCATGCTGTTTCCCAACACCATGAACGAATACTATGCCGACAAGCCAAGTTGTGACTTCCAAGGTAACATTGGTGTCCACAATGGTGATGCCGTGCAGCTGATGTATTATCCTAATATTGCCAAGGGCGACTTTTCCGGAGCTACCACCAAGTTCCCCGCCGGCACGAAGATTGGCTTTATTATGAAGACCAATGGCTGGGGGTCTCAGGGTTCTGGCTACGGCTTGAAGCAGGGCGTTGGCGGCATAGGCTGGGACTGTGAGCGCAAGTACAACACGTGGCCCACGTCTACCGACGGCCTGTCGTATTGCGATGCTACGGGGATGAGCGGTATCGGCAGCTACCTCAATCCTACAGGCGCCAGCCGTACGGCCAAGTTCGGCTATACCGCCAAGGACGGCACGGAGTATGCTATCGTGTCGTTCGAGGATGCTAACAACGACCTCAACTATAGCGACGTCATCTTCACGCTCAACCCTGCCAATGCTTTCACGACGTTGGCTGAGGTGGGCGACAACAAGACCAGCACCGTCGGCGTCTTTGCTTTTGAGGATATGTGGCCCGAGCGTGGCGACTACGACATGAACGACGTGGTGGTCAATGTGAAGACCGAGATGTATTTCAATAACAACGGCAAGGTGACGAAGCAGGCGTTTCTGATGACCACCTATCAGAAGAATGTAGACTTTGTCAATGGTTTGGCATCACGCCTTACCAACCTTCCCAGCAATGCTACGATAACGATGAAGAGAATAGCCCCCGGCGTGACAGATGTCAGCAAGGCTGTTACTGCTAACTTCACCAGATATGACGACACTACCGGCAGGGTTTACTATCTCACTGACAAAGTGGAGTCAGAGTTAGGTTCAACCTATATCATTGAAGTGAAATATGCGTCGGCCATTGATGCCACAAAGACGGCAGAGATAGAGCCGTTCATCTATCGCGCTGAGGACAACAACAAGTTCTGGGAGGTGCATATCCCCTATGCCAAGCCTACGAGCCGCATGAATACCAGCTATTTCGGTACGGCCAACGACCGCTCCAACCCCAGCAAGGGTGAGTATTTCGTGCGTCAGGGACTCTATCCCTTTGCTTTCTACCTCTCAGGTACCAAGGCAGAGGCTTTCTTCGACACCATCTTGAATAAGGGCGGCGAGATTAACACTATCGACGTGTTCTATCCCACCTTCCTGGGCTGGTCGTCAAGTAAGGGCTCAAAGAACGAAGACTGGTATCTCAATCCTAAAGGAAAATAGTCTTATCAATGATAAAACTATAAAGCTCTTAACCCTTCACGTATGATGTAACTAACTGTAAATTAGTTACTTGGTGTGAAGGGTTGTTCCGGTGGTATTGCTGACGCAGGTCAGCAGAACTGCTGACCTGCGTCAGCAATACCACCCCCCCCCTCGCAAGGTAATCACTCACTGCCGCTCCCGCCAGGGGGGCGGTGGCCTCCCGTCGCACGGCAACAATTCACGTTAAAACATTGATTATTAAGCTCTTGCGCGTGTTGTGAAGGGTTGAGTTGTGCCAAGTTATTTTTTAGCGCTTACAATCTTCAATCTTCAATGTTCAATATTCAATTTATGATGTTGCCATATCTCTACGGTGTTGATGATATTTTGCCAGAGCACGTAGCAGCCGGCGCCGATAGATGCTACGGGATTGAGATACATGTAGGCCACCCAGATGCTCAGTGCCGTGTTTTTCTGAAACAGCGCCTGGCCGGTGTTAATCTCAATCTCCGTCGGTCTGTTGTTTTTGGCGGTGTTGTCGCTGCTCATCATCCGTCCTATGCCGCGGCCGATGGCAAACTGCAAGAAGCAGAGCAATAAGGAGGCAATGGCGATGGCTATGAGCAGGCTGACGGCAGCCTCGCTGTGGACGATGTTTTTGACGGTGATGCCCGTGGTGATGCTCAGCGACACCGCCCAGCAGTAGAAACTCAGGTTAGGGTGGACGGCGATGCGTTGTTGCAGTCGCGGCAGATAGTGCTGCACCACCCAGCCTAAGGCCAGCGGCAGCAGCAGTACGGTGGATACCTTTTCGAGAATGATGAGGAAAGCCGTGGTGAAGTCTACATGAACCGCTTGCTCAAGCATGGGAAATACCAGTGGAATCATGACAGCTGAGGCCAGCGACGACAACAGTACGTAGCCAGTCATGGTTGAGATGTTGCCGCCCAGCTTGCCCACCACCACGGGTGATGCCGATGCTGCCGGGCCTATGATGCAGGTGAGCAGAGCCTCCCACAATAGGGGCGCTTCGTTAGTGAAGAGTGCGCTCGAGCTCTGCTCGCTTGCTACCGAAGGGACGCAAGAAGAGTGGATAGTGGAGAGTGAAGAGTGGAGAGTGAAGAATTTGCTGTCGCCGGCGGTGGCGCCCTGCTTAGCCCATAGTATAATTGCTACGGTCACTGCTACCAGCAGCAGCTGGGCCGCGAGTACGGCGGCGTGCCAGCGGTGGGGGCGCATCTGGTGAAAGTCTATCTTGCAGAAGGTTACAAACAGTGTCATGAACACTGATAGCGGAAACAGCGTGTCGATGACAGGTGACAGACGGTTGCCCAGTTCGTCTAACTGCGGTACCCAGTAGAATGTGAGATAGACCAACGTACCCACCGTTATGGCGCAGGCCAGTGTCCACTCTTTTAGAAACTTAACAATCTTTTTTACCATTATATTTACATATTGTGTATATGTAGTTCTTGTCTAATCGCTCCACCGTGGTGAAGCTGACACCGCTGGCCTGAGAGAGCACCGTCTTCAGGTCGCGGCTGATGCCCTCGCCGGTGAGCTTCAGCAGTGCCTCCTTCTGCGTCCACAGCTTGGTGAACGCCACCTCTGGGCGCTCGGCGCGGCGTATCAGTGCCTGCTCGTCGACATTCATGGTATAGTCTATCAGCGACTCCTTGTACTCGCGCACAGACTCTACGTCAACGCCCACCGGCTGGTGGCTGACGGCACAGAAAACAGCTTCGCGGCAGTGGCTTAGGTTGAAGTGCACTTCAGGGTGACCAACGATGTATGGTTTGCCGTGCTCGCTATACTCGAATATCGGTTGTTCGCTGATGTCGAACTCCTGGCGCAGCCCACGCATCAGTAGCAGGTATGCCAGCACACATGTTCGCTGGCCCTGCTCGTGTCTGAACTTCAGTGCCTGCTCGCGCCGCTGGTCGCTGATGAGTTCCAGCCCAGCCTCCAAGTCAAAGTCGTTGATATGGTCGTCAATGTAAATCATTCTTTTTAGAAGGAGTTAGAAGGAATTAGAAGTTATTACTTCGCGGCGGCTTTCTCGGCTTTGCGCTGCTCTTTGGCTGCCGCTTTCTCGGCTTTGCGCTGCTCTTTGGCTGCCGCTTTCTCGGCTTTGCGCTGCTCCTTGGCTGCCGCCTTCTCGGCTTTGCGCTGCTCCTTGGCTGCCGCCTTCTCGGCTTTGCGCTGTTCCTTGGCTGCCGCCTTCTCGGCTTTGCGTTGCTCTTTGGCTGCCGCCTTCTCGGCTTTGCGTTGTTCCTTGGCTGCACGGTCTTCTTCGGTCAGTTTATGGAACTTCAGGCCTGGCTTTACTTTCATTTTGTGCATGTCGTCAGTATTGGTAAACGAGAAGCTGCAGACCACGTCCATGTGCTTGCCGTGGATGCAGAGGCTTCCTTCGGCCACGGCGCCGTCACTGGCGATCGTAGCGTAGAGGTTTTTCACGCGACCCAGTTTATGCTTGGCTTCAAAGACATGTGCTTCGACTTCGCCGATGGGTAGTTTGCCACCTTTCTCACGTCGCATGCGAGCTGTGCGGGGTTTCGAGATGTCTATCTTAAATTGCGCCTCGCAGGCTATCTTACCTATTTGTTTGAGGTTCATCACCTGTCCTAACTCAAAGGAGTCGGTCTTCACAGCGCCCGTCACATACTTACTGTTACCATCGATAGTGAAGTTAAAGCGCAGCGGTCCGCCGGCGGTCGTCAGCAGTCCAGCAAAGGTCTCCCGCCGCCACACCACATCGAAATGTCCCTGATAGCCAATGTCGCCGAGGGCGTGGAGCTGAGTCATCATCAGTTTCTTTACCGGGAACTGGCTGATAATGCGCTCTTTGACGCCCGTCTTCGCTCTCATCTGTTGCACGTCGAAGTGAATCTTCAGTTCGCGCCCTTTCTTCAGGTGGTTAATGGCGCCGGCGGCTTTGATATGTAGTTTCTTGTCGGGTGTGCTCACGTTGACGCCAGTGAAGCGCAAACCGTCATCGGTACCGCTGAACGCCGTCTGTAGCATCAGCGGTTCCGTGAAGTTTCTGAGTACTGGGGCGAAGGCGTGGGCAATATCCTGTAGCACTACGCGTCCTTTCACTCTCGGTGCACTCCATGCCAGCCTTCTGCCGGCCTTCTTGCTCGGCAGCCGCACTACGGCGCGGGGAATGTTGAGCGTCGTCTGTGGCAGGCTGATAGTGAGTGCCTCCACGTTTGCCAGCTCTTTGTTGGTAACTACGCGAGCTGTCAGGCTTTTCACCGTCAGTCCTGAGCCGATGTCAGTGGCCGCCAAGTTGTTGATGACGGCTTCTATGCTGTCATGGCCACGTGGCGTCACCTCCATGTTCACGCGAGCCATGATGTTCAGATGACCGACGTCGAAGAATCCACGTTTGGGCTTGCCGTGGTTCTTCCGCGGACGGTGGTTGTCGGTTACGATATAGAGGGTGTCAATATCTATCAGGTAGCGCTCGTCACGGCGATGCATGTCGCCCATGCCTATTCTTACATGCTGCTCCTTGCCCTCCTTCTCATAGTCAATAGTGATGCGTTCTAGGCGCAGCCGTCTCACGTCGAGCTGCATTTTCCGCTTCTTTCTCGCTATAGCCGTGCTGTCGCGATGCGCCGTTTTGGTGGTGTCGCGCAGGGCGTCAATCAGAAACTGGTAGTTAGCTACTGTGTCTCCACGTGCCTGATGTAGCTTTGCCGCCATGCCCTCTACATGGGCCTCGGTCACCACCAGCTGTCTGTCAATCAGTTGCCAGGCGTCCAAGTGTACTCCTAATTCATCTATCTGCAGCAGATGCCGCTGCTGCAGGTCGGCTATGGCTATGTCGCTCATGACCACGTGCAGACCCATCAGGTCGAGGCTGATGTGGCCTATGTTCACCATCGTTCCCAGCCGTTGGCTAATGATTGCCGTAGCTTTCTTTAACAATGACTGCTGGATGCTGTCAGTCTCTATAGCAACAAACAGCCCCGCCATTGCCAGTATCGTCAGCAGGAAGATGGCAGCTATGGATTTTATAATAACCTTTGTCAGTCGCCACATCTTTTATGTTGCAAGGTTATTGATGTGTTTGTGTTATACGTAGGTCTCCAAGAACTTGATGGTGCCTTCCACGCGAATGTTTTTCACCGTGGCGGGCAACAGTACGCTCTCGCCCTCGCTGATTGTGATGGTTTCGCCGCTATCATCGGTAATCTCGCCCGCCCCCTGTAGTCCTACGAAGATGACAAAGGAGTCGAGCTCAGAGTAGTCGATGGTCATCGGCTCGTTGAGGTCGTAGACGGCGGTGGTGAAGTGCTCACATGCTATGAGCGGCACGCCCTCGTCCTGCATCGGCTCGTAGTAGGTACGGTAGTTTTCCTTCACCGTATAGTCTATAGCCTCGGCGGCCTTGGCGGTGTGCAGCTGTCGCAGGTTGCCCTGCTTGTCGCGCCGCTGGTAGTCGTAGATGCGGTAGGTGACGTCCGACGTCTGCTGCACCTCCACCACGAAACATCCGGCGCCGATGGCATGGATGCGGCCGGCGGGGATGAAGAATACGTCGCCGTCGTGGACGGTATAGTGAGCCAGTGCCTTGACGATGGTGCCGTCGGCCACCATCTGCTTATACTGCTCGGGGGTCAGTGGCTGGCGCAGCCCGTTGTAGAGCTGAGCTCCGGGAGCCGATTTCAGGGCATACCACATCTCAGTCTTGCCGTGGGGGAAACCGTGGCGGCGGGCCACCTCGTCGTTGGGGTGCACCTGGATAGAGAGGTTCTGGTGGGCGTCGATAAACTTCACCAGCAGGGGAAACTCCGTGCCGAAGCGCTCGAAGTTCTCCTGACCTACAAGGTCTCCACGGTGCTCAGCCACGAGGTCGGTGAGTGACTTGCCAGCCTCAGGGCCGTCGGCAACGACGGAGATGCTGCCGGCAACGCCTGACACCTCCCAACTCTCGCCGATGCTGGAGGGTAGGTCTTTTCCTAATCGCTTGAAGGCGGCGATGCGGTCGCCGCCCCAGATGGTTTGCTTTAATATCGGATTGAACTTATACATGTTTGAGAATTAGGAGTTTAGAGTTTAGAATTTAGAGTTGTCGCTTCGCGATTATGAATTATGCATTGTGATGAATTATGCATTGTGCATTGTGAATAATGAATTATTTCAGTTTTCTTTCCAGAATTGAGGGGTGAAGAGCACGAGTACGGTCATGATTTCTAGACGCCCCATGAGCATGAGTAGGCAGAGTAGCCATTTCGTGCCTGCGGGTAGTGCCGACCACGACGTCACCTCGCCGATGGTGGTGCTCAGCGACGGTCCCACATTGCCCACACAGCTGACGGCGATGGTAAAGGCATTGGCAAAGTCGACGCCCGACATAATCATGGCCACCACGGTGAAGAACACCATGAGGATGGTGAGCACGAAGAATGCGAACACCGCCACGAGCTTTGATGACGGTATGCTCTGGCCGTTGATGCGCACGGGCAACACGGCGTTGGGATGCAGAATCTGGCGGAAGTTATTGCGCACCACCTGCAGCAGCATCACGCCGCGTATGCACTTGAAACCGCCGCTGGTGCTGCCGGCACAGGCGCCGAGATACATCACCAGCGCCAGGATAACCCACGTCAGACTGGGCCACTGGCCTATGTCGTCGCCCATGAGCATGCCGGTGGTGGTAATGAACGACACGATATGGAACAGTGCCGAGCGGAAGGCATGCTCTAACGTGTAGTCTGTGTGGGCAAACAGCAGATAGGTCACCAGCAGCGTTGCCACGGCGACGGTAGAGAGGTAGAACTTAAACTCAGAGTTCTTGAACAGGGCGGTAAACCTGAGCTTAAACATGCTCATATACAATAAGGTGAAATTAATGCCCGAGAGAAACTGGAACAAGATGCTGATGTAGTCGATGGCGGGCGAGTGGTAGTAGGCCGTACTGTCGTTGTGTACGGCAAAGCCGCCTGTGGCCGTGGTGGTCATGGCGTAGGTGGTGGCCTCAAACCACCCCATGCCGGCGGCCCAATATGAGAAGCCGCAGCCCAGGGTCAGCAGCAGGTAGATGGTCCAGATCCATTTGGCCGTCGTTGTCAGCCGCGGGTGCATCTTGGCCTTGATAGGGCCGGTGGCTTCGGCGGCAAAGATTTTGACGCTACCGCCGACAAGCGACGGCAAGATGGCAATGGTGAAGAACACGATTCCCAGGCCTCCAATCCACTGCATCAGCGAGCGCCAGAAGAGTATGCCGTGGGGCAGTCGCTCCACATCGTCAATAATCGAGGCGCCAGTGGTGGTGAATCCTGACATCGTTTCAAAATATGCGTCGGTGAGGCTGGTGATGCTGCCGTGGATGAGAAAGGGGAACATGCCGAAGATAGAGAAAATGACCCATACGGCGGTCACCACGACGTAGGCGTCGCGGCGGCTCAGCGTGTTCTCTGCCTGCTGGCCATGATAGAGGAATATGAACCCGCCTATATAGGTGATGAGCATCGACACGATAAAGGCCAGCACATCGTCTTCGTGGTGGGTCATGGCTATTGCTAAGCAGAGTCCCATAAACAGGGCCTCGATGAATAGCAGCGAGCCGATAATCTTGAAGATGATGCGGAAGTTGACCATATTGTTTGGTGATGGGTGATGGGTGATAGGTGATGGGTGATAGGTGATAGGTGATAGGTGATGGGTGGGGGGGGACGGGCGGTTAGAAGAAGGTGGACTTCTTGAAGAACTTTTCGATGTTGTTGAGTTTCTGCTCGTGGCAGAAGACCATGACGGAGTCGCCGGCCTGGATCTGCGACGAGCCGTTGACGAGCATACCCTCGCCGTTGCGCACCAGACCGCCGATGGTGGTGCCGAAGGGCAGTCCTAAGTCCTTCACCTGGCGCTTAGTGACGCGCGAACCCTCGGCAGCCACAAACTCGGCCACCTCGGAGTCGACGAGCATCAGCGACCGCAGGTTGCTCACGTCGGCGTCCAGCAGCATTTGGTAGATATGGCTGGCGGCCACTGTCTTCTTGTTGATGATGGTGCCAATGTCTAAGCTCTCGGCCATCGACACATAGTCCAGGTTCTCTACCATGGCCACCGTCTTGCGCACACCCAGCTTCTTTGCCGTCAGACAGGCCAGGATGTTGGTCTCGGCATTGCCGGTGAGTGCCACGAAGGCCTGCGTGTTCTTGATGCCCTCCTCCTCAAGTAGTCCCAGGTCGCGGCCGTCGCCGTGAATCACCATGGCGTCGCTCTCTGTCAGCAGCTGGTTGAGCTTCTCGCAGCGGTCGGCATCTTTCTCAATGATTTTCACGTTCATGTAGTCGGGGATAGTCAGTGCCGCCCTCACCGACGTCTTGCCGCCGCCCATGATGATGACGTTCTTCACGTCGGCATAATGCTCCTTACCTACAATCTTGCGTATGTAGGGTATATATTCGCGGGTGGTCATGAAGTATCCTAAGTCGTTGAGCTGCAGGGTGTCCATGCCGCCTGGAATGATTGTCTCCTCGCCGCGCTTGATGGCCACCACATGGTAAGGGTCGTCAGGGCCGCAGAGGTCTTTCAGCGGCTGGTTCAGTATCTCGGCACCCTCGCGCAACTTGATGCCCAGCAGCACCAGAGCACCGTTGTGGACGTCCCACCGCTGGCGCACCCACGACATCTTCAGGCCGTTGGTGATGTCGATGGCCGCCAGCACCTCGGGGTAGACCATCGAGTCGATGCCCAGTCGGCGGAAGAATTCCTGGTTTTGCGGCTTCAGGTACTCATAGTTGTCAATCCTCGCCACGGTCTTCTTCGCGCCCATGGCGTGGGCCATCACGCAGGCGGCGATATTGGTCGTCTCCTCGGTGGTGACGCCAATAAAGAGGTCGGCCTTGTCGGTGCCCGACTCCTTCAGGGCGGTGATGCTCGTCGGCGAGGCGTTGTAGGTCATCACGTCATACTCGCTGACGCCCGCCAGCCGTTCCTCGTCGTCGTCGATGAGTACGCAGTTCTGGTGCTCGCGCGACAGTAATTTTGACAGGTGGGTGCCTACGGCTCCGGCTCCTACGATGACAATCTTCATCTATGTAATTTACGGTTTGACTATTTACAATTTACGGTTTGGCTATTTACAATAGCCTTGGCAATGCCCTCGGCATCGATGCCGCAGAGGTGCTGCAGCTCGCCGACGGTGCCATGCTCTACGAAGTGGTCGTCGGGCAGTCCCAGACGGGTAACGCTGACGCTGTAGCCGTGGTCGTTCAGCCATTCCATGACCGCCGACCCTAAGCCGCCGTTCCTCACGCCGTTCTCCACCGTCACCACCCGCTTGAACTTGCGGCCTACCTCGTGGAGAATGTCCTCGTCCAGCGGCTTGAGGAACCGCATGTCGTAGTGGGCAACGGAGGGTTCTCCATTCTCAATGCCCTTGATGGCCTCCGTCACGTTGTTGCCTATGGGCCCGATGCTCAGCACGGCCACGTCGGTGCCGTCGTGGAGCCGTCGTCCGGTTCCCACCTTGACGGCCTCCAAGGGGCAGCGCCAGTCTTTGAGCACGCCGCCGCCGCGGGGGTAGCGTATGACGAACGGTCCCTGGCCGTCCATCTGTGCGGTGTACATCAGCCGTCGCAGCTCGTGCTCGTCCATGGGCGAGGCGATGGTCAGGTTGGGTATGGGGCGCAGGGCCGCCAGGTCGAAGGCGCCGTGGTGCGTAGGCCCGTCTTCGCCCACCAGTCCGGCGCGGTCTAAGCAGAAGACGACGTGCAGCCCCAGTAGGGCCACGTCGTGGATGATATTGTCGTAAGCCCGCTGTGCAAAGGCGCTGTAGATATTGCAGAAGGGCACGAGCCCGTCCTTAGCCATGCCGCCCGAGAAGGTGACGGCGTGCCCCTCGGCAATGCCCACGTCGAAGGTGCGTTCGGGCATGGCTTTCATCATGATATTCATAGAGCAGCCCGTGGGCATGGCGGGCGTCACACCCACAATCTTGGGGTTCTGCTCAGCCAGTTCCAAGAGGGTGTGGCCGAAGACGTCCTGGTATTTCTGCGGCTGTGAGGGGTCGCTCTCTACGATGCGCTCGCCGGTCTCGGGGTCGAACTTCCCCGGGGCGTGCCACGTGGTGACGTCGCGCTCAGCCGGGGCATAGCCGTGGCCTTTCTGCGTGTGCAGGTGCAGCAGCTTGGGGCCTTTCATGTCTTTCAACTGGCGCAGGATGCGCACCAGTTCCTTCACGTCGTGGCCGTCGAAGGGTCCGAAGTAGCGGATGTTCATGCCCTCGAAGATGTTCTGCTGGTGCGAGATGGCGCTCTTCACCGCGTTCGACAGCCGTATCAGCCCCTTGCGGCGGTCGTCCTCCAGCATGCCGCGGCCGTGGAGCCATCGTGAGGCCTTAAACCGCAGGGCGTTATACGTCTCGTTGGTGTTCAGCCCTAACAGATACTGCTTCATGCCGCCCACGGAGCGGTCTATCGACATGTTGTTGTCGTTTAATACGATGAGCAGATCGTTGGGCGACGACGACACGTTGTTAAGCCCCTCAAAGGCCAGACCACCCGACATAGCACCGTCGCCGATGACGGCCACGACGCGTCTGTTGTTTTGAGAATGGAGGCTTGAGGTTTGAGAATTCTCTATGCGCGATGCCACCGCCATGCCCAGGGCGGCGGAGATGCTGTTGGAGGCATGGCCGCAGGCAAAGGTGTCGTACTCGCTCTCCAAGGGCGAGGGGAAGGGGCGGATGCCGCCCAGCTTGCGGTTGGTGCTGAACTGCTCGCGGCGCCCGGTCAGAATCTTGTGACCGTAGGCCTGATGCCCCACATCCCAGACGATGCGATCGTCGGGGGTGTCGAACACATAGTGCAGGGCCACCGTCAGCTCGATGACTCCCAGGCTCGACGCCAAGTGTCCAGGGTTTACCGACAGCTCTTCGACAATATCCTGTCTCAGCTCACGGCACAACTCCGGCAAATCGTCTATCTTGAGGCGGCGCAGGTCCGACGGCGAGTCGATGTCCTTGAGCAGCCTTAACGTTTCTTTTTCCATTTGGCTGCAAAATTACAAAAATTAGCGGTAAAAAAAAATAAAAACGCGCTTTTTATTCATTATCAAGAAAAAAACACTATCTTTGCACCCAGATTGCTAAGACAAGAATAATAGATATGTATGATAAGCAACGGGGGCTATACATTGCCCACAGCTCAGAGGGGGCACTGAGTATAACAGGAAAGATGGCCAACCGGCACGGTCTGATTGCCGGTGCCACGGGTACAGGAAAGACGGTGACGTTGCAGGTGATGGCCGAGACCTTCTGCCAGGCCGGCGTGCCCTGCTTCATGGCCGACATGAAGGGCGATCTCAGCGGCATCTCGCAGGTTGGCAAGATGAGCAGCTTTATAGAGAAACGACTGCCGGAGTTCGGGCTCGAAGCCCCGCAGTTCCAGAGTTGCCCGGTAAGGTTCTACGACGTCTTCGGCGAGCAGGGACACCCCATGCGGGCTACCATCAGCCAGATGGGGCCGCTGCTGCTGTCGCGACTGCTCGGACTGAACGATACGCAGGACGGTGTGCTGAACATCGTCTTCCGCATTGCCGACGAGCGCGGCTGGCTGCTCGACGACCTGAAAGACCTGCGCGCCGTGCTTGGCTTCGTGGCCAAGCACGCCAAGGAGTATGCCTCTAAATATGGCAATGTGGCCAGCGCCTCCGTCGGTGCCATCCAGCGCGCCCTGCTGCAGTTAGAAAATCAGGGCGCCGACAAGTTCTTCGGCCTGCCCTCCTTCGACATCCAGGACCTGCTGGCCACCATGCCCGACAGCGCCTCGCCGACGGGCCGCAAGGGCGTGATGAGCGTCCTGGCCGCCGACAAGCTGATGATGCAGCCCAAGCTCTACTCCACCTTCCTGCTTTGGCTCCTCAGCGAGCTTTACAGCACGCTGCCCGAGGTGGGCGACCTGCCGCAGCCCAAACTGGTGTTCTTCTTCGACGAGGCCCACATGCTGTTTGCCGACACCAGCAAGGCACTGTTGGACAAGATTGAGCAGGTGGTGCGACTCATACGCTCCAAGGGCGTGGGCGTGTACTTCATCACCCAGAGCCCTACGGACATTCCCGAGAACATCCTCGGCCAGTTAGGTAATCGCGTGCAGCACGCCCTGCGCGCCTATACTCCGAAGGACCAGAAAGCCGTGAAGACTGCCGCCGAGACCTTCCGCGCCAATCCGGCGTTCAAGACTGATGAGGCTATCATGAACCTTGAGACCGGCGAGGCCCTCGTCAGCTTCCTCGACGAGAAGGGCGCCCCGCAGATGGTGCAGCGCGCCAAGGTGCTCTTCCCCCTGTCGCAGATTGGCGCCATCAGCGACGAGCAGCGCCGCGACATCTTGGCGCAGAGTCCCGTGGCTCATAAGTACGACCAGGCTTTGGACCGCGAGAGCGCCTTTGAGGTCATCCTCGCCGACGAGGAGCGCGCCCTGCAGGAGACCGAAGTGTCTTCTGGCAAATCCGTAACCCCCGGCGACTCCGATTCTGACTCCGCCGACACCAAACCCGCCAGCAAGAAGGCCGGTATCATGTCGAAAGTATGGAAGGCCGTGCTCACCGCTGTCACCTCTACCCTTGCCACCGTCCTCGGCACCTGGGTGAGCAACAAGGTCAGCGGCAAATCGTCGAAGAGCCGCACCTCGGCCCGCGAGAAGGTGGTGAAAAACGCCACCAGCGCCGCCACGCGCACCATCACCCGCGAGCTGACGCGCGACATCTTGGGTAATCTTACTAAGTAACAAGCAAAAAACAAGTAGGGATTCTTGAGGTGCGAGACTACTAAATGGCCACTGAAGAACCAGTAGACATGAGACCACTGATAACGATAGCCGTGCTGGGCCTGACGCTGTGTGCGTGGGCGGGCAAAGACAGCAAAGACCCCGACGTGTTGGCTCGTCAGGGCTTTGAACTCTTGCGCCGCGGCGATATTGCCGGTGCGGAGCGTTGCTATGCCCAGGGCTATAAGTTGAAGAAAATCACCACAAGCATTATCTCATTGGCCGGCGACATCGCCATGGCAAAAAACGACCGTGAGCAGGCCGACTACTACTACGGGCGTGCCATCTACTTCGACCCCCGCGACACTACCGGATACATGCACTATGTCAGGATGCACCAGAAAGACGAGCCGCAGCTGGCCGTGGCAAGGTTGCAGCAGTTGGGACGCTACCGCCCCGACTTCCGCGTAGACTACCTGATAGCGGGCGTATGGTATAGTGCCAACAAAGTAGAGCAGGCCGTGGCTGCCTACGACTCTATAGCCATCGACAGCCTTAGCCGCGACGAGCAGGTGGCCTACGCCATGTCGGCCTACCTGATGAAAGACTACCAGAAGTCGCTCAAAGTGGTGACTCACGGTCGCAAGCAATGGCCTCACGACCGTATCTTTACACGCCTGGACATGTATAACCATACAGAGCTGAAAGAGTATGAAGCCGCCCTCGAAGCCGCCTGGATATTTTTCCACCCCTCGTCGTCGTCGGAAGCGAAAACCGTCAAACCTACTTACCTCGACTATATTTACTATGGCTATGTGCATAATGGCTTAGGGAAATATGAGCTGGGTATCGAGCAGTTTAACAAGGCGCTGCAGTTAGAGGGCGGCGACCGTGCCGACGTGCTGCTGGCCATCTCGAAGGCTTACCAGAACATTGGGCGCTATCAGCAGGCTGTTGATTACTACCGGCAGTATATGACGAAACTCGACAAGGAAGAGGTGACGCCTTTCGTGATTTACGAACTGGGGCGCCTGTATTATGCCCAAGGCACCGACACCGCAGGTGGCGACGGCCTGACACCTGTGAAGAAGGAAGCGCTGCAGAAAGCCGACGAAACCTTTGCCGAGGTGGCGCGCATGAGGCCTGACAGCTACTTAGGCGTCTACTGGCAGGCACGTACCAATGTGGCCATGGACCCGGAGACAGAGAAGGGGCTGGCCAAGCCCTACTACCAGCAGGTGATAGAAATGACCGAGCAGAAGGGCGGCGGCCAGCTGCTCGAAGCGTATAAGTACCTGGCTTACTATTATTTCGTGAAGCATGACAAGCAGAGCTCGATGCAGTACATCGACAAGATTCTCGACGTGAATCCTACCGACAGCTACGCCCTCAGGCTCAGCCAGGCGCTGACGTCGTGAAAACATTACTCTTACCTCTCACCACACCCCTCTTGCCTCTTACCACTACAGATGCAGCATCAGTCCGATGTTGAAGGTGTTGATGTGGCCATAGCGTGAGACCAACTGCGGTGTGTAGTGTACCCAGTAGGGGTGACTGAAGCTGTAGGTGAACAGGTGGTGGTGGTAATAGACCGACAGCCGCGACGACAGGCGATAGCTGACGGATGCACCGATGAGGCTGTTGAAGTTAATGGGGCTGTTACGCTCGCTGTGAGCCACCTCGTGGTCGGCGCTCTCGCCGGGCACGCTGCTACTCTCGTTAAGATAGTATGACAGACATACTCCCCCCAAGATGTTGAACGACCAGCGGCGGCGGGGGTCGCCATTGAAGAGGCCCAAGATGTCGTATTCATAGGCCAGCGACGAGAAGAGGTAGCGGTAAGTGGTCAGTGCCCGTCCTGAGCGTTGCTCTCCGGCATCGGGGCCGGCCGTGAGCCGATAGGTGCAGGGGTCTATGAAGTGGTCAAAGGTCAGTTCCTCGCTTAAGGTAAGTTTGGTGTTTGTCCACAGTTGGTAGCTGACAAGAGCCTGTAGGTTGCTGTTGGTGCCGCTGCCGCTGAGGCGATAATCGTCTTTGTTGAAGTGCAGGCCGCCGCCCAGACCTATAGCCCACCGGGAGGCGTGGCTGTACATAGAGCCTGCCTGGTTACTGGCACTATGATCCGTAGTTGCTTTCGTGTTGCCGTGCTTTGCAGCCTCCTTGCCGTTGCGCAGGAGCATCGTCAGGCCTGCCTTCAGCGAGAAGAGTTCGCGGTGGTCGCGGCCGGTATAGTCGGCGGGGTTGTCGCTCTGCTGATTGCAGTCGAAGAGCGAGAACATCGGCTCCACGTGCACGCGCAGGCCCGGAGCAATCCGTGCCCACAACTGTGTGCCCAGGCGCCAGCCATTGTTCCAGTAGCGCTTCTCCATGTTGCCGTCGTTCAGGTTGACAAGCGTACGGCCGCCAATGAGGACGATGCCGGCCTTTGAGTCCCAGTTATACTGGCGGGCAAAGCCTAAGGGATTGACCATCAGGTCGGCATAGACGTAAGACAGGCGTATCTTGTCGTAGCGCGTAAAGGTTTCTGTAGCCGTCTTTACCTCTGACTCGCCGGAATAGCCGCGCAGGAAGTCGCCCCCTATGCGCAGACCTGCCGCCGGCAGTGCCCACCAGCCGGCGCTGAGTTGCAGCTCCGGTTCCCAGGGGTCGCTGCCCGTCGTGGGCATGTGCATGAAGTGGTGATAGCCCATGGCGTAGTCGACGAAGACGGGGTGCTCGCGCTGGTCGGTCATGGCGGTGCCCACGGTGGCCACGGCCCTGCCCGTGGCGGTGGCGGCGGTAGCTATGGCGTGGCCTGTGGCGGTGGCGGCGGTAGCTATGGCGTGGCCCGTGGCCGTGGCGGCGGTGGCAACAACGGCAGCGGTGGCGGTGGCAGCCTTCACGGTAGGCCTTACGAGGCTCTCGAAATGGTACATCAGTCCCAGATTCCAGCTCGACGTGATGTTGAGCTCAGTGTTCTGGTCGGTGTTCCACAGGCCGCTGGGTATCCAGTAGAGGTTTTCGGCCAGGAACAGTGAGAATTGTGTTGACAGGCGGTAGCTGAGCTGTGCGCCGCCGTTGAGGCCCATCACGGGCTTGTCGCCACCGAAGGCAATGGTCGGGCCGATGTTGACGCAGAGCGCCCAGGGTCTATGGATTTTGTACTTTGTATTTTGAATATTGAATTGTGTGTGAAGCAGGTTGTGCTGATAGCCGATGGTGGCCATCACTCGGTGCTGGCGGTCGTACTCATGGTTAGCGTAGAAGACGTCGGTCATGTATTCTGCTGACAGTCTCAAGGTGTGCCGGGGGGTATACTCGTAGCCTGCCGTGAGCAGCGCGCTCTTGATATAGTCGCGTACGCGGCTGTTGTCCTGATAGTAGCGGGGCGTGAAGTTGCGGCCGCCGGAGATGCCAATGAAATAATTTTGAAGTCCGAAGGGTGTGCTTACATTCTGTTGGCTTGCTATCGGAGGGAAGCTGGGATTATTAAATGTGAATTCCAGTCCGATGCTGGCGCGGGTAAGGTTATCGATACTGGCACGGCTGGCGTCGTTCTTGTGGGTGAGCACGGTGTATTGTGGCTCGACGGTAAGCTTGAGTCCGTCGGTGAGACGCAGCCAGAGATTGGCCCCCAGATGATAGCCGAAGGCGGGGAAACCTTGCCGTCCTTCCTCGCGTGCCGCCCATCCTCCTTCGTAACCGGCGAGAAGGGTGATGCCCACGGGGGCGGCGTATGTGGCACGGCGCATCAGTCCAAAGGGGTTGACCAGCAGCGAGAGGGCTCCGTGGCGATAGCTGATGAAGTCGCGTAGTGAAGCGTGTTCGTTCTCCTGCCATTTCATGTTCTCAAAGCCGACCAGTGCGCGTATGCCGATAGCCGGCGACATCCACCATCCTATGTATGCCCGCTGGCCTACACCCGCCGACTTGTTGAAGGTGCGCCCGTCGCCGCTGACCCCCGCCACTCCCGTCTGCATACCAGCGAAGAGCGGGCGGCGGAGCAGCCATGAGGGCACGTCGCCGGCAAAAAAGCGCTGTCGGCGTGTATAGTGTCGGCGGAAGTCGCCGTCGTGGTGGGTGGGAGTAAGGTGGTTGCCGAAGTATTGTATGAATGCGATATCGAAGCCCCATCCCATGCGGTAGCTGTAGAACTCATGCTCTGAGCGGACGAGGTCGATGCCGCGGGTGGAGGCCATGACGTAAGGCTCAATGGCCAGTGCTGCCTGTGGACCTGCCAAGAACTTGAACTGGAAGCCCGCCTTGCCGAAGATGGAGGTGCTGGCAGTATTGAATTCGGAGCTCCAGTCGTCCATGTCGCTCCTGAAGAGCTTGGAGTAGGCTCCGCCGATGCCCACCATGGCCGAGACGTCGAGCAGACGGTCGGGACGGTAGCCCAGCAGGTGAGAGGAGAGACTGTAGAGATAGTCGGCCTCAAAGGCTATGCGGGCGTTGGTGGAGTTGTAGAAGGTGTTCTCTGCGGCCTGCGGTATAAAGCCCAAAGCACCTTCGACGCCCAGTCGCAGGCTGCTGACGGTGTTGAACTGTCGGCCCAGGCGCAGGTGCATCAAATATAGTGGGTCGGGGTCGTGGCGGTGAGTATCGTTGATGGCCATGCGTCCGCCGCCGAGCTGCAGGAAAGTGAATCTGTGGGCGAGGCTGTCGCCGCGGTAGTAGTGGGGGGCGTCGAGAGAGTAGTCAAGGGCGTTGAAGTTGCGCTGAGGCAGCGGGGCGTAGGTGCTGTCGATGGCGAGGGTGTCGTTGGGCTGCGCGGTGGGCAGCGGCAACGCCGCTGCATAGCCGACTTGAGGCAAGGCAGCTGCATGGCTGGCGCGGGGCAGGGCGGCTGCATGGCTGGCACGGGGCAGGACGGACAGAAGGGTGGAAAGTATAAGGAACAGGAATAGTCTCATGGGGTGGTAGTGTCTTTGAATTTTTCACGGTAGACGGCGGCCTTGGCAGGGTCGTAGGGATGACGCTTGCGCTGCTCGTCGCTCAGGTGAACGTCGCTGGCGTAGAGCCGCTGCAGTGAGGGGTCGAGGTCGAAGGCGTGCTGTAGGAAAGCCAGAAACAGCGGTGTGTCGTTGTCCTGACGCCGCAGGGCCTCGTCGACGCCGTACTTGTTGACCAGCTCCATGAAGTCGGCCTCGCTGTTGGCGCTGCTGCCGGCAGCAATCATCGCTTTCATATACCACCGCTTGGCATTGGTGGCGTCAAGGCTGTCGACCACGCGCTCTACTTCGGCCGTCGAGAGTCCCAGTTCCGGTGCCAGTTCATAGGTGAGCACGGCGCGATTTTGCAGGCTCGTAGCCATGACGTATTGCAGGGCGCGCAGTGCCCGTCGCTCTTCGTCGGCACTCTTTTGGGGTTTGAAGAAGAGCGTCTCCAAGTCAGTAAACATCTTGATGTCGCGGTATTCAGGCGTGTCGGGCAGCTTGTCGGCCATGTGGGCGGCGGCGCTGAGCTTGAGGTCGCGGAAGAGCATCACCGCCTGGTTGGCCACCACCTCACGGCGGTTGACGGTATAGCGGTAGGCGTTGTCGAAGGCTATCTGGCGGCTCACTTCCAAGCCCGACCTCAGGTCGCAGAAAGGTTGCAGCACGGCGGTGTTGGTACTGTCGGCGTCGAGTAGGTGGCAGGCCACGCTGTTGGCCACATAGGCGGCAAAGGGGCTGAACCGTGATGTGGAGCGCTGGCTCTGCTCGCGGTAGATACGCTGGATGAGGTGCTGGCGCTCGGCGCTGTCGGTGATGAGTGTCAGCAGGTTGTAGTAGTCGCCGTTGCTGAACTTGCTGGAGCCGCCCTCGGCATAGGTGGTGTCGTTGCGGTATACCCAGAGTGCTTCGTCGGGTTCCAGCACCTTGTTCTGGCGGATCAGGTAGGCACAGCGCATAAGTCGCTGGTGCTGCAGAATCTCGCCGATGGCGGGGTTGCTCTCCATCATGCGGCGGATGGCTGCCTGGTTGCCGGTCTGGGCATAGGCGCGCAGCTCGTCGCCCTCGCGCTGCTGGCCGCGGGCAACGAGCGAGTCGGCCACGTCGCTCCAGGTGTACACCTTCGGGGCGATGGTCTGCATGCTCGTGCCGCGGGTGTAGCCGCTGATGAGGCTCAGCGCCTTGGCGGCGCGCTGGGCGGCGAGCTCGGCATTGCGCTGGGGGTTGCCGTCGGGCGATGCCGTGCCCTGGATCTTGACGTTGATGAGCTGGCGCCCGTAGCTCTGCAGCTCGCGGGCCAGCTGGCGGATGGTGGCGCTGTTGACAGAGTCGTCGGTGAGTTGTGCCGTGCCCACGCGGAAGGTGAGCTCCAAGTCGCGGGCGGCCTCCATGAGCTGTGCCCGCGAAGGTTCGTAGTACTCCTTGCTGAGGGCCATTTCGCGGCGTGCCATGCTCACGTCGAGCATGCGCCACGGCTTGCGGCTGTTGCAGGAACCCTCCTTGGAGGCATTGTCGTAATAGACGTGGCTGTAGTCTTCAAGCCGCAGGTGAGCCTGCCATTTGTAGGTGTGGTCGGCATTGGGCTTGACGAAGGTCGATGTCCAGTGCAGAGCCTCGCTGTCGAGCAGTCCCGGGCGGTAGTAGGGGGCCAGGGGGTCGTGGCGCCGGTAGTCGTAGCTCTTCATGCGCTGCTGCAGGCGGTGGTAGCGGCGTCCCTCGCCAATGAGCGGCTCCAAGTATTGTATGGTGTCGCCGCTGTCGCAGTCGATGGCTACGGGCTGCAGGATGAGGCGCGTGTCGGTGGTGATGTAGCCCTCGGGCAGCGTGAGCATGACGTCCCAGCGCACCGTAGGCCCGTCGTCGATGGCTGGCAGTTCGCGCATCTTCAGACCGCGCTTCTCGCCTACGACGTCGGTATTCTTCAGCAGGATGCCGTCGGCACTGTCGCCATTGATGAGGATGGTGTAGTGCAGGCGCTGGTCGATGGGTGTGACCACGATGGTACCCTCGCTGATGACCACCAGGGCGCCGCGCTGCGACAGGTCGGCCTCGAAGTGGCCCTCGTAGTCGGGGGTCACCACGTCGGCGGCCTTGAGTGTCGTGTACTGTCCCTGCTGCTGCGACTGCTGGCGGTAGAGGGCTACCTGCTGGCGCGCGTCGTTGGCATTGTCGAAGATGTAGACGGGCACGCTCAGCGGCATCTGCTGCTGGCGACCGTCGGTGCCGCGCATCTGGCGCATCACCTCGCCGGTGATGTGCACCACCTGTGCCGCCGCGGGCAGCGTCAGGGTGAACAAGGTCAAAAGGAGTATAGCGAATACCCGCCATAGTCTATGGCAGGCTATTCTCATACCTTGTATCTCGCACCTCGCACCTCGAAAACTCTCGCTATTGGTCATAAGCATTTTCTATCTGAAGATATAGCTGACGGTGACGCCCGCTCGGGTGGGCAGCATGTAGTTGTGCTTGCCGCGCTCGCGGTCTTGGGCGTGTATCAGGCCGTAGCCGGCGTGCAGGTCGATGTTGAGGCGGGCGGAGAGGGGCAGCACGTAGCCGAAGGTGAGTCCCACACCGGCAGCGGAGCCGTTGTACAGCTTATTGTTAAATTTGAAGTTATACGTGCCGGTGATGGCGCCGATGCCTATGAAGTGGTGGTACATGGGGCGTCCGCTGAGATAGTATCGCCATTCGGGCTGCAGGGCAATGCCTTTCATGTCGGTGTTCACCCAGGGGTGGCTGATGCCCATGAAGTAGAGGCTCAGGGTGGAGGCGCGGCCTACGGTCATTTCGGCGCCTATGTTGGCCATGCCCGTGGCCAGCCAGAGGGCGTCGACGCCGGCGGCGAGCTTCTGGGCGGGCAGCGGCAGCGCCGCTGCACAGCCGACCAGCAACGACAGAAGGCGCCTGGCGGCGGGCATAGACAGAAGGCGTCTGGCGGCGGGCATAGACAGGAGGCGGAGCTTACTTCTTTTCATTCTTCATTCTGAGTTTTACGCGCTGCAGGGAGTCGCGCAGGTGCATTTTTTCAAGCTCCTTGCGCTGCTCTTCGAAGCGACGTTCGTAGTCGGCCTTTTCAAGGGAGTCGCGGCGGCGCTCGTCTTCTTGCTGTTTCACCTGGGCTATGGAGTCGCGCTGCAGGGCAATCTCTGCCTGCAGCTGGCGGAAGGCGTCGTCAATGGTGGCGCGCGGGCGGTAGCGGTCGGCTACCGAGGGGCCGAAGTGATAGACAAAGCTGACGCGCACTACGTCGGTGGCCACGACCCAGGGCAGGGCGTTCCAAGTGAGGCGACGCCCGCTGTAGGGGCTTGTCTCGACGTAATACTCACGACCGTCGGTGCAGGCATACTGTTGCACGTCGGCCACGAGCACACCGGCATTGACGCTGAACTCTAAGTCGAGGCTGCTGCCGTTGCGATAGCCGTAGAGGGGGGCAATGGTGCCTGCGGTGAGGCCGGCAATGTAGCCCTCGCCGCGATAGCCCGTAGCGGCGAGCTTCTGGTTAAAAACCGTATAGCCGCCGTAGACGCCCGCAAACCATGAGCGGCGCAGGCTGCGGCCGTGGCGGTAGTAGCGCGCCTCTATGCGCCCCTCGTTGAGGAACCGTTGCATGTAGGGGTTTGTCTGCGCCGATGTGGTGCGCATCAGGCGGCCGTTGATGCCCAGGGTGACGTGGCTCCAGTTATAGTTGCCCAAGGTCATCTCTACGCCGATGTTGGGCGACAGCAGTAGCCACCCTATGCCGTTGGTGCGTAAGGCGAAGCGCTCATGCATCCTAAGCGTGTCGAGCTTCCGTGTGTTGAGCATGTTGCGCGGACGAACTATGCCCGCCGCCATAGCTGATGGGTAATGGCGGTGGTTGCCGGGTGCGCTTGCTGATAGGGTAAGTACGGCGATGAGGGCTAAACAGACGGCAACAGACTTACTGCGTAACATCTATTTGTCGTAGGCGTGCAAGGGGTAGTCGGTGGTGAAATGCAGCCCGCGGCACTCCTTGCGCTCCAATGCCCAGCGGGTGATGAGGTAGCCCACGTTGATCATGTTGCGCAGCTCGCAGATGTCGCGGGTGGCGCGCACGCGCTTGAACAGGCGCTCGGTCTCCTCATAGAGCATGTCGAGGCGGTCCCAGGCGCGGTGCAGGCGCAGGTCGCTACGCACGATGCCCACGTAGTTGGACATGATCTGGTTGACCTCCTTCACGCTCTGCGTGATGAGCACCTTCTCCTCGTTGGTCATCGTGCCCTCGTCGTTCCATTCCGGCACGCGCTCGTTCCAGTCGTAGAGGTCTACGTGCTGCAGCGAGTCGCGGGCGGCAGCGTCGGCATAGACCACGGCCTCAATCAGTGAGTTGGAGGCCAGGCGGTTGCCGCCGTGCAGACCCGTGCACGAGCACTCACCCAAAGCGTAGAGGCGCTCGATGCTTGACTGCCCGTTGAGGTCGACCTTGATGCCGCCGCACATGTAGTGGGCAGCAGGGCGCACGGGGATATAGTCCTGGGTGATGTCGATGCCGATAGACAAGCACTTCTGGTAGATGTTGGGGAAGTGCTTGCGCGTCTCTGCCGGGTCTTTGTGGGTGACGTCGAGGCAGACGTGATCTAGACCGTGGATTTTCATCTCCTTGTCGATGGCGCGGGCCACGATGTCGCGGGGTGCCAACGACAGACGCTCGTCATATTTCTCCATAAACGTCTGGCCGTTGGGCAGTTTCAGTATGCCGCCATAGCCGCGCATGGCCTCGGTGATGAGGTAGGCGGGGTGGGTCTCACTGGGGTTGTGGAGCACTGTGGGGTGAAACTGTACAAACTCCATGTCGGCCACGGTAGCCTTGGCGCGGTAGGCCATGGCGATGCCGTCGCCAGTGGCAATGACAGGGTTCGAAGTGGTCAGGTAGACGGCGCCGCAGCCACCGGTGCAGAGCACGGTAATCTTGGCCAGATAGGTGTCGACGGAGCCGCCCCCGTCCCCTCCCTGCGAGGGAGGGGTGAGTTTACCTTGCTGACTACAATCCATCACATAGGCTCCGTAACACTTGATGTTGGGCGAGCGGCGGGTGACGCGCACGCCGAGGTGGTGCTGGGTGATGATTTCCACGGCGAAGTGGTGCTCTTTCACCTCGATGTCGGGACAGGCGCGCACGGCCTCTATCAGACCGCGCTGAATCTCGGCGCCCGTGTCGTCGGCGTGGTGGAGGATGCGGAACTCGGAGTGACCACCCTCGCGATGAAGGTCGAAGGTGCCGTCGGACTTGCGGTCGAAGTTCACACCCCACTTCACCAGTTCCTCAATCTGCTTGGGGGCGTTGCGCACTACCTGTTCCACGGCCTGGCGGTCGCTGATGTAGTCGCCGGCAATCATCGTGTCTTCAATATGTTTGTCAAAGTTGTCGAGCTCCAGGTTGGTGACACTGGCCACACCACCCTGGGCAAACGATGTGTTGGCCTCGTCGAGGCCAGCCTTACAAATCATGCACACCTTGCCCTTCTTGGCGCGAGCCACTTTCAGGGCATAGCTCATGCCGGCAACGCCGGCTCCGATAATCAGGAAATCGTATTTGTAGACCATAAAAACGCGTTTTGAGGGTGCAAAGATAATAATTTTTAGTAATTTTGCAGCCGAAATGAAGAAAATTCTGATCTTTCTGCTCGCTTTTTGTCTGTGCCACTCTTTTGCGGGGGCGCAGGATAGCGTTGCTGTGGCTTCGCCGACAGCCGATGATAGTTTGGTGGCCGACAGTGTTGCCGTGAGCGACAGCCTGCCGTGGACGGTACGGCTGCGCCAGCGTCTGGACTCTCTCGTGGCCAGCCCCTTGCTGGAGCGGTCGCAGCTGGGGCTGATGGTCTACGACCTGACGGACGACTCTACGCTCTATACCTACGGTCACCGCCAGACGCTGCGGCCGGCGTCGACCATGAAGCTGCTGACGGCCATCACCGGCATTGAGACCCTGGGTGCCGACTTCCAGATGAAGACCTCTCTATACTATACCGGCAGCGTGAGCGGCGGCACCCTCCGTGGCAACCTCGTCAGCGTAGGCGGCATGGATCCTCTTTTCGACCGCAATGACCTGGCAGCCTTTATCAGCAAGGTGCGTCATGCGGGAATCGACACCATCCGCGGCCGCCTGCTGGCCGACGTGACGATGAAAGACGACGACCGGTGGGGCGAAGGGTGGTGCTGGGACGACGACAACTACTCACTCACGCCGCTGCTCTACAACCGCAAGGACGACTTCCTTGAAGCTTTGCGCCGCGAGCTGCGACGCGGCGGCGTGGTCATCGTCGACACCTTTTATAGTAGCATGACCCCTAGCCAGCGGCAGCGTCATTTCGTCTGCAGCTGCAGCCACGGAATAGGCGAGCTGCTGGTGCCGATGATGAAAGATAGCGACAACCTGTTTGCTGAGTGCCTGTTCTACCTGATAGCCGCCAACACCGAAGGACGGCCCGCCAAGGGCAAACAGGCCGCCAATCAGGTGAAGCGCATGATTCAGCGCGTTGGTCTCAACCCCGGCGACTATCGTGTGGCCGACGGTTCAGGACTGTCTCTATATAATTATGTGTCGGCAGAGCTTGAGGTGCGCCTGCTGCGCTATGCCTGGCAGCACCGTGAGATTTTCGACCTGCTGCTGGCGTCGCTGCCCATTGCCGGCGTCGACGGCACGCTGGCCAGCCGCATGGCGAAAGGGCCGGCGGCGGGCAATGTGCGCGCTAAGACGGGCACCGTGAGCGGTATCTCGTCGCTGGCGGGATATTGTAAGGCGCCAAACGGCCACACCCTGGCTTTCTGTATCATCAACCAGGGTATCATGCGTATGGCCGACGGCCGCGGGTTCCAAGATCAGATTTGCAACACACTATGCGAATAGGCCGCTTTTTAATCGTGACGGCCATGCTGTGGCAAGCGGCGGTAGCGATGGCTGCCGGCGGCGACTCCCTGCGCCACTGGGGCTACGGCGTGAGCGTGAACCCCAACTGGCAGCTGGCCCTCGACGAGTGGGTCAGACAGTGGCTCTACGACAACGATGGCTTCGCCGTCAGCGTGGAGGCGATACACTCGGCACTGCCCGGCGACAGCTCGGCCATCGACCGTGACTTCGGCTATCCCACCATCAGCGTCGGCCTACGCTATGGCGACAACCGCCACGTGAAGATGCAGAAGCCGCGCACCACCGACTACTTTTCGCCGCTGGGCAACACGCTGACGCTCTATGGCACCTTCTCAAGACCCTTCTTCCGCAGTCGCCACTGGGAGGCCGACTACGCCTTAGGCACAGGCGTGGGCTACAGCAGCACGATTTACAACAAGACCGACGACATCGACAACGAGCTGATTGGTTCCCACCTGTCCATCTATTTCAATGCCGGCCTGCACGTCACCTATCATCCCGTGCCCAACTGGGGCATCAAGGCCGGCGTGGAGTTCTGTCACCACAGCAACGGCGCCCTGGCGCGCCCTAATAAAGGCGCCAACTCCCTCGGCCCATCGCTCTCACTGGTCTATACGCCCTACTATGAGGCTACCACCCACTACCCGTCACCCTCCATCCACCACCCATCACCCACCACCCATCACCCGTCACCCACCACCCATCACCCATCACCCATCACCTTAGACCTCTCTCTTGGAGTGGGTGGCAAGACGCTGCTCGAAGACTGGCACCGCACGCAGGCGCTGCCCGTGAGCGACCCCGACTACTGCACCGAGGACTTTACCTTTTATATGGCTTACTCGCTGCATACCAAGCTGATGTACCGCTATGCGCGCCGCTGGGCGTCGGGCATCGGTGCCGACCTCTTCTACGGTTCCTATGCCGACCACGTGGCCGACCTTGACGAGCGGGCAGGGCGACATGTGAAGCACAGCCCCTGGTCGGTGGGACTCTCGGCCAACCATACCGTGTATTATCACAACGCCTCGCTGCAGATGGCCATAGGCTACTATCTCTACCGCGAGATGGGCAGCAATGCCAAAGAGATAGAGAAACCCTACTACGAGCGCATAGGGCTCTTCTATACGTTTTCCGCGCTCAGCAACCTGACCCTCGGCGTGAGCCTGAACGCCCACTTGACGAAGGCCGACTTTACGGAATTAGTAATCAGTTACCCTATCAAATTATAATCATAACACCCCCATTCAACTATCAACGCTTATGGAACAGACAAACAGTGCAACAGCCGCCACGCCAGCCGCCGACAATCAGGCGCAAGAGCAGATATTAGTGCGCATCACCGGTCAGGACCGCCCCGGACTGACGGCTGCCGTCATGGCCATCCTGGCCAAGTACGACGCCCAGATCTTAGACATCGGTCAGGCCGACATCCACTCCACACTCTCCTTGGGCATCCTCATCCGCATGGACGAGATGCACTCCGGACAGGTGATGAAGGAGCTGCTGTTTAAGGCTACAGAGCTGGGTGTGAACATCGGCTTCTCGCCCATCGGCGACGACGAGTACGAGGATTGGGTGGGCCATCAGGGCAAGAACCGCTACATACTGATGGTCATGGGCCGCGAGCTGGAGGCACGCCAGATAGAGGCTGCCACGCGCCTCATTGCCGACCAGGGATTCAATATCGACGCCATACGCCGCATGACGGGCCGTAAGAGCATCAAGAACCCCGCCAAGCACATCAGGGCCTGCATAGAGTTCTCGCTGCGCGGCGAGCCCGCCGACCGTCAGGAGATGCAGCGCCAGCTGCTGCGGCTGTCGGAGGAGATGGAGATTGACTGCTCGTTCCAGCGCGACGATATGTTCCGCCGCATGCGCCGCCTCATCTGTTTCGATATGGACTCCACACTGATACAGACCGAGTGTATCGACGAGCTGGCAGAGCGCAACGGCGTGGGCGCCGAGGTGAGGGCTATCACCGAGAGTGCCATGCGCGGCGAGATAGACTTCAAGGAGAGCTTCACCCGGCGGGTGGCGCTGTTGAAGGGCCTCGACGTGAGCGTGATGCAGGACATTGCCGAGCACTTGCCCATTACCGAGGGTGTGGACCGTCTGATGACCATCCTCAAGCGCTGCGGCTACAAGATTGCCATCCTTAGCGGTGGTTTTACCTATTTCGGCGAGTATCTGCAGCGCAAGTACGGCATCGACTACGTGTATGCCAACGAGCTGGAGATTGGCGACGACGGCAAGCTCACCGGCCGCTATGTGGGCGAGGTGGTCGACGGCCACCGCAAGGCCGAGCTGCTGAAGCTCATAGCACAGGTGGAGAAGGTGAACCTGGCGCAGACCATCGCCGTGGGCGACGGTGCCAACGACCTGCCGATGATCTCGGAGGCCGGCCTCGGCATAGCTTTCCATGCCAAGCCCCGCGTGGTGGCCAACGCCAAGCAGAGCATCTCAAGCCTCGGCCTCGACGGTGTGCTCTATTTCCTCGGGTTCAAGGACAGCTATCTCGGCGACCAAGGCAAAATGTAGGGAAAATTGAAAAATTAAAAGATTAGAAAATCAAAGATTGAAGAGTTGAATAGTTACTTTGCCCTGTCCCTCCTCCGCTGGTTTCGTGAGAACGGCCGTGAGCTGCCCTGGCGGCAGACTTGCGACCCCTATGCCATCTGGCTGTCAGAGATTATTCTGCAGCAGACACAGGTGAAGCAGGGCATGGCCTACTGGCAGCGGTTCATGCGTCGGTGGCCGACGGTGGCCGACCTCGCCGCCGCCACCGAGGACGAGGTGCTGCGAGAGTGGCAGGGCTTAGGCTACTACAGCCGTGCGCGCAACCTGCATGCCGCTGCCCGCCAGGTGGTGGCGCAAGGCGGGTTCCCCACCACGGTAGAGGGTCTGCGAGCCCTCAAGGGCGTGGGCGACTATACGGCGGCGGCCATCGGCAGCTTCGCCTTCGGACTGTCGGCGGCGGTGGTCGATGGCAATGTCTACCGCGTGCTCAGCCGGCATTTCGGCATCGACACGCCTATCAATACTACGGAGGGGAAGAAAGTGTTTGCGGCGCTGGCGCAGAGCTTGTTGCCAGAGACCGTGGCAGACTACAACCAGGCGATTATGGACTTTGGCGCCCTGCAGTGTACGCCGCAGAGTCCGCATTGCGGGCGGTGTCCGCTGGCTGAGACGTGTGTAGCCCTGCGTGAGGGTAGGGTGGGGGAGCTGCCCGTGAAGGAACGCAAGCTGAAGGTTGCCGAGCGCCACCTTATTTATATATATATCCGCAGCAATGGCTGTACAGCCATCCACCGTCGCGGCCCCGGCGACATCTGGCAGGGACTCTATGAGCCGCTGTGTTTAGAAGTAAGTGGTGAGAGGGGAGAGGTAAGAGAAATTTTCAGTGCTTTAGGTATTCTCTCACCTCTCACCTCTCACCTCTCCCCTCTAAACAATCTCTCCCTTCTAAAGAAAAGCGTCAAGCATGTGTTGACCCACCGTGTGCTCTATGCAGACTTCTACCTCTGGGAGCCGGAAGAGCGGCCGGCATTGCCCGACGGCTATTTTTGGATCAGGGAAGATGAGATAGACCAGTATGCCGTGCCGCGGCTCATAGAACTGTTGTTGGAAGAATTATGGAAAAACCAAACATAGCTATTATGGAAAAACTAAACATAGCCATCTTTGTGTCGGGAAGCGGCACGAACTGTGAAAACTTGATTAAGTATTTCGCCGACAGTGAGCGCGTCTGTTGCGCCCTGGTGGTGAGTAACAAACCTGATGCCTTAGCCCTGGAGCGCGCCCGGCGCCTCGGCGTAGAGACCGCCGTAGCACCGAAGCCGCAGCTTAATGATCCGGAGTTTATGCTGCCGCTGCTGCGTGACCATCGTATTGGCTTCATCGTGCTGGCAGGCTTCCTGCCTTTGGTGCCCAATTTCCTGATTGACGCCTTCCCCCGCCGTATCATCAATCTCCACCCGGCGCTGCTGCCCAAGTATGGCGGCAAGGGCATGTGGGGACACCACGTGCACGAGGCGGTGAAGGCTGCCGGCGAGACGGAGACGGGCATGACCGTTCACTGGGTGACGCCCGTCTGCGACAGTGGCGAGATTATTGCGCAAGTAAAGGTAGCTCTCTGCCCCGACGACACTGCCGACGACATTGCCCGCAAGGAACACGAACTGGAGATGACACACTTCCCGAAGATTGTGGAACAGGTAGTCCAAGAACTTTAGCCTACATTATTCATAGTAATTATATTCAAACACGAATTGCCACGAATTATTCAAAAATTAAATTTATGAAAAATTCGTGTTTAATTCATGGTCATTCGTGTTAATAATCAAGCACTATGACTTTTCCGATGTCCATCCGTCTGTCATCTGTAAGTCTGTAAGCCTCCACATCACCATAAATCCTTTACTACATGCAAGTTGCGCGAATGCGAAACATGAATTAAGTTATTGGCTGTTAGTGTGTCCTGACAACATACTTGCCGGCCAGTTGACCAAGAAGAGCTGCTCTGTGGCGCGGGTGAAAGCCGTGTATAGCCAGTGCAGGTAGTCGCCGCCCGCCATGTCGTCGGTCATGTAGCCCTGGTCTATGTAGACATGCGCCCACTGCCCGCCCTGCGCCTTGTGGCAGGTGACAGCATAGGCAAACTTTACCTGCAGGGCGTTGTAGTAGCGGTCTTCCTTGAGTTTCCTCAGACGGTCGCTCTTCAGCGGGATGTCGGCATAGTCGGCCATGACACCCTCGTAGAGCTGCTGTTGCTGGTCGCGGGTGAGCGACGGCGCTTCAGCGGTGAGCGTGTCGAGCAGCACCATGCAGGTAAGCTCCATGTCGTCGTAGTCAGGAAACTGCAGTGTCACCTCGGCGAAGTGGAAGCCGTATTGCTCATGGACGTTGCGTACCCGCTGCACCGTGGCCATGTCGCCGTTGGCGAGGAAAGAAGACCCTCCCCCACCCAACAACCCCCCACCCAACAACCCACCCCCAACCCCTCCCGAAGGGAGGGGAGTCTGATTACTCTGCTGCTGATTTTGTGCGGAGTTATCTCGGGTAGAGGTATCTAAGCCCCCCTCCCTTCGGGAGGGGTTGGGGGTGGGTTGTAGGGTGGTGGGGTGTTGGGTGGTTATCCAATAATAATTGTTCTTCACAATCATCAGTCGGTCGCCGCGGCAGAGCAGTTCCTCGCGGTCGAGCACGGTGTTGCGGATGCCCTGGTTGTATATGTTGGCACGTTTGTTGCTGCGGGTGATGACCAGCGTGTCGTCCATGCCGGCGCGGCTGTAGCTCGTGGCCAGCGACTCTATCAGTTCGTCGCCAGGCACCACGTGGATGTCACTAAACCCCTGCAGCCGGATTCTCGGCAGTGAAAACCTCTCACCTCTCACCTCTTGCCCCTCACCTCTAATAGACTCCTCACCACTAAGAAGCCCCTCACCTCTGATCATCGTAGCGTTCCACAGGATACCCGATTGCTGCGACTGGCGCAGCACCTCATTGAGGTCGGTCTCGAAAACTTGCAGCCCGTAGCCGCGGAGCACCTCTGCCGACAATGCGGGACTTGTTTCCTCGCCCACGGGCGGCAGCTGGGCGCGGTCGCCGATGAGCAGCAGGCGGCAGTTCTCGCCCCCGGCGCGCCTTACTACCGACTGGCCGTCGTTGCTGTAGACAAAGGTGATCAGGTCGTCGAGCAGACAGCCAGAGCCGAAGGTCGATTCGCCAAAGCCCTGGTTGCTGATCATCGATGCCTCGTCGACGATGAAGAGTGTGTCGTTGCTGAGATTGACATTGAGGTTGAATGTCGACATGTCGCCCGCCGACCGCTGACGGTAGATACGGCGGTGGATGGTGTAGGCCGGCTGTCCGGCATATAGGGAAAATACCTTGGCCGCCCGTCCCGTGGGAGCCATGAGCACCAGCTTCTGCCTGAGCACCGTTAGCGCCTTGACGATAGCGGCGGCCAGCGTGGTCTTACCCGTACCCGCCGAGCCGCGCAGAATCATCACCGCCCGAGGATCGCGGCACGTTAGGAAGTCGGTGAACACACTGATGGCCACCGCCTGTTCCGTCGTTGGCGGAAAGCTAAAAGCTTCAAAAATACGATATTTTAGTTCGTCGGCAATCATTATTCAAAATATTTTCGTAATTTTGCAGCGCAAAGGTACGAAAATAATTTGAATGATTACATCAAACAAGCTGATAAATGTTGTGCTGACGCTCATTGCCGCTGCCCTGCTGGCGCTCTGCGTGGCCAGTGTGGTGTCGGCAGTGAAATAGCAAAGATATGGAAATAGAACAGAATCAGCGGAATCTCCGCTTGGTTATCAGGATTGGTAAGCATAGCCTGTCGTTTGCCTCCATAGCCCCTGCGCTGTCGTCGGCGCCGGTCACCTTTCAGCCCTATGTGGTGAAGAGCGGCATGTCGATGGCTGCCAACCTGCGTGAGGCGTTCAAGGGTGCCGACCTGCGCAGTCAGGATATCTGCAAGGTACAGGTATTGATGGATGTGCCAGTGCTGATGGTGCCGGTAGAACAGTTTCAGGAACCCGACATAGTGGAACTCTATCGCTACGCCTTTCCGGGTCATGACCAGGATGCCGTGCTCTATAATGTGCTGCCTGACTTGAATGCCGTCACGGTGTTTGCTATGAACAAAGACCTGAAGCTGGTTGTCGACGATAACTTCAGCGATGCGAAGTTTATCGTGGCTATGTCGCCGGTATGGCGGCATCTCTACCAGCGGTCGTTCACCGGTGCCCGCAACAAGCTCTACGGCTATTTCCGTGAGCGCAGGCTTGATGTGTTCTCTTTCCAGCAGAACCGTTTTAAGTTCTGCAATCAGTTTGAGGTGAATAATGCTCACGACATCCTCTATTTCCTGTTGTACGTGTGGAAACAGCTGATGTTACAGCCCGAGCATGACGAGTTGCACCTTGTGGGTGACCTGCCGGAGCAGGAGTGGCTGATGGATGAGCTGCGGCGATACCTGCAGAAGGTGTACAAAATCAATCCCTCGGCAGAGTTACATCAGGCGCCGGCAACGGGGGTGAAGGGTATGCCTTTTGACTTGATGACGCTGCTGACCAAAGGACGGTAGGCGGCACTGCGTGCCTAGTGAAGAGTGAAGAGTGAAAAGTGAAGAGTGAAAAGTGAAGAGTGAAAAGTGATAGGCGATGAGGATTATTACAGGACAGTATAAGGGGCGGCACTTTGAGGTGCCGCGGACATTTAAGGCGAGGCCGACGACAGACTTTGCCAAGGAGAATATCTTCAATGTGCTTAATGGCTATATCGACTTCGACGGCGCCACAGCCCTCGACCTCTTCTCGGGCACGGGCAGCATCACGCTGGAACTGCTCTCGCGCGGCTGTGCCCAGGTGGTGAGCGTAGAGTTGGACCGCGACCATCACCGCTTTATCCAGCAGTGTGTAGCCAAGCTCCAGTGCCTGCCAGACAATGTGCAGTGTATCCGTGGCGATGTCTTCCGCTTCATGAAGTCGTGTAAGCTGCAGTTTGACTTCATCTTTGCCGACCCGCCATACGCGCTGAAGGAGCTGCCCACAATCCCGGCACTCATCTTTGAGCGCCAGCTGCTGAAGGAGGGCGGCATTCTGGTCTTTGAGCACGGTAAGGATTACTCCTTTGCTGATGCTCCGCACTTCGTGGAGCACCGCCAGTATGGCAGCGTCAACTTCTCAATCTTTAGAAGAAGGAGTTAAAAGAAGGAGTTAGAAGGAGTTAAAGGGAGTTAGAAGGAGTTAGAAGTCAATACTCCTACCCTTAATATATTATGGTTAAATGACGGGACAAGGTATTGACTTCTAACTCCTTCTAACTCCTTCTAACTCCTTCTAACTCCTTCTAACT
>CAMHKU010000013.1 GCA_946185805.1 uncultured Prevotellaceae bacterium | reverse complement strand
AGCAGTTTACTGAAAATCTTTCTTTTCATACGATTTTAAAAATTAAGTTAATAAAATAATAAAGTTGTTGTACTTTCTTTCGCTATTCTTCTCTCAAATTATGCCGGACAAACAGTGCAAAAGCAGACGCTCAGACACTCTATCTCCTGCCCGGAGTTACATTTTTGGTGCAAATATAGACATATTTCTGAAATCTCGCAAGAATTTTTGATTATTTTTTCGAAAAAACGCGAAAAAGTTGCCTTATTTCGGGGGTTTCAGCGTTTTTTTTGTAAAAAGTATGCAAAATTTTCTTGAGTCAGCATGAAGCACCTTATTATATTATAGGGCGGCTCGGGCGCGACTCCCGGCGGCAGAACCGCCGGGCACTGTGACGGCGCAGGCGGCACGGGCGTTAGAACTCGGCGGACTTGGGCGTTCTAGGGAACGGGATGACGTCGCGGATGTTCTGCATGCCTGTGACGAAGAGGATGAGGCGCTCGAAGCCGAGACCGAAGCCAGCATGGGGACAAGAACCCCAGCGGCGGGTGTCGAGATACCACCAGAGGTGGGTTTTATCCATCTGTCGGCGGTCAATCTCGGCGAGGAGCTTGTCGTAGGACTCCTCGCGGACTGAGCCTCCGATGATTTCGCCTATCTGAGGGAAGAGGACGTCGGTGCCCTGCATAGTAGGGCCGGGGGCGACAGTGCCGCGGTAACCGATGGAGGCGGCAGAACCGGCGGCAGTCCCGGCGGCAGAACCGCCGGGCACAGTGGCGGCGGGGGAACCGGCGGCGGCGGGGTTTTGTTTCATATAGAAGGACTTGATGGCGGCGGGGTAATCGGTCATGATGACAGGCTTACGGAAATGATGCTCAACGAGGTAACGCTCGTGCTCGGAGGCGAGGTCATCGCCCCAGTTGCAGGGGAACTCGAAGTGATGACCGTCGGCGATAGCCTTCTGGAGAATGTCGATGCCCTCGGTGTAGGTCAGTCGGACAAAATCCGACTGCACAGTGGAGGTGAGGCGTTCGATGAGGGTTTTGTCGATCATCTTGTTGAGGAAGGCGAGGTCGTCGGCGCAGTTGTCGAGGGCCCAGCGGACGCAGTACTTGATGAAATCCTCTTCGAGGTCCATGAGTTCCTCCTGGTCGATGAAGGCCACCTCGGGTTCCACCATCCAGAACTCGGCGAGGTGGCGTGGGGTGTTACTATTCTCGGCGCGGAAGGTAGGTCCGAAGGTGTAGATGGCTCCGAGTGCCGTTGCTCCGAGCTCACCCTCGAGTTGTCCGGAGACGGTGAGAGAGGTCTGCTCGCCAAAGAAGTCGTCGTCGTAGATGATTTTTCCCTGCTCATCTTTCTTCAGGTCGTAGAGATTCTTGGTGGTTACCTGGAACATGTTGCCAGCGCCCTCGCAGTCGGAGGCGGTGATGAGGGGGGTATGGAAATAGTAGAAGCCGTGGTTATGAAAATAGGTATGTATAGCCATGGCCATGTTGTGGCGGATACGCATGACGGCCCCGAAGGTGTTGGTGCGCAGGCGCATGTGGGCGTTTTTGCGCATCGCCTCAAACGACTGGCCCTTCTTCTGCATGGGGTAGGTGTTGTCGCAGAGACCGTAGACCTCTATCTGCGTGGCCTGGATTTCGCTGGTCTGTCCGGCACCCTGGCTCTCAACGAGTTTGCCCACGGCGCAGATGCAGGCACCGGTGGTAATCTGCTTCAGCAGTTCCTCGTCGAACTTGGTGGGGTCGGCCACCACCTGTACGGTCTTAATGGTAGAGCCGTCGTTGAGAGCGATGAAGTCTACGTTCTTGTTGCCACGGTGTGAGCGTACCCAACCCTTGACACATACATCCTTTCCAAAATCCGTGCTTTGCAGCACATCGATTATCTTTGTTCTTTTCATTGTCTATTGTCCGTTAGTAATTATTCATAGGCACCCATGCGGAGGCGGTCGACCTCTTCCTCAGTGAGGTAGCGCCAGTCGCCGCGGCGGAGATTCTTCTTGGTGAGCCCGGCAAACTGTACGCGGTCGAGCTTGAGGACACGGTAGCCCAGGGACTCGAAGATACGGCGTACGATGCGGTTTTTGCCAGAGTGGATCTCGATGCCTACCTGTTTCTTGTCGATGGCATCTGCATACTGCACGTCGTCGGCCTTGATCTCGCCGTCTTCGAGTTGTATGCCCTCTGCAATCTGCTGCAGGTCGTGGGCGGTGACGTTTTTATCGAGGTAGACATGATAGATCTTCTTCTTGAGATACTTAGGATGGGTAAGTTTCGAAGCCAGGTCTCCGTCGTTGGTGAGCAGGAGGACGCCAGTGGTATTACGGTCGAGGCGTCCCACGGGGTAGATACGCTCGGGGCAGGCGTTCTTGACCAGGTCCATGACTGTCTTACGCTGCTGGGGGTCGTCGCTGGTGGTAACATAGTCCTTAGGCTTGTTGAGCAGGACGTAGACCTTCTTCTCGATGCTGACGGGCTGGTCGTGGAAATGCACCTCGTCGGTACGGAGGATTTTGGTGCCGAGTTCGGTGACCACCTGTCCGTTGACGGTGACGACGCCAGCCTGTATGAACTCGTCGGCCTCGCGGCGGCTGCAGACGCCGGCATTAGCGAGGAACTTGTTCAGGCGTACAGGCTCGTTGGGATCGTAGTTGATTTCCTTATATTCGATACGCTTCTTGTGGCTATACTTAGCATTGGGGTCGTAGTCAGCAGTACGGGGACGTTTGTTGAACGATTTCTTAGGACCATAGCCGTTACCGGTACCATACTGCTGTCTGGAACCGTAGGGGCTGTTGCCGCCATAGTTAGGCCGATAGCCACCACGCTGCTGTCCGTAGCCCTGCTGCTGTCGGGGCTGATAGCCCTGCTGTCGGGGCTGGTAGCCGCCCTGCGACTGTTCTCCGTCCTGCGAGTAGTTCTTCTGGTAAGGCCTATACGGCTTGTTGCCATAGGTACGCTGCTGGTAACCACCCTGCTGACCGTAACCGCCCTGCTGTCGGGGCTGATATCCATTATTATTAAAGGTACGCGCGCGAAAGCCCTGCTGCCGGGGCTGGCTGCTCTGGAGCCCGGCTCCGAAGCCTTCGGGCCGGAAGCCGCCCTCGTCGTCGTTGCGGCGGTTGTAGGCAGAGCGGTCGCTGTTGTAGGCGGGACGCTGCGTGTTGTGGATACGTGGACGGGGTGAGCGTCCGCGGTAGTCTCTCTGAAAACCTGTGCCTGCATTGGTGTTCTGGCCTTCGCGGCTTGACTGTTCGGTGGCAGGCTTCTCTTCGTAATTCTTTTCGTTTTCGAAATCCATATTATTTGGTGTTTTTTTGAGTTTGTGGGAATGGGGCCTCTGGGGCGAATGGGGCGGATGGGTTCTCTAGGGCAGATGGGGCAGATGGGGCGAATGGGGCAGATGGGGCCTCTAGGGCCTCTGGGGCGGATGGGATTTTGGGAATTTTGGGAATTTTGGGGATTTTGGGAATTTTGGGAATTTTGGGGATTTTGGAGATTTTGGAGATTTTGGAGATTATGAACTGCTGGGAATGATGGGAGTTATGGTAAATAAACTTATAAGCCGGTGTAGGTGGCGGGAGTGATAGCGCGAAGCTCTTCCTTGACGGCGTCGGAGACGTTGAGGGTATCGATGAAGGCGGCGATGGTAGCGGCATTGATGCCCTCGTTGGTGCGTGTGAGCGCCTTCAGGGTCTCGTAGGGGTTAGGATAACCCTCGCGACGGAGGATGGTCTGTATGCCCTCGGCTACGACAGCCCAGGTGTTGTCAAGATCTTGCTGAAGCTTAGCCTCGTTGAGGATAAGCTTACGCAGTCCCTTGAGGGTAGAGTGGAAAGCGATGAGAGCATGGCCCATAGGTACACCGACGTTGCGGAGGACCGTAGAGTCGGTGAGGTCTCGCTGGAGTCGGCTGACAGGCAGTTTCTGAGCGAGGAACTGCAGCAGGGCGTTAGCGATGCCGAGATTACCCTCTGAGTTCTCATAGTCGATGGGGTTGACCTTATGAGGCATGGCACTGGAGCCCACCTCTCCGGCCTTGATTTTCTGTTTGAAATAGTCCATGGAAATATACATCCAGAAATCGCGGTCGAGGTCGATGATGATGGTATTGATACGTCGCATGGCGTCGAAGATGGCGCCGAGCCAGTCGTAGTTACTAATCTGGGTGGTGTACTGCTCACGCTCCAGACCGAGTTTGTCGGCGACAAAGCTGTTGGCGAAGTCCTGCCAGTCGTACTGGGGGTAGGCCACGTGATGGGCGTTGAAATTGCCGGTGGCCCCGCCGAACTTGGCAGTGATAGGCGTCTCCTTCAGTGAGCGCAGCTGCCCTTCGAGGCGGTAGACATAGACCATGATCTCCTTGCCGAGGCGCGTGGGGGAGGCTGGCTGTCCGTGGGTTTTGGCGAGCATGGGGATGTTGCGCCACTCCTCGGCATAGTCGTGGAGCTGTTCGATGAGCTCTTCGAGGAGGGGGTAGTAGACGTCGGCGAGGGCCTCTTTGATGGAGAGGGGGATGGAGGTGTTGTTGATATCCTGAGAGGTAAGGCCGAAATGGATGAACTCCTTGACCCCGGCGGCAAAACCGCCGGGCACAGTAGAGGCGGGGGAAACGCCGGGCACAGTAGAGGCGGAGGCGGCGGAGGCGGGAATAGTGGCGGGGGCGCTGGTCATGGCATCGATGCGCTCCTTGATGAAATATTCTACGGCTTTGACGTCGTGGTTGGTGATGGCCTCAATGTCCTTAACGCGCTGGGCGTCGGAGGGCGTGAAGTTGCGGTAGATATCACGAAGAGGTTCAAAGAGGTTATGGTCAACATACTCGAGCTGAGGTAGGGGGAGTTCACAAAGGGCGATGAAATACTCTATCTCCACGCGGATGCGGTAACGAATCAGAGCAAATTCGGAGAAATATGCTGCGAGAGCATCAGTCTTACTACGATAGCGGCCATCAATAGGCGAGATGGCGGTCAAAATACTTAAGTCCATTGTTGATAATTAACTATCCTTTTACTTGCGCAAATTAAAAACCGCAGCCTCAAGCTGCGGATCCTTCTCTATGTTTTCGTGGGCGTTGACGGATTCGAACCGCCGACCCTCTGCTTGTAAGGCAGATGCTCTAAACCAGCTGAGCTAAACGCCCTTGTTTCGTTTGCGGGTGCAAAGGTACGAAGAAAAAACGAAACCATAAAGAATTAGAGAGGCAAAAACGCCGCTGTTAACGTTATTTAACCCTATCATTGCAAGGTGAGACCCATCAGTCCCACGACGATGTCGTTGGAGAGCGGGCGCAAAGTGAGTGAGCGCAGTCGTTTGCGGGGGTTGAGCGGCATGCGAAGCAGTTGGGCACCGCCCCCCGGAATAGCGCGCCCATAGACCTCACGGATGCCAAGGGTCTTTCCGAGGTCGCGGCTTACCATCAACTGGCCGTCAGAGGTAGCCTGTCCCAAGCAGACACGGAAAGGTCGCGGTTCTGTGGTATAGAAAGCCTTGCCATCGACATAATAATCCTGCTCTATGGGACACCAGTTGTCGGGATTTCGCAGATGTAGCGTGTCGGTGGTGTCATCGGTATAGGTAGCTATCAGAAGGGCGTTGTCAATACGGCTCTGCATGTGGTTGGTGCTGCCCGCCATGAGCAGGTAGGCCGACTCAGCCTTACATTTGAGCGGAATGACAATGCTGTCGGGATAATTATCCCAGAGGGAAGTAAATACAATGTTACGTCCCTCGCGCGGCGACTGGAATGGGACGCCGGCTATGGTTACCTGTTCGCGTGTGATGAAGGAGCGGAAGACAGAGTCGTTGATGACTGCCGTAAGCGTAGGGTGACACCATTCGCCGATGCCCTGGGTGGGTATCTGCAGGGTAGTGGTCTGCGGACGGGGCGAGAGATACTCCTGTTCGAAGATGTCGGTCACAGAGGCGTTATAATAGCTGCTGAGAGTCTGGGGCTTGAACTTCTTGGTGAGGTCGGGATCGAGGAGGCCGAGGGCCCCAGCCTGGAGCCCCCCCCCAACCCCTCCCAAAGGAAGTGGAGATTGATTACTCTGCCGGTGTGGGGTGCGCGGGGCGCGGGCGATGTAGGTGGGGGGGATGGTGACAGACTGATGGGCGGCGGCGGTGGCCTCAACGTCGCGCCACTGACCGGAGCCGAGGTTCTGGCGGATGATAATCTGGAGGGGACGGGAGAAGTGCTGTGTCACGTCAATGGTAGTTTCGCCACTGGGCTTACGCTTATATATATAAGAAAGGTAAGGCGTGGTGACACTGACGCTGTCCCACTCATCGGGGAAACCGGGCCGGATGATACAGCGGCCATCGAGTGCTTGGGGCACGATACCAAAGAGTCCCTGCACCAAGGTGCGCGAGGCAATGCCTATGCAGTCGCCGAAATCGCGGTAGCACTCGCCACGGGCAGCGTCATAGAAGCTAATCTGTCCGAAATTGCCAGGGCACTGCCCGTAGTACATCTGGTCCATGACGTTGGCCATGAGCAGGCGGTAGCCCTCATCGTTGCGTCCGGCCTCAAAACATGCCAGTGCCGTGTGGTAGGTCTCTGCCGCCGCCACATTGTTGATACTCCAGGAGTAAGGCATCCAGTTGGAGGTGGGGAGAAACCCTACCCCCCGAAACCCACCCCCATCCCCTCCCAAAGGGAGGGGGGATGGATTTCCTGTGGCCTCCCATGCCTGCAGAGGCGAGCAGGCACCGCAGTCGATGGGCGTATAGATACTCCAGACGGCGGGACTCTCGTGAAGGCGCTTCAGGCCCATGGCATCCTGGTATTCCGCCCAGGCCCCTTTTTGAGGCATCCACAGACGACTGTTCATAGCCTGGAGGATGGCGTCGGCCTCGCGGGCATAGGCAGTGCCGTCCTCGCCAATGATTTCGGCGATGCGTGCTGCCAGGCGGTTGCCGCGGTAGTTATAGGCCGAAGAATGAGTGACGGCACCGCCACTGTAATAGAGAGCGTCGGAAGCCCAGATACAGCAGTAAGCGTCGTAGAGATGGTCGCCGTCGGGGTCGAAGTTACGCTTCTCCCATGCCAGGTGGCTGGTAATGACCGGCCACATGCGGCGCATGTAAGCCGTGTCGGCGTCGTACTGGAAGTGCCACAACAGCTCGTCGATATAGTTGAGGTTCATGTCGTAGTGGTGCATCTGGTCATTGCGCTCGGGGTTGCGGCAGATATAGCCGTTAGAGTACATCTGCGTGCCCCAGCGCTTCTCAGCGCGCGCCATGTTCATCTTCGGGTCCTGCGAGGGATGAGGAATAGTGGCAGGCACATCGGTCACCTGACTCTTGGCATAAGCATCGAAATGGCTGCGCTGCCGGTCGCCCCATCCTAAGACATCGCCCACGTATGCTGCACGCCACCCAGCCAAGGGCATGCGCCATCCTATGCAGCCGTGCAGCCACGTCTTGCCGTCCCAGTCGCCGTCTGCGGCAAAGGCCAGCGCCGAGCCCAAGGTGTTGACATAGGGGTCGGGAGTCTGGAATCTGATGCGCTCTTTCAGTCTGAGGTTATAAGCATTGGCCTGGGCAAAGCGCTGGCGGGCCTCGTCGGCGGTGAGTGTCACCACCTTATTAATACTATCTATGACAAAATAGCTATCGTTGTAATAGCCTTCATGGCTCATGTCCATGCCTGCGGTCTGCCACTCATGGCGCTGCAGGCCGCGCTCACCGGGCGCAGCCTCGAAGACGCCAGGCTTATCGGCGCCAATGTCGCCATTGCGGTGCAGCTTGGGGTTGGCAATCTCACAGAGACGTGCCTCGAACGTCACCGGCCCCCTGAACCAAGAGTTGTGGAACCACCAGACGGCGCCCTCGCGGTCTTGACATGCCACCACCTGGAGTTCCAACTGCTGGCGCTCACCCCACCGGTGGTCACTCAGCAAATAGCGGCGCATGCCATTCACGTAATAGGCTTTGCAGTGGTCGACGGAGTCTAAGGGCACTCCGCCAACGATGAATCGCAGGTGTCGGTGCTGCCCCTTCTTGACGATAGCGAAAACCGGACGGTCGCTGGTCTCTATGCGGTAATCGGTGAAACCGCCATAGAGAGCCCGCGTAAAACGATTAGCCCCACTGCGGCCCAGCAGGAAATCGTCGAGTGTGGACTCACTGACGAAAGCATCGGCCACGGGGAAATACTGCTGCGAGCGTTCCACACCAATCTTGTCCAGATTATAAGATGTAGACTCAATGAAATCGCCCACGGTGAGTTTCTTTGCCGTTTTGGAAGACTGCTGAGAAGACGGCTGCTGCGCTAAGCTGCTGATAGCAGCCAACGTGGCGACTGTTAGTAAGATTAGTTTTCGCATGTAGTCAGAAGTTTTCGGCAAAGATAATAACTTATTCTGAAACCTGCAAGCCATCGGCCCCATATTTTCATATAGACACAAAAGATTGCACAATCCTTGGCTGTTTCAAGAAAAAGTAGTAACTTTGCCCGCAGTACAGAAACACGCACCGAACACCATGGGAGAAAGGGTGAGAAAAAGCATGCTTAACGCGGAAGTAAACATTTTGTTTTACTTCCTCTCGCTGTTTTTTGCCTTCTTCTCCAGAAAGATTTTTCTCGACTGTCTAGGAGCCGAGTTCATAGGCCTGACGGGCACGCTGAACAACATCCTTGGCTACCTGAACCTTTCGGAGCTGGGTATCTCAGCCTGCATCGGCTATTTCCTGTTCAAGCCCCTGCAAAGCGGCAACCGCGAAGAGATTCAAGACATTCTGTCGCTGCTGGGGTATCTGTACAACTGGATTGGTGCCATCATCTTCTGCGGGGCATTCATTGTCAGTCTGTTTTTCCCGCTCATCTTCAGCCATACGGAGCTGAGCTTAGGCATCATCTATTTTGCCTTTTACTCGTTCTTAGGCTCATCGCTCATCGGCTATTTCATCAACTACCGGCAGATACTCCTCGGTGCCGACCAGAAAAGATACCTGGTAGCTATCTACATGCAGACGGCCAACCTGCTGAAGATAGCGCTGCAGATATACCTGGCTTACAATTACAGAAACCTCTACGTGTGGGTAGGCATAGAATTCCTGTTCGGACTCTTAGGCTGCATAGTGCTCAACTGGAAGATCAACAAGGAGTATCCGTGGCTGAAGGTCAACAAGCGGCGAGGGCGTCAACTGCTGAAGCAATATCCAGAAATCATCAGCAAGACCAAGCAGGTGTTCATCCACAAGATCAAGGACTTCATGCTCATCAAAAGCGACGAGCTCTTTATCTTCTTCTTCGTATCGCTGAAGATGGTGGCCTACTATGGCAACTACATGATTATCATCTCGAAGCTCATCTCACTGTTTTCTTCCATCACGGGCAGTGTGGGTGCCAGCGTAGGCAATCTCGTTGCCGAGGGCAACAAGCAGAACATGCTGAAGGTGTTTTGGGAATTCACCACCATCCAGCACACCATTGCCGCGACGCTGGCCTTCTCGCTCTATGCCTTTCTGGAGCCATTCATCGTACACTGGCTGGGAGCCGAGTATGTGATGGACCACAGTATCTTAGTGATGCTCGTGATCTTCATCTATATCACCAACTCGCGGCAGTCTGTAGACAGTTTCAACTACGCCCACGGCCTTTACGCCGACGTATGGTCGGCATGGGCAGAGCTGATTATCAACGTAGGCGTGACCATCGTCTGCGGCATCAAGTGGGGCATCGTAGGCATACTGATGGGCAAAATTGCCAGTCTTGTGCCCATCATCATGCTGTGGAAACCCTATTACCTGTTTACCGCCGGTTTCAAGGAGCCCGTCGGCATCTACTGGCGAGGTGTGCTGCGCAACTACGCCATCTCTGCCTTTGCCATCGCCGCCGCCCTTTACACCATCAGGTTCATACCACTCAACCCCTATAACAGCATTGGCGAATGGGCCGGCTACTGCGCTGTCAGCATGACCATCTTCCTCAGCTACGACCTCAGTGCCACCCTTCTCTTTGCCAAAGGAGCCAAAGATAGTGTCAACAGAATCAAACTCATGAGAAAGCGATGAAATACTCCATCATCACCGTCAACTACAACAACAAAGAAGGGCTGCGCCGCACCATAGAGAGTGTCGTCAGCCAGACTTTCCGTGGCTATGAGTATATCGTCATTGACGGCGGTTCTACCGACGGCAGTGTTGACGTGCTTAAGGAATATGACAGCCAGATCAGCTACTGGGTGTCGGAAAAGGACGGCGGTATCTATCAGGGCATGAACAAAGGCATACACAAGGCTCGTGGAGAGTATCTCAACTTCATGAACAGCGGCGACTGTTTCTACAGCAGCGACGTGCTGCAGCACCTGAGTGACCAGCAACTGACCGCCGATCTCATCGTAGGTCGCGACTACCACTACAATGCCACGACGCAGCGGGGATTCTGCACCATACTGCCGCCGCGCGTCTCGATGGTCACCTTCTATATCCAGACGCTGCCCCACCAGAGCACCTTCTTCAAGCGCAAGCTGTTTAGCGACACGCTCTACGACGAGAGCCTGAGAATCGTTGCCGACATCAAGTTCTACATACAAAAAATCTGTGTCGAGGGCTGTAGCGTGGCTCTCACCGACGTAGTCGTCTGCCGTCGCGAGCCTGACGGCGTCAGCCGCACCTATAACGAGCGCCGCATAGCCGAGCACCAGAGGGTATTGGCAGAATACCTGCCCCAAGGTGCGAGAAACGACTACGACACTCTGAGCCAACTGGACAAGACCACACTATACAAACTGTTAGAGTTGTTGGAGAATGTCCAGACCCGCAAATGGCTAACGTATCTTATCAAGATTATCTACCGCATGAAATTAAAGAACCGTCCATGAAACCCATCGTCCTCATATTTCCCTATTTCGGCACGCTGCCCGCACAATACAAGATGTGGCGTGAGTCAGCATTGCGCAATCCCAGTATCGACTTCATGTTCTTCACCGATGCCGACGTAGAGCCGGCAAAGAATATCATCGTCCACAAGATGCAGTTTTCAGAGTTCAGAGAATACATTCAGGCTGTTTTCGACTTCCCCATCGTTCTCGACCGTCCGTATATTCTCTGTGACTTCAAGCCCGTCTACGGCCAAGCCCTGCAACAGTATATCGCCAAGTACGACTATTGGGGGTACGGTGACCTGGACGTGGTCTATGGCGACCTGAGAGCGTTCTTCACCGACGACGTGCTTGCCCGTTACAAGTTCTTCTTAGGCTACGGTCACCTGACACTCTATCGCAACGACGACGACGCAAACCAATACTATCAAGTAATCATTCCCGGATACCAGAACTACAAGGAAGTGCTGACCATCCACAAACAGACGTTCTTCGACGAATACGACCACAAGGGCTGTGCCGACAAATGGAAGGAGTGCCGACCTGAGGACTGTTTCCTCGACTGGCAGTTTGACAATGTGTCTATCCCCAAGAAGTCGTATTCGATGAACAGCCTCACCCGTGGCTGGCAGCAGATACTCTTTGAGCACAAGGGCAGCAAGCTTTACATGCTACGCTTCAACAACGGGCACATAGAGAGGAAGGAGTCCATCTATGCCCATTTCCAGCACCGTCCGTTTATGAAAGACAAAGTGAGCGACTACAACCACTTTCTCATCACCCCCGGCAGCATGATAGACTTTCCCAGAAGGTTGACAACCCTCTGCTTACGATTCTACAGCCGCCGTCGCCCGTTGATGACCAAATACTACCAGTGGCGCGACCGCCTGCTATGGAAGATGGGGAAAGGGCACATCAGATGAATACTTCAAGACTATTCCAACTCCAAGACATCTCTACCTATCGGTCTGAGCTGATGGGATGGGCTATTGTGTGGATTATGATGCTTCACTTCACATTCACGCAAATCAAGCCCTTGGGATTTATTGCCCAGTACGGATTTGCGGGCGTAGAGATATTCATGATGGTGTCAGGCCTTGGGCTCTATTTCTCATTAGATAAAGACGGCCGGCTGAGTCATTTCTATAAGAAGCGCCTACTCAGGATATTCCCCACCTACTACCTGTTGGGCATCTTTGGCAGCCTGCTGCTGTATCACGACACGCTGTGGGAATATCTCTTCCGCTATTCTACCATCGGCTTTTGGACGGGAGGCATCTATGCTGAATGGTACATCCCCTCGATTGTTGCGCTCTATCTCGTTGCACCTTTTATCAAGCAACTGATTGACCGGCGATGGTATTGGATCACGGGGCTGATGTGCCTCCTGCTGCTCGTGGCAAGCTATATCGTCGTGGCAGGAGAGTATGTCGGCAAAGGCGAGGCCCACTTCTTCCTGCTTTATCGCGTACCGACCTTTGTATTAGGAATGATGTGCGGCTACTGGATAAGACACGGCATCACAAGCCGATACTACTGGTTGCTATTGATTGCTGGGCTGCCATTCTTCGCCATGCTCTATCCCCACCACCATGAAGTGTACAACTACAAGTATTTCTCATTACTATTTCTGCTGCCGCTGACAGTAGTCATATTTACCGGGATGTCGAAAGTGATTCACTGGATAAATCCCATGATGGCTGAGATAGGCAAAGCCAGCCTTGAAGTGTATATCATCCAAGGCATGTTCTTCCACGCCCTGCTCACAGGCCTGATCACCATCCCAGCCCCATGGCACGATGCCGCTACTGCAGGCTTTATGGTGTTATCCACAGCATTAGGCATATTTGCCCATTGGGCCATTGAGAAGTCGGGAATCAGCAAGTTCTTTTAGGCCGCTGACTATCTGCTGACGTCGGCAGCAATGGCACGTGCTATGCTGGCGTCAAGCCGCTGATAGCCCTGGTGGTTAAGATGAATCCTGTCGGTGAGAAACAGTTTCTCGTCAATGGCGGGACTGCCGTCGTTCCAGTCCTCCATGCCGACCAAGACCACCTTGCCGGCCAGTTGCTCGTCATCAAGCATACGGCGAAGAGCCTCACGGTAGCCACGGTAGCTATACATCCGGCAACCGCTCATCGTTGACTTGACAAAATCAGACAGCAGATTGTAAGCTGGTTTAGAGCCATAGAGATGCCAAATGTCAACATCAGGAATCTCTACTACCACTGGCCGGATACGGTTGCCTACCAAGAAGTCTATTATCTGGCGGTAATAGTACACATACTGCCGCGTGCCCAGACAGGCAGCAGCATCATTGATACCCGCCACTATGACACAGTAATGAGCGCCTGCCGAGAGTAAAGGTCTGGTGCCATAGTCGCCGGAGTTGAACATCAGGTGGTAAATACCGCGCGTCTTCTCCCCACCACGTCCACAGGAGGTTACAGTGGCTTTACACCCGCAAAGACGGCTGAGTTGTGATGCCAGCATGCTGTCGACATCATACTGACGCCGCATGCCCACCCAGCTGTCGCCAATCATCACTACGCGCAGACTGTCGTCAGTTACTGCCGCCACAGTATAGGGCGGGCAGGGAGACTCAAGAGTCCAAAGATGTTTCCAGCGGCTGTAGTAATACGCATAAAGGGTGACAACGGCCACCAAGACAACTAAAAGTGCAACCATACCCATGATAACTGTTTTTCGCATAAAAAAGAATTTGATAGAGGCTAAGGCAAGAGCTCAGAACTGCAGGAGGCGGCTCAGGAACCTACTCTTATGTAATACTACAGACAAGAGCCACCCGCCCATCAAAGCAAAGACTATCTCTACCAGTCCCGCCACATAAGTCCACTCAGAGCCAGCAGGCGCATCGGCAGCAAAACCGGGAAGCACATACTCACAAAGCGACTTTGCGGGTACGATAAAGGCCATCTCGACAGAGAAGATTGTAAGAGAATGACGGCCCAACAGCGTAAAGAGACTGCCGGCCAGCGTATGCTCCAGAAACCTCGAAAGCCACAGCAGCAGGAAGCTGCCTACAGAGCCCAAAAGGAAATAGAAAGCCACCGATGTGCCGTACATACGAACAGAAAGGTTGATATCGCCGGCAATGCAGTGAATACCGACATAAAGAAATGCCAACAATACTATCCACCATATATTCCACGACATAGCATTATGTCGTCTGGCCAGCATACCAGTATACATGAATACAGCTGTGAGGAAGGCGGTGTCAATACTCCAAGGCAGCAGGATGGGACAATACATAAAGGCCACAGTAGCGACCGCATAAGCGGAAAGTATCCACCATCGGTATCTCTCATGATAGACGATGACATAGAATAGCAGATAACTGACAATCATTGACGTGAGGAACCACATGGGATAATTGCCCGAAGTCAGGAACTTCACATTAGGACTAATATCGAGCGGAAAAAGGCTATAGCGCGAATAGCACACCCCCGCCACCTCTCTGAGGGAAAAGTGGCCAAAGGCGAGGAACAACAATGCATTGAAAAACAGATAAGGCACGAACAGCTTACGGAAGTGGCGCACAAAGGCCTCGCTAAGCGTCCCCTTACAGGAAAACGTATAACCAGAGCAGAAATAGAACACAGGCACAAACATGCCCATCAAGAGCCACATTAATGGCAATGCATCAGAATGGGAACAGACGACCAGCAGGATGCCTATTCCCTTGGCAATGTCAACGTAGTCGAGGCGCTTTTCCATTTATGTAAAGAGGCGATCAATATCCTGCTGGGGCAATATGGCCAGTATCGGATTACCGTCGGGCGTATAGTTAACATTACCACAGGCGAAGAGCTGGTTAGTAAGGCTGTCCATCTCGTCGTTAGAAAGGACTTGGCCATAGGGCACTGCTGTAGCCCGGGCTAAGGAGAGCGCGACACGCTCACGTTGCGTAGTGAGAGCTGTCGAGACAGTGGCGTCGGCGATGTCGGCAAGGACAGTGCGTACAAGGGTGAGCGGGTCGCTGTCGGCATCGGCGGGAATAGCAGTAACAGAATATGCTGCGCCACCAAGGTCGGAAAGTTCGAAGCCCATAGCTGCAAGTTGCGGAAGAGCCTCGGAGAGTATAGCCGCCTCGGCAGGAGAAAGCTGCAGCACCTCGGGGAAGAGCACACTTTGAGGTGTCATGGTGTGAGCGGCCGTCTTGGCGAGATAGCGCTCATAAAGCACACGGACGGAGGCGCGATGCTGGTCGATGAGCATGAGGCCCGACTTCACGGCCGTCATGATATAGCGCGCCTTGTATTGGTAATGGAGGGGAGAAGCCTCAAGAGCAGGTTCACCGTGGAAGAGAGAAGCGGGAGCGGCGGGCGCCCCCTCGTCAGGAAAACCGGCAGAAACAGAAGCATCGGGCGCAACCTCTTCGGGAACCCCGGCAGAAACAGAAGCATCGGGCGCAACCTCTTCGGGAACCCCGGCGGGAACAGTATCGGCGGAGAGCGCTGGAGAGAAGGGGTTATACGAAGGATTATACGATGGTGTAAAAGAGAGGCGAGGAGCGGAGTTATAAGACGGCCCGACGGAAGGGTTATAAAGAGGAATTTCCGGGCGGCCGACGGTGTCGAAGTCGATGGCAGGTATCTCGCAGAAGCGGCCTATGGCATCTTTGACGGCAGCGGTGAGGATTTGCCAGACGGGCTGCTCGTTCTCGAACTTTATCTCGGTTTTCGTAGGGTGGATATTGACGTCGATGTCGGCGGGAGCGACGTCAAAATAGATGAAATACTGAGGCTGCATCCCCTCAGGAATGAGACGGTCGTAGGCCGTGAGCACCGCTTTATGGAAATAAGGATGGCGCATATAGCGGCCATTGACGAAGAAATACTGCAGTGCTCCTTTGCGCTTGGCAGCCTCGGGCTTAGCCACGAATCCTGTGATATGCCCCATGGCAGTATTGACATCAAGGGGCAGGAGATCCTGAGCGAAGCGCTTGCCAAAGATGTCGGTGATACGCTGCAAGAGCGAACCTGCACGGAGGTTGAACAATTCGTTGCCATGGTCGGCATGCAATGAGCCGCCCTGTGTAGTATTGCTATGCAGGGAGAAAGCAATATCAGAATAGACGAGAGCTATGCGCTGAAAAGCCGTAATAATATTGTTAAGCTCCGTAGCATTAGATTTGAGGAACTTACGGCGCACGGGAACGTTATAGAAGAGGTTCTCGACCTTGAAGTTGCAGCCCACGGGACAGGAGACAGGTTCCTGAGACACCACCTTGGAGGCAGCCAGAGTGAGTCGTGTGCCTATCTCGTCATCGGACATACGTGTTGTAAGTTCCACCTGCGCCACTGCGGCAATGGAAGGCAGCGCCTCGCCACGGAAGCCCATGGTGTGGAGGGCGAAGAGGTCGTCGGCCTGCCGGATTTTCGACGTGGCGTGGCGCTCGAAGGCCAGGCGGGCGTCGGTCTCTGACATGCCGTGGCCGTCATCAATAACCTGGATGGTGGTGCGCCCAGCGTCAACGACAATCACACGCACCGTCTTTGCACCAGCATCAACGGCGTTCTCTACCAGCTCCTTGATAACGGAAGCCGGTCGCTGAATCACCTCGCCGGCAGCTATCTGGTTGGCAACGGTATCGGGGAGAAGATGGATGAGGTCCATGCGCTACGCTAGTGAATAGTGAATAGTGAAAAGTGAAAAGTGAGAAGTGAGAAGTGAGAAGTGAAAAGTGAGAAGTGAAAAGTGAAAAGTGAGAAGTGAGAAGCGTTGAGTGAAGGGCTATCTCTTCTTGGAGCCTTTGCGTCCCGAGCGCGAGGAGCCTGCACTCGGCTTAATTTCAGTACCTTTCTTTTTAGGGCGCCAGTTAAAAATGTCATCCTTGTCAATAGGCCGCACATAGTCGAACCATGCGAACCCTTCAAGGTAACGCTTGTCGGGCGGAATCTGAGACATGGGATAGAGCGTACCCTCAGCCTTAGGCATCCAGATTTTCTTCATTTTGCGGTTCTCCATAAACATGCGCAGCTCTGTGGTCTCCGTGGTGTTAAGACCTATCAGAGTGGTGTCGGACTCATCGACTGGATAGTAGATAAGACGGACATTGTCTTTTGACTGTGCCTCGTAGATGGTGCCGTTCTTGAAATAGGCATACATATTGTCGGAGGATATCTGGTTATAGGTATTCTCTTCTCCCCTACCCTCTTTGTTGTAGACTTTCTCTATTGAAAAAGCCTGATTGGCAACATGGGCATGGTCGATGACAGAATCCTTCATAAAGACCTGAATCTCCTCACCCACGAGCTGCTGCGCGTTGTTCCATACGATAGGGTCCTTGTAGAGGGTCATGCAGGAATCTTTGGAATTGTAGACCAGTGAGTCGCACACCGCCTGCACGTCAATACGGTAGGCGCGCACCTTATTATACGCGTGTATCTTACGGTAGACAGAGTCGGTATTGATGTTATGGGTGAATATCTTAAAAGTGTCAGCATGCATGTAGAGCGTGTCACGCTGCGAGAAGTCCATGACGACGGCACTTTCTGTACACATGGCATAACCGGTAAGGTCATTGTACTCGCCATACTCGCCAGTAAGTTTGTTTTTGTTGACGGTGTCGGTATAGACGATGTTGTAAAAAGCCTTGCTGACGCCGGCCTTATCATCGTGATAGATGCTGTCGGCCACGAGCTTTTTACCCTGATTGGTGAGCTCAGAGCGGTCGAGAAGCCGAGCACGGTCGTTCTTAGTGTCATAGAATCCGCGCACAGAGTAGATATGACTTTTACCCGAAAGGATGTGCGTAGGGCCAACAATCTCTGCCATCGACGAGAACGTATCATAATAGAGCGTATCAGTAGTGAGGAGCATATCTTTGTTGACCATCTTCACGTCATAGTTGAAGACGGCTTTCTTGGTCTTGGTATTATACTCTCCCCAGTCAGAGATGAGGGTAGTGTTGCCATCAACCATCTTGCCCCCCTCAAAGAAGTAAGCATTGTCGTAGAGGCGGTCGAAATTCAGGCTGTCTGTATAAAGAGTCATTTTTCGGTTACGCAGTTCCACATTGTTACGGGCGATAGCCATCTGATCGTTGCCGTCGTAGAAAGCGTAGTCGGAGAAGAGCGAGAGTGTGTCTCCCTGATACATCTTGACATGGCCGAAAGCCTCGAAACTGTTAGTAGCTTCGTAGAAGTACGCGCTGTCACAGTGGAGCGTGGCTCCTTTGTGGCGGAACTGTACCTTGCCGTTGAGAATCTGTGCATCACGATTGACCCACTGGTCGTAGTGCAGCACGTCGGCATGTACAAGATAGATGCGCTCATCCTGCTGCTGCGGGGCTCGGCGAGGGCGCTGCTTCTTCTTAGCGGCGAAAGCGGCGGGAGCGAGGAGCAGAAGCAACAGGACTGCGGCAACGCCGCAGCACAGCCAACCTAAGGGAAGGAGGGCGGGACGCCGCATTAAGAGCGGTGAGGCGGGACGCCGCACTAAGGGCAGGGAGGCGGGGCGACTACTATCCTTTGTCATTTGATCCAGCCTTGGTATTCAAAGTCACAGTCGCGGTAGTCATCGCCTATGCGCACGTAGGTAGCTTTAATCTTGTCGACCACCCACTTGTGAAGCTTCTGTTCGCGCAACTTAGCGGTAACCACATTCTTCAGAATCTGGAAGTCTTCGGTAATGGTGGCCTTATGGCCGTCGATACGGTTCTTCAGCTTGACGATGGCGCAGACCGTCTTTCCGCGCTCGTTGACCATTTGGAAAGCCTGCGAAATCTGTCCCACTTTCATCGTGTCGACGACGCGGGCCACCTCCTGGGGCAGGTCTTGCATACGGAACTTCGACGTGCGTCCCTCCTCATTGGTATTTGCCATGAGACCATTGTTGCTACGGGTGTCCTTGTCGTCAGAGTAAAGGGGCACGGCATTCTCGAAGGTGAACTTGTCGGGCACGACAGTAAACTGGCGTCGCAGAATCTCCGGAATCTGTTCCGAGCGTATCTGCGTTGCCAGGGTGTCGAGGCGGTTGATGGCGGCGGTGATGGCCGAGTCACTGACGACTGGTTTGCGCAGTATATGTCGCACATTGACCTTGTCGCCGCGCTTGTCGATGAGCTGGATGATATGGAATCCGAACTCCGACTCCACCACCTTAGAGATCTTCTTCGGGTCAGTGAGGTTGAAGGCCACGGCTGCAAACGCCGGGTCGAGCACGCCGCGGCCCGTATAGCCCAGCTCGCCGCCATTGCGGGCGGTAACGGGGTCTTCGGAATAGAGGCGCGCGAGGGTAGAGAACGACGTCTCGCCCTTGGTCACGCGGTCAGTATACTCGCGCAGCTCGTCCTTGACGCGGTTAATCTCCTCGGGGCTGACACGCGGTGTCTGCGTGATAATCTGCACCTCAACCTCTGTAGGCACAAAGGGCAGACTGTCTTGCGGCATATCCTTGAAATAGCGGCGCACCTCGGCGGGTGTCACCTTAATATCTTCGGCCAGTTTCTGCTGCATCTTCTGAACGAGCATACGGTCGCGATAGTCGTCGTGCAACTGTTCGCGCATCTGGCTAACGGTCTGCCGCTTATACTCCTCAAGTTTCTCGCGCGAACCAGCCATCTGTATCCACGCCTCTATCTGCTGATTGACGCCCGAGGCTATCTCCGACTCCGTCACCTCGATACTATCAAGGGCCGCCTGGTGGAGAAACAGCTTCTGTACGGCTATCTGCTCGGGGATGGCACAGTCGGGGTTACCCTTGAAGCGGATTCCATCCTGAGCGGCCTGCAGGCGCATCTGCTCAACATCGCTCTTGAGAATCGCCTCATCGCCGACGACCCAGACCACCTCGTCAATGACAGAGGCAGGAGCGACGGCAGCGGAATCAGCGGCAAAGCGGGAAGGCTGCGGCAACGCCGCAGCACAGCCGACCCGGGGCGAGGAGGCGACACCAGCCCGAGGCGAGGAAGCGACACCGGCACGAGGCGAGGTGGCCGCAGACACAGGAACGAGCCCTATCAGGACGGCGGTAGCGGATAAGAAGCAGAGAGAAAGGGCGGATATTAAAATCTTTTTCATTCTTTCGTGGTTTTGACGTTCTTAAGGGTCTCACGGTTTACCGTGAACGTATAGCGGCGTCGCAGCTCGGCCACCCATTCGCGCTCAAGCTCATCCTGATAGTCGGCGACAACGAGGCCACGCACGTCGGTATAGTCCTCGGGACCTTTCTTCAGTATCTTGCCATAGACGGCATCGAAGGGATAGTCCTTGAGCTTGGTGACGACGGTGTCTTTCTTAAAGACGGCGCTGTCGACAAGGGCGTTGTCGCCGCTCTTGAAGATACCCTTCTCCACGCGGATGCGGATGACAGAGTCGGCATTGAAGGTAGAGCGCAGCGCCTCAGCCCACTGGTCGAAGGGCAGCTTCTTGACGCACTGCTTGACGGCTTCCACGTCGGCGGGGTCTTTCACATGGTAGGCCATACCCTTGAAGTGAGGTTCCGGCCAGTTGTATTTCTTCTTATGCTCCTTGAAATAGCGCTCCAGTCCCTCTTCGTCCTTGGCGGCCTTGTCCCAAACGAGGCGGTTGCTGATCTCATAGAGCAGCAAGCCCTCGTAGTACTCACGGATAAGGTTCTTCAGTTCAGAGTCCTTTGCCGAGAGCTCTTCGGCCTGGCGGTCCATGACGTCGGCGGCAGTGAGGGCGCCATTCGACTGGCTGACGAGGGTGTCGACCTTCGCCTTTGCCAGACGCTCGCGGATGCCACGCTGCTCCATAAACTTGAGGATGCTCTCGCGGTGCTCCTCGAAAGGTTCCAGCATCTTGTGCGCCTTGCAAAGAATGATATGATAGCCATAGGGTGTCTGTACGATGCCCGACAATTCGCCGTCTTTCAGCGAAAAGGCCACATCCTCAAACTCCTTCACCAGCTGTCCGCGCTGCACGAAAGGCAGCAGCCCACCCTGGCGGGCGGAGCCGGGATCCTGGCTCACCTTCTTAGCCAGCTCGGCGAAGTCGGCACCCTGCTTCAAGACGTTGAGAACGGAGTCTATGCGTACCTTGGCAGCCTGCTGCTCAGCCTCTGTCGCCTTCTGGTCGAGACGCAGGAGGATATGAGCCACCTGCACCAGGCCGTCGGGTCCTATCTGGCGGACGGTGTTGTCGTAGATGTTATGCGCCTCGCGCAGCATGTCGTCGCTGGTGACCATAGCGGGATAGAGCTGCTGGTCACGATACTGTGCAAACTCCTGACGGAAGCTTGTCAACGTGTCGTACTTGGCGTCGAGGGCAGCGGCCACCTTCAGCTTGTAGTTGATAAAGAGGTCAACGTACTCATCGACGGTTTTCTTGTCGATGACGCCCTCGGAGTTGTTCTTATTATAAGAGTATTCGAACTCTGAGAGGGTGACGTCCTTGCCGGCTACGGTCATGACGACGGGGTCATCGGAGGTGGCGGACTGCGCTGGTAGCGCAGTATACGGAACTGCGGCGAAGGCGGCAGTACAGGGGATAGCAGCCAAGATGAGGGCGGCTATCAGGGCTTTTGTTTTCATTATCCTTATTTAGTTAAGAATTGGGGCGCGTAGTTGGGCCTTTCCTGTTAAGAGTTAGGGCGGCTGTAGTTGGGGCCTTTCCTATTAAGAGTTAGGGCGGCTGTAGTTGGGCGCCTCGCTGGTGATGGTAATGTCGTGGGGGTGCGACTCATTGACACCGGCATTGGTGATGCGCGTGAACTTCGCCTCATGCAGGGCCTCGATGGTGGCGGCGCCACAGTAGCCCATGCCCGAGCGCAGGCCGCCCACCATCTGGTAGATGACCTCCTGAACAGTGCCCTTGTACGGCACGCGGCCGGCGATACCCTCGGGCACCAGCTTTTTCACGTCCTTCGTATCGGCCTGGAAGTAGCGGTCCTTAGAGCCGTGCTCCATGGCTTCGAGCGAACCCATGCCGCGGTATGACTTGAACTTACGTCCGTTGTAGATGATGGTGTCGCCCGGCGACTCTTCGGTGCCTGCCACGAGAGAGCCCATCATGACACTGGAGCCACCGGCAGCCAGCGCCTTGACGATGTCGCCCGAGTAGCGCAGTCCGCCGTCGGCGATGAGCGGCACGTCGGTGCCCTTGAGGGCGCTGTAGACGTCGTAGATAGCCGACAACTGGGGCATGCCCACGCCAGCGACGACGCGTGTGGTGCAAATAGAGCCCGGACCGATGCCCACTTTCACGGCGTCGGCGCCGTTGTCGACGAGCATCTTGGCGGCAGCCCCCGTGGCAATATTACCCACAACGATGTCGATGCCGGGGAACGATGCCTTTGCATCGCGGAGCTTCTCGATGACGCCCTTAGAATGGCCGTGGGCGGTGTCGATGACGATAGCGTCGGCACCGGCACTGACGAGCGCCTGCATGCGGTCGAGGGTGTCGCTGGTGACGCCCACGCCGGCGGCCACGCGCAAGCGGCCCTTCTCGTCCTTACAGGCCATGGGCTTATCCTTAGCCTTGGTGATGTCCTTATAGGTAATAAGACCCACGAGGCGGTTATCTTTGTCCACCACCGGGAGTTTTTCAATCTTGTTCTTCTGCAGGATGTCGGCAGCAGCCGAGAGGTCAGTCTGCTGATGTGTAGTCACGAGGTTGTCTTTCGACATCACCTCGTCGACGGGACGGTCGAGGCGGCGCTCAAAGCGCAGGTCGCGGTTGGTGACGATACCCACAAGATGCCTGTCGTCGTCAACCACGGGGATGCCACCGATATGATACTCCGACATAATGTCGAGGGCCTGAGCCACCGTAGAACCGAGAGGAATGGTGATGGGGTCGTAGATCATGCCGTTCTCAGCACGCTTGACGATAGCCACCTCGCGGGCCTGGTTCTCAATCGACATATTCTTGTGAATCACGCCGATACCGCCTTCACGGGCAATGGCAATAGCCATCTGGCTCTCCGTCACGGTGTCCATGGCGGCCGTCACGAAGGGTACGTTCAGCGCGATATTACGCGAGAAACGGGTTTTCAACTCTACCGTCTTGGGCAGTACTTCTGAATAAGCGGGAATCAGGAGGACGTCGTCGAACGTCAGGCCGTCCATCACAATCTTGTCTGCAATAAATGAAGCCATAATTTGTACCTTTCTTTAAATATTGCGTGCAAAGATACAACTTTTATTTGAGATTTGAGGTTTGAGATTTGAGATTTATGATAACCTTGGTATTTTTTAACACAAATCTCAAATTTCAAACCTCAAATCTCAAACCTCAAACTTCAAATCTCAACTTCCCTGTCAATTGGCCATGTCGCTGATGAACTTGATGCGCACGAGGCGTATCTCGTCCTCGTCGCCACCAAGTTCCTGGATAGCCGTCTCCAGGTCGTCGGTGTCGGAGTCGGCAAAATAGTCGTAGATTTCGTCTACGCGGTCCTCATCCATCACCTCATCAAGGAAATAGTCGATATTGAGCTTCGTGCCACTGTAGACGATAGCCTCCACCTCGTCGAGCAGGTCGTCGAAATCGATGTTCTGTGCCGTGGCGATGTCGTCGAGGGCTATCTGGCGGTCGATGTTCTGGATGATTTTCACCTTCAGCAGCGACTTCTTGGCCACCGTGCGCACCCGCAGGTCAGCCTGACGGGTAATATTGTTCTCCTCGCAGTAACGCTTAATCAGATTGACAAACTCCTTGGCATAGGGCTGTTTCACCTTACCCTCGCCGACGCCCTGGATACTCTTCAGTTCATCCAGGTTGACGGGGTACTCGGTAGCCATCTGCTCCAGCGACACATCTTGGAAGATGACGTATGGCGGCCGCTCCAGCTTCTTCGACCATTTCTTTCTCAGGTCTACGAGCATACCGCTGAGCACGGGATCCAAGGCACTCGTGCCACCATCGTGGTCGTCGTCCATGTCGGGATCTTCGCTGTACTCGTGGTCTTTGACAATCATAAACGACACCGGCTCTTTCAAGTATTTCTTGCCCGCCGCCGTGAGCTTCAACAGTCCGTAGTTCTCAACATCTTTTTTCAGGTAACCCGCTATAAGCGCCTGACGTATGACGGGACTCCAGAGTTTATCGTCCATATCCTCGCCGGCGCCGAAGAGTTCATGGTCTTGGTGCTTGTGGGCTATTATCTCCTCCGTCTCACGGCCGATGATGAAGTCCTCCACATAGTCAGAACGGAAGTTCTCCTTGATAGCCTGTATCACCTGAAGCGTCAGCACCAACTGGTCCTTAGCCTCTATCTTTGTTTTCGGATGCAGACAGTTGTCGCAGTTGCCGCAGTTCTCCTTCTCGTAATTCTCGCCGAAATAGTGGAGCAGCATCTTACGTCGGCAGACGCTCGTCTCGGCATAGGCGGCCGTCTCTTGCAGCAACTGCCGGCCAATATCCTGCTCGGCCACTGGTTTGCCCTCCATAAACTTGTCGAGCTTACGCAGGTCTTTATAACTGTAGAACGCCAGACAGATACCCTCGCGGCCGTCGCGGCCGGCGCGGCCAGTCTCCTGATAGTACCCCTCCAAGGACTTTGGTATGTCGTAGTGGATGACAAAGCGCACATCGGGTTTGTCGATACCCATGCCAAAGGCAATGGTGGCCACGATGACGTCGATGTCCTGCATCAGGAACTTGTCCTGGGTCTGCGCCCTCACGTTAGAGTCGAGCCCCGCATGATAGGCCAGCGCCTTGATATCGTTGGCGCGCAGGATTTCGGCCAGTTCCTCCACCTTCTTGCGCGAAAGGCAATAAATGATACCGCTCTTGCCTGTATGCTGCTTGATAAACTTAATAATCTCCTTGTCAACGTCCTTCGTCTTTGGGCGCACCTCATAATAGAGGTTCGGCCGGTTGAACGACGATTTGAATTCCTGGGCGTCGAGGATGCCCAGGTTCTTCTTGATGTCTGTGCGCACCTTGTCGGTAGCTGTTGCCGTCAGGGCGATGATGGGCGCGGCACCAATTTCGTTGATGATAGGCCGTATGCGACGATACTCCGGACGGAAGTCGTGGCCCCACTCTGAGATACAGTGAGCTTCGTCGATGGCATAAAACGAAATCTTCACCGTCTTGAGGAACTCCACGTTGTCCTCCTTCGTCAGCGACTCCGGGGCTACATACAGCAGTTTGGTGATGCCATTCTTCACGTCGGCTTTCACCTGGTCGACGGCCGACTTGTTCAGCGATGAATTCAGGTAGTGGGCCGTGCCATCGTGCTCGCTCATCTGTGCGATGACGTCCACCTGATTCTTCATCAACGCTATCAGCGGTGAAATAACGATGGCCACACCATCCATCAACAGCGACGGCAATTGGTAGCACAGCGACTTGCCGCCGCCGGTGGGCATAAGTACGAAGGTATCGTTGCCGTCGAGCACATTCTGGATGATGGCTTGCTGGTCGCCCTTGAAGGTGTCGAAGCCGAAAAACTTTTTCAGCGCTTCTGTAAGATTAGTTTTTTTGGTCATAGGCAATGTTGTTCTCAAGGTGAGGACTATGGTGGGCGGTTCCGCCGCCCACCTCTATTCAAGCTGCGAGGTGCGACTTGTCAAGTTGTTTCTGGGCATACTCTTTCGTCACCTCAAATTTCTTTACTTTCTTTGACGGTGTCTCAAACATGGCGTCCATCATGATATTCTCTACGATGGAGCGCAGGCCGCGGGCGCCAAGCTTATACTCTACAGCCTTGTCGACCATCAGGTCGAGAGCCTCTTGGGTGAAGGTCAGCTCCACGCCGTCCATTTCAAACATCTTCTGATACTGCTTGATAATGCTGTTCTTAGGCTCTACGAGAATGCGTTCCAGAGCCTTACGGTCCAGCGGATTAAGGTAGGTGAGCACCGGCAGACGACCGATAATCTCGGGTATCAGTCCGAACGACTTCAAGTCTTGCGGCGACACATACTTCATCAAGTCTTCCTTATCAATTTTACGTACATTCTGCACGGAGTTGTAGCCCACCACATGGGTATTCATGCGCTGTGCTATCTTACGCTCGATGCCGTCGAAGGCACCGCCGCAGATAAACAGGATGTTGCGCGTGTCTACATGTATGTAATCCTGGTCTGGATGCTTACGCCCGCCCTTTGGCGGCACGTTCACCGTGGTGCCCTCCAGGAGTTTCAAAAGTCCCTGCTGCACACCCTCGCCGCTGACGTCGCGGGTGATGGAGGGATTGTCGCTCTTACGGGCAATCTTGTCGATCTCGTCGATGAAGACGATGCCCCGCTGAGCTGCCTCCACATTGAAGTCGGCCACCTGCAGCAAGCGTGTCAAGATGCTCTCCACGTCCTCACCCACATAGCCGGCCTCGGTAAATACCGTGGCGTCGACGATGGTAAAAGGCACGTCGAGCAGTTTGGCGATGGTACGCGCCAACAGCGTCTTACCAGTACCCGTGGAGCCCACCATGATGATATTCGACTTTTCTATTTCCACGCCACCATCGTCGACGGGCTGCTGCAGACGCTTATAGTGGTTGTAGACGGCCACAGACAGGTAGCGTTTAGCCTCATCCTGACCAATGACATACTGGTCGAGATAGTCTTTGATTTCCTTAGGCTTGGGCACCTTCTTAGCTTTATACTTGCCGGTGGTCTTCTGGTCCTCGTTCTCACGCAGGTTGTCCTGCACAATGCGGTAAGCCTGCTCGGCACAGTCCTCACAGATATAGCCATTGAGGCCTGTGATCAACAGGCGCACCTCTTTATCCGTTCTTCCGCAGAAGCTACATGCTTTCTTCATAATTCTTCAATCGTCACTACCCACAGGTATGGCGGTAGCAAATTCTTCAATCTTCAATCTTCAATCTTCAATCTTCAATGTTCAATCTTCAACCTTCAATCTTCACTTCCTCTTAAGCACCTGGTCAATCATGCCGTACTCCTTGGCCTCCTCGGCCGTCATCCAGTAGTTGCGGTCGGAGTCCTGGTACACCTTGTCGTAGGGAGTGTGCGAATGTTCCGAGATGATGGTATACAGCTCTTTCTTAAACTTCAGTATCTCCTTGGCCTCAATCTCGATGTCCGAAGCCTGACCCTGCACACCGCCTAAGGGCTGGTGTATCATCACGCGGCTGTGGGGCAGTGCCGAGCGCTTGCCCTCCTGGCCGGCCACCAGCAGCACGGCGCCCATCGAGGCTGCCATGCCGGTGCAGATGGTAGCCACGTCGCTGGATATAAACTGCATGGTGTCGTAGATGCCCAGTCCGGCAGTGACGCTGCCGCCGGGCGAGTTGATATACAGCGAGATGTCCTTGCCCGAGTCTACCGAGTCGAGGTAGAGCAGCTGCGCCTGCAGCGTATTGGCCGTATAGTCGTCAATCTGTGTACCGAGGAAGATGATGCGGTCCATCATCAAGCGCGAGTAGACGTCCATCTGCGTAACGTTCAGCTGGCGCTCCTCCAGAATGTAAGGGTTCAAATACTGTGACTGCACTCGCATCACCTCGTCGAGTGCCAGGCCGTCCATGCCTAAATGCTTTGTTGCGTATTTTCTAAAATCGTTCATAGTTATCTTTTTCTTTGCGAGATACAAAATTACAAAAAAAAGTGAGAAACCATGCAAGTTTCCCACTTTTTTTTATTTTTTCACAAAAATATTGCTGTTGCTTACTCGCCGCGCATCATTTTGTTAAACTCATCAAGGGTTATCTGCTTCTCTGCCAGCTTGACAACGGTCTTCAGTTTCTCGGTGAGTTTCACGTCGACAGCGCGGTCAACGAAGTTCTCCACAGTCTCGCGCTTCTTCAGCTGCTCGTCGGCATACTGCTCCAGCACGTCGTCGGGAACGTTCTGCATGCCGTACTGCGCAAACTGTACGCGGATGGCTTCCTTAGCCACATTCTTCAGGTCGGCATCGTCAACCTTGATCTCATTGGCAGCCACGAGTTGCTCCTTGATGAGGTGCCACTCCAGCTCCTTGATGCTGCCCTCGAAGTTCTTCTCTACATATTCCTCGCCCTTGTCCTTGTTGTTGTTGAGCATCACGCGCTTCAGCAGAGCCTCGGGGAACTCCAGCTTGCCCACCTTTTGCTCCATATAGGCGCGCACGTCGAGCAGGAACTTGTAGTCGCTGTTCTGCACGAGCTGAGCCTGCAGCATGTCGGCAATCTTCTGGCGGAAAGCCTGCTCGTCGCTGCACGTACCCTCGCCGAAGACGCGGTCGAACAACTGCTGGTTAACCTCGGCGGGCTTGAAGTGGCGAATCTCCGTCACCTGGTAGCTGAAGTCGCTGTCAAGGTCCTTCACCTGGTCCTTCTCCACCTTCAGCAGGGCGGCAATCTCGGCGTCGTTGTCGGGATAGGCCTTCTTGGGGTTGAAGGTAATGATGTCGCCGGGCTTGCAACCGTCGAAGAGTTTCTTCTGGTCCTCGGCTTTGATATAGGCGGGCATCAGCTGGGCGCTGTCAACGGTGATACCGCCCTCGATGGTGTTGCCCTCGGCGTCGAGCTGGCGCAGGTCGCCAGTCAGCGTGTCGTTACCCTCGAACACCTCGCCCTTGACAAACTCGCCGGCCTGCGAAGCATATCTCTGCACCTGCTCGTCGATAAGCTTGTCGTCGACGGTGATGGTGTAGTAGTCGATGGTGTCGTCGCCAGTCAGCTCGGCCTTGAACTCCGGAGCCACGGCAATGTCGAAGATAAAGGTGAAGGGGCCGTCCTTCTCCAGGTCCTGGGGCTCCTGCTTATCACTGGGCAGCGGCTCGCCGAGCATCTGGATCTTGTTGTCGCGGATATATGCCATCAACTTGTCGCCAAGCAGACGGTTCACCTCGTCAACCTTGGCGGCAGTGCCATATTGTTTCTTAATCATGCCCATGGGCACCATACCAGGACGGAAACCAGGCACCTGGGCGCGCTTACGATAGTCTTTCAGGGTCTTCTCGACCTTTTCCTGATAGTCTTCCTTCTCAATGGTAACGGTCAGCAGACCGTTGATCTTGTCAGGGTTCTCAAACGTGATATTCATCTTTCTTTATACCTTATTTATATTATAGATTCAAATTGGGGTGCAAAATTAAGCATAAATTCTGAGACGGCCAAACATTTTATTGTTTTTTCAGATTGTAGCAGCAGCAATGGGCATTGACTGATGGTTGGTTGATGGGGCGCCACGCGGTGAACCAATGTGAAAGCCTGCCCCAGAAAGCACGAGATTAGCTATAGGTAATATAGACGAATCAAAAGAACACTTCAACTCTTCAACCCTTCACACACCACCTAACATTTTGGTTAACAATGCGTTACGGTGAAGGGTTACTAAGCGGCATTGAGGCATAGACATTTACCCCGCACTATCGGCCTGTGCTCAAGTTTAGCTCGACCGCCGCGCGCTGTTCGGTATAGTATAGGCCATACACCTATAGCTATCTGCTGGTAATGCCTGACGTAGGTCAGCAGTATTGCTGACCTACGTCAGCAATACATAGGCATGGGCATCTTTCAGAAAAAAGCACCCCTTAATGAAATTTTACGTGCTGCGCGGTTGGAAACTTTGCCAGTTTTGAAACAAATTACCACAAATAACCACAAATAACCACAAATAACCACAAATTTCATCCACAAATTATAACTAATTCAAGTTTCTCATATTTTTGTTGGTTCTACGAGATTTTGTATGGGTCATACCTTCGTTTTTGGGAAAACAGGGAAAAACAAGAAAAACAGGGAAAAACAATGTAAGCTGACAGTTTTAGGTTTTTATCGGTTTTCCTGGTTTTTATCTGTTTTTCAAAAAACAGCTATCTATCCACACGAAATCTTGTAGAACTTTTTTGTTTAAACGCAGAGACGCTGAGAATGAAGAGTTTTCATGCTATAGTCAGAGTCATGCTAAAGCATTCTTAGGAGGTCGCAGAGATTCTGCCGCATGGCTCTGCGTACTCTTATAATGCCTTTGGCATGCCTCTGTCCACTCTAATGGCACGCGCAAATCTCTATAACTCTGCGCCTCTGCGTTTAAAAATATCGTGCTGTGCGGTTGCCTTCGAAACACCGGGCCTGAAAAGCGAAAAGCGAACAGACACAACAGACCCTTCACCGCAACACACTACAACACAGTCAATTACACGCCACGTGAAGGGTTGAAGCGTTACTGTTCCTCTTATGCGCAGGCCCGCTACTGCTCCTCTTCCTGGGCCTCGCGGCGGCGCTTCTCCTCGTCAAGCATTTGGAAGTCCTTCTTCTGCAGCACGAAGTTCGAGCCCAGGTATTTCTCCTTCACAATAGGGTTCTCGGCCAGCTCCTCGGGCTTGCCCTTGAACAGGATGCGCCCCTCGAAGAGCAGGTAGGCGCGGTCGGTGATATTGAGCGTCTCGTGCACGTTGTGGTCGGTGATAAGGATACCGATGTTGCGGTATTTCAGTCGCCATACGATGTGCTGGATATCCTCCACAGCTATAGGGTCGACGCCGGCGAAAGGCTCGTCAAGCATGATAAACTTCGGCTCGATGGCCAGACAGCGGGCAATCTCCGTGCGACGGCGCTCGCCGCCCGAGAGCTGGTCGCCCAGGTTTTTGCGCACCTTCTGCAGGCGGAACTCTTTAATCAGCTCTTCCAGCTTCTGTCGCTGGTAGTCGCGGGGCTTGCCCGTCATCTCGAGCACGCTGAGGATATTGTCCTCTACCGACATCTTACGAAACACCGAGGCTTCCTGTGCCAGATAGCCAATGCCGGCGCGTGCACGCTTGTAGACGGGGAAGTCGGTCACCTCCTGATCGCCTAAATAGATATGTCCGCCGTTGGGCACGATGAGTCCCGTGGTCATATAGAACGATGTCGTCTTGCCGGCACCGTTAGGCCCCAGCAGACCGACAATCTCGCCCTGACGCACGTCGAAGTTCACGTTGTTAACCACCGTGCGCTTGCCGTAGCGCTTCACCAGGCCCTCGGCCCTGAGTACTATGCTCTCCTGTTCCATAATCAACTTCTATGTTATTACCGCTGTTCCGCTGGGAGCGCGGGCGTCCGCGCCCGCATCACAGGCGGGCGAGGGCGCCCGCGCTCCCAGAGTCGGCTGCAAAGGTAATCGTTTTTTAGCAAACGCCCAAGTGTTTTCCGATTAATTATACAATTTGCACGCTTCTAAAGACTTTTCTCGTAGAAAATAATAAACCAAAACGGTCATCAAAGCGTTATGATTTGTCCTTGGTGTCAATATTATCTTTGCACAAATCGGTCTGTAGGCCGGAACGTTGTCAGAAGTTGTCAGAAGTTGTCAGAAGTTGTCTTTTTAAAAAAGACCATCCTTCTTTTTCAAGACAACTTGGACAACTTGGACAACTTTGGACAACTTGGTGTAACAGAATAATAATTGACAACCAAAACAACACTTCGGTCTAACGACCGATTTGGGATAAGCCTTAAATCTTGATGCCGTTGGCCAGCACGGCCTCGCGCATCTTCTTCTGCAGGTTGCTGGCAAAGATGAAGTCCGTCAGCCGCGTGTTCTTCGACTCCATGATGTCGTGGCTTTCGCCCTGCCACTCTTTGTGGCCTTCGTAGATGAAGATAATATTCTCGCCGATACCCATCACCGAGTTCATATCGTGGGTATTGATGATGGTAGTCATGCCAAACTCCTTGGTGATACCGTGCAGCAGGTCGTCGATGACGAGGCTCGTCTTCGGGTCGAGACCGCTGTTAGGCTCGTCGCAGAACAGGTATTTGGGGTTCATCACGATGGCTCGGGCAATGGCCACGCGCTTCTGCATGCCGCCGCTGATCTCGCCGGGATATTTCGCCTCGGCCCCCACCAGATTGACGCGCTCCAGGCACTCCATGGCGCGCTTCTCGCGCTCGCGGAGCGTCATCGTCGAGAACATGTCTAAAGGGAACATCACGTTCTCCAGGACGTTGAGCGAGTCGAAGAGAGCTGCCGACTGGAAGATCATGCCCATCTCGCGGCGCATGTGCACCTTCTCGCTTTTCGACATAGCCACGAAGTCACGGCCGTCGTAGAGTATCTGGCCGTTGGTGGGCTCCAGCAGTCCGACGAGGTTTTTCATCAGCACCGTCTTACCCGAGCCGCTCTGTCCGATAATGAGGTTGGTCTTGCCATCCTCGAAGACGGTGGAGATGCCCTTCAACACCTCCTTGGTGCCTATGAGCGTGCCGTCGGCGGCGTGCTCCTCAAAAGCTTTGTATAGATTCTTGACTTCTATCATGACAGCAGCTGGGTTAGGAACACATCAGAGAAGAGTATCAGCACGCTCGACGTCACCACAGCATCGGTGGAAGCCTTGCCCACCTCGACGCTGCCGCCCTCGACGGTATAGCCGCAATAGGCGGGTACGGAGCTGATGATAAAGGCGAAGAACTGGCTCTTGATGATACTCATCCACATAAACCACGGCACAAAGGAGTGCTGCAGACCTAAGGTCAGGTCGTCGGGCGGCATGATATGGCCGATGTAGGCCGTGGCGTAGGCGCCGACGATACCCATGGCCGAGGAGAAGATGACGAGGAAAGGCATGATAGTGAGCAGTCCCAGAATCTTAGGCAGGATAAGATAGCAGGCGGAATTGACACCCATGATGTCGAGGGCGTCAATCTGCTGCGTCACGCGCATGGTGCCCAGCTCTGAGGCGATGTTCGACCCCACCTTGCCGGCCAGTATCAGGCACATGATACTACTGGAAAACTCCAGAAGCATGATTTCGCGGGTGGTGTAGCCGGCCACCCAACGCGGCATCCACGGGCTCTCAATGTTGACCTTCATCTGTATGCAGATGACGGCACCTATGAAGAACGAGATGAGCAGCACAATGCCGATGGAGTCGACGCCGAGCTGCGCCATCTCCTTGACATACTGCTTCCAGAACATGCGCATGCGCTCAGGGACGGCGAACGTGCGACCCATCAGCTGGATATAACGACCGAAGGTGGTCAGCCATTTCTTCAGGAACATGCCGGTATGCTAAGTTTTGGCTGCAAAATTACAAAAAAAAACGGTAACGGCGGCAGCGTTACGTTTTTTTTCAGTTTATTTATATTGTACTGTCGGATTTTGCACGGATCCACGTTCATATTGCTTTTAAGATTATCACTTTTTTGATTATCAGTATTATGATTATCACTTTTTTGATAATTATTATTTTGATTCTTCATGTCGCCCTCACGGCCGTTCTATCAGTCGGTCATCACGATGGGCCTTTCGCCTATCTCCGTCGACAAATATGCGGAATTTGCCGCCAGGCAGTTCTCACTGGGACGCAAGAAGTTAGCTTCTGATGTGGTGCCAGCCGTTTATCGCCGCTTCAGCGGTGTAACCTCCTGCCTACAGCGGATCATGAACGTCCTGTTCTTCACCACACCCACCGGTGAAGCCTGTACTGTAGACATGATTGATGATGCCATAAACTACCTGCTCGACCTGTATACAGAGCACTACCAGACGCTTGTCGGCCAGATGTCGGAGAAGCAGCGCGGTGTCTTTATGGCCATAGCTACGGAGAAAAGAGTGAAAAGCATCTCGAGTGGACAGTTTGTTCGCAAGTACCATCTGGCATCGCCCAGCTCTGTCATCTCCGCAGTAAGAGGACTGATAGAGAAAGACTTCATCACACAGGAGAATGGTGAGTATTTCGTTTATGACCAGTTTTTCCAACTGTGGTTAGAACGGCAGAAATGATGCGCGGCCCTGGCATACCCTCAAGCCCTGCACCTACAGATTGGTGAACGCGCGCTATTTCATCAGCCAGCGGCCGCCGCGCTCCACCATCGGCACGACAATCTCTTCGCTGATGCTGTCGCCATAGGCCAGGATGAGGAAGACGTTGACAGTGCCCGTGAGCGTATCGCGCTGGGCATTGCTCACGCTGACACGGTGTATGCCCTGATGGGCATGCTGCTGCTGTGCCACAAACTGCTCATAGCCCGCGAGCAACTGCTCACGATAGCCGGCAGGCAGGGAGTCGGCCCCTACCCTACCCTCGAAAAACTGCCGGTACTCGCCGCGCGCCAAATGTCCGTAATAGCCTTCCGCAGCCAGCGATGCCGCCTGCTCGGGCGACACCTTGCTACAACCGACAGCCAAAACAGCCAGCACCCCAGCAACAAAGCCCAGAAGCCCCACTGCTCTCAGCCGCCCCAGTGCTCTCAGCCGCCTCAGTCGCCCCAGAAGCCCCAGAAGCCCCAGAAGCCCCAATACTCCCAGCCGCCCCACAGCCCCACTCATTTCTGCCTGATAAACACGTTGATGGGCGAGCCGGTAAGCGTCCAGTTCTCGCGGATCTTGTTCTCGAGGAACCGCTTGTAAGGCTCCTTGACATACTGCGGCAGGTTGGCGTAGAAGACGAAGGTGGGAATCTGCGTGTCGGGCACCTGGCTGACGTACTTAATCTTGATATACTTACCCTTGACCGACGGCGGCGGCGTCTGCTCTATCAGCGGCAGCATCACCTCGTTGAGCTTCGTCGTGCCGATGCGCGCCTTGCGGTTGAGGTACACCTCCTTAGCCGTCTCCAGAACCTTGAAGATACGCTGCTTGGTAAGTGCCGAAGCAAAGATGATGGGGAAGTCGACGAACGGCGCCATGCGCTCGCGGATAGCCGACTCAAAGGTCTTGATGACCTCCTGCGACTTGTCCTCTACGAGGTCCCACTTGTTGACCACCACTACCAGGCTCTTGTTGTTCTTCTGGATGAGCTGGAAGATGTTCATATCCTGCGCCTCGATGCCTCGGGTGGCGTCAATCATGAGGATACAGACGTCGCTGTTCTCGATAGAGCGGATGCTGCGCATGACGCTGTAGAACTCCAGGTCTTCACTGACCTTGTTCTTACGACGGATGCCGGCGGTGTCGACGAGGTAGAAGTCGAAGCCAAACTTATCGTAGCGGGTATAGATGCTGTCGCGCGTGGTGCCAGCGATGTCGGTCACGATGTGGCGGTCTTCGCCTATGAAGGCATTGATCAGGCTCGACTTGCCGGCATTGGGCCGCCCGACGACGGCGAAGCGGGGTATGCCGTCCTCGGCATCGTCCTTCGGCTTCTCGGGCAGCAGCTCCAGAATCTTGTCCAGCAGGTCGCCAGTGCCGGAGCCTGTGGCAGCGCTCACGCAGTAGGGGTCGCCGAGGCCGAGCTTGTAGAAGTCGTACTGGTAATAGAGATCCTTGCCGTCGTCGGCCTTGTTGGCCACGAGCAGCACTGGCGGCAGGCTGCCCTTACGTGCGCTCTTGCCACCCTGTCCGCGGAGGATGCGTGCCACGTCCTGGTCGAGGTCGGTGACACCGTTTTTGATGTCGACGAGGAAGAGCACGAGGTCGGCCTCCTCAGTGGCCACGAGCACCTGCTTGCGGATCTCTTCCTCGAAGATGTCGTCAGAGTTGACCACCCAGCCGCCGGTATCGACGACGGAGAACTCACGGCCACACCATTCGCACTTGCCATACTGGCGGTCGCGCGTGGTGCCGGCCTCATCGCTGACGATGGCCTGACGGGAGTTTGTCAGACGGTTAAAGAGTGTGGACTTTCCCACGTTCGGACGGCCCACGATGGCTACCAAGTTTCCCATAATTGTATCAATGTTTTTTCAATCTGAATGCAAAAGTACGAATTTTATTTGTGGTGTCACGGTGTGCTGTCAATCGACTGTCGGTGGGAAACGGCAATACCTTTAATCTCCGAATACGAACTTATAGCCTACGGAGAGCATGAAGCAGCGGTTGTAGAAAGCCTCGCCGACGTTGACGACCTTGAGCAGTCCGAAGTTGTAGCGGGCATCCACGCAGATGTTGCTATATTGATAAGAGAGGCCGACGGGAATGGAGAGGTCGAACTTACTCACCTTGACTTCCTCGCCAAAGAGGGTGCTCTCAATCGTATACATCTTGTCGAGGTCGACGGTATGGTCGTCAAACTTCGCCTTGGCGCGCATCTTGAAGCCCGGCTGCACGCCAACCTTGATGGCCAGTCCCGGCAGCAGGTAAACGCTGGCAAGGATGGGAATTTGCACATAGTCGAGGTCTACCTTGTAACTCTGCTTCTCATTAGTTTGCGCATCAAAGTAATCGTACTTGCCACCTTGGTTCGACACCAGCGCTCCTATACCCAGACTAAAGTGGTCGGTAGCCATATACTCGGCCTCAACGCCAAAGTGCAGGTCGGCAATGCCCTTGTCGGCATCGCTCAGCGTGGCGAAATTCAGTCCCACCTTGGGCTGAACGGCAAACATTCCCTCTTCCATTTGCTGTGCTGCAGCGGTCAGCGACGACACCAGCAGCACCACGAACATCACGATTTTTCTCATAATATTATTCTTAATTACACCGCCGCAGGTATGGCGGCAGCAAATTCTTCACTCTTCACTCTTCATTCTTCACTCTTCACTTACATAGCGTCTACTCCGGGTTGTAGCCGAAGTTGTCGAGTTCGCGCTGCGACGAGCGCCAGTCCTTGTCCACCTTAACGAAGAGTTCCAGGTAGATGTGCTTGTCGAAGAATTTCTCCAAGGCCTTACGTGCCTCGGTAGACACCTTCTTCAGCGCCACACCCTGATGACCAATGATGATACCCTTCTGGCTGTCGCGCTCTACATAGATGACGGCGTTGATAACAATCTTGCGGTCGTCCTCCTTGAAACGCTCCACCACCACCTCGACGCTATAGGGAATCTCCTTGTCGTAGTAGAGCAGAATCTTCTCGCGGATAATCTCCGAGACGAAGAACCTGGCGGGCTTGTCCGTCAGCTGGTCTTTGTCGAAGAACGCCGGACTCTCGGGCAGCAGTTCCTGGATGCGCTTGAGCAGCAGGTCGATGCCAAACTTATTCTTGGCCGAGATAGGCAGGATTTCCGCCTTGGGCAGCAGCGAGTGCCACTTGTCGACGATGTCGCCAAGGGCCTCCCCAGGGGAGGCTTTCAGGCTGTCAATCTTATTAATCAGTAGCAGCACGGGGATATCCATCCGCTGCACCTTCTCCAGAAACGCCATGTTCTTCTCGGGATTCTCCACCACGTCGGTGACGTAGAGCAACACGTCGGCATCGGTCAATGCCGACTCCGAGAAGGCAAGCATCGACTCCTGCAGCTTGTAGTTGGGCTTCAGCACGCCCGGCGTGTCGCTGAACACAATCTGCATGTCGGGGGTATTGACAATGCCCATGATGCGGTGGCGCGTGGTCTGCGCCTTGAAGGTAGCAATCGAAATACGCTCACCAACCAGTTGGTTCATGAGCGTACTTTTACCTACGTTGGGGTTGCCAACGATGTTTACGAATCCGGCTTTATGCGTTTTGTTCTCCGTCATAGGCCCATTTCAGATAACTTGCTCCGTGGACAAAGCCTGCGCCAAAAGCAGTGAGTATCAAGTTGTCACCCTTCTTCAGCAGGTGCTCGTGCTCCCAGAGTGCCAGGGGGATGGTGGCCGCCGAGGTGTTGCCGTAGTGCTCAATGTTGACCATCACCTGGTCCATCGACAGGTCCAGACGCTTGGCCACGGCCTCAATGATGCGCATGTTGGCCTGATGGGGCACCACAAAGCGGATGTTGTCCTTATCCAGATGATTGCGCTCGGCAATGAGTGCGCAGTCCTCGCTCATGTTGGTCACCGCATAGCGGAACACCGTGCGCCCCTCCTGATAGAGGTAGTGCAGACGGTGGTCGACGGTGAAGTGGCTGGGAGGACTGACAGAGCCGCCGGCCTTCATGTGGAGGAAGGGCAGTCCCTTGCCGTCGCAGCGGAAGTAAGAGTCCTGCACGCCGACGTTCTCCTCCTCGGTAGCCTCCACGAGCACGGCGGCGGCACCGTCGCCAAAGAGCGGACAGGTTTGCCGGTCTTTGTAGTCGGTGACCGACGACATCTTGTCGGCGCCAATGACGATAATCTTCTTCATGCGTCCCGACTGTATCATCATCGCTGCCTGATCTAAGGCATAGAGGAATCCGCAGCAGGCGGCCCAGAAGTCGTAGGCATAGGCGTTCTTCAGTCCTAACTTGCCTAAGACGATGCTCGCCGTAGAGGGAAACTTGTAGTCGGCCGTCGAGGTGGCCACTATCAGGGCGTCGATGCTGTCAGGGTCGGTGCCGGTCTTCTTCATCAGCTGCTTGGCAGCCTTGCGAGCCATGTAGCTCGTGCCTAGGCCTTCCTCCACCAGTATACGACGCTCCTTGATGCCCACACGCGTCATAATCCACTCGTCGTTGGTGTCTACCAGCCGCGACAACTCCTCATTGGTGAGGATGTAGTCGGGCACATAGCCGCCAATGCCAGTGATAATCGCGTTCGTCCTACTCATTATTCTGCTACTTCGTCCTCTTTCTTGATAGCTACCTTACCACGGTAGTAACCGCAGGTGGGGCATACTGTGTGGTACACATAGTAAGCACCGCAGTTGGGGCATACTGCCAGTGTGGGAGCTACTGCCTTGTCGTGGGTACGACGCTTCAGGGTACGAGTCTTCGATTGTCTTCTTTTAGGATGTGCCATGATGATTTACTATTTAACGATTTACTATTTACAATTTTCTTTCCGTCAGAGCGCAAGCAAATTCTTCACGCTCTTTAACTTTGGGGCTAACAGTTTACCCGCCGCCACCTTTTAATTTTTTAATTTTTCAATTTTAAAAGCGCTTCCCATCGGGGGTCAATGGCTTTGGTGGACTCCGCATCGCCGCTTCGGTCGGCCGACAGCTCTTCCAGAGCTTGCGTCATAGCAGGATTACACTTACCAGTCTCGTGCACATGCTGGATGGGGATGGCCAATGCTATCAACTCATAGATGAACCACGCCGTGTCGATTACGCCTTCGTCCTCGTCAACGGTCACGGTGTCATCATCCTCTGAGGGTGTGCTACCGAGCTTGACCACCAGCCGGTTGTCAGCCTCTATAGGCTGGTCCATGGGGTCGAGACAGCGGTCGCACGGTATGCTGACAGTGCCGACGGCATGAAACAGGAGTTCAAAAAAGCCGGATGCCTTGCGTATAGACAGCGACACATGCAATGCTCCATCGTTTACCTCCGTCTGGTCTAAGGCGTCGAAAAACTGCTTGTCCACGTCCCATTCAAAGGCTGTAACCTCCTCCGTAAGACCCTTCAAATCAATCTTATAACGCTCTAAACTACACATTGTCACACACTTTTGGGCTGCAAAGGTACGAACTTTTCGGCAAACAGCCAAACAATTTCTTTAATTTTTAACTCTTTGCTACATTTACGTGAAAAAATTCGCTGAATTTGCTTTGCGTTGTCAGTTTAATTAGTACCTTTGCACCGTCATGTGCTAACTAGATAACTACACAGAAATATGAAAAGAACATCTACCTTATTATTACTGTTGGCCGTCGTGCTGACCGTCAGCGCACAGGCCATCAGCCAGCAGGAGGCTATGGAGCGCGCCATCAAGTTCCTGCAGTCGGCACCCGCCGAGAACGGTGCCCGCCAGGCCATGAAGCAGCGCCCGCAGCTGGCGCCCGTGGCCGTCGGCAACGACCGCGTCTACGCCTTCAACGTGGCCGGCGGCGGCTTCGTCATTGCCAGCGGCGACGAGCGCGCCCTGCCCGTCCTGGGCTACAGCACCAGCAGCCAGCTCTCGGCCGCCGACATGCCCGAGGCCCTGCGCGCCTGGCTCAATACTTACAGCGAGGCCATCAGTGCTTTAGGCAACACAGCCATCGCAGCCCCCGCCCGGGAGAGCGACCGGCGCCCCGCCGTGGAGCCGCTGCTGAAGACCACCTGGGCACAGGAAGCGCCCTACAACGACGAGTGCCCTATATATAATGGTAAGGTAAAGGGTTATATAGGTCAGCGCTATGTCACCGGCTGTGTGGCCACGGCCATGGCTCAGGTGATGAACTACCACCAGTGGCCGCAGGAGCCTACGGCCGTCATCCCCGCCTATACCGACGAGGTGAGCAACATGGCCGACGGCGTGACCGAAAGCTTCACCTTCGACGCCCTGCCTGCCACCACCTTCGACTGGGGCAACATGCGTAATGCCTACCTCGGCCCCGCCGATCCCATCCTTGGCGAGCGCCAGCTGCTGGCCGATGTCACCGCCGCCCAGCGCAAGGCCGTGGCCACACTGATGCGCTACTGCGGACAGGCCGTACAGATGAGCTACAGCACCACGACGTCGCTCAGCGATGACGCCCATGTGGCCATCGCCCTGCGCAACTACTTCAACTACGACAAGGGCGCGCGCCTCGTCAGCCGCTTCAACTATACCATCGACGAGTGGGAGAACATGATCTACACCGAGGTGGCCGAGGGGCGACCCGTGGTCTATGGCGGCACCTCCGACCGCGGCGGCCACTGCTTCGTCTGCGACGGCTACGACGGCCAGGGCAAGTTCCACATCAACTGGGGATGGCAGGGCCTGTCTGACACGTACTTCTCACTCTCCGTGCTCGAGCCCAACCAGTCGGGCGAGCGGGCACTGGAAGACGGCTCCGGGTTCAACTACAACCAGGACGCCGTCGTAGGCATCAGGAAACCCACCGCCGGCACTACCGCCGCCACCGAGGAGCCGCTGTTCCTGCCGTACTGCAACTACTGGTCGGAGCAGAATGTCATGAACGCGCAAATCACCTACAACGACTTCCGCTACCCCGCCCTCACGGCTCAGGTGCAGCTGTTCACGCTCAACGCCGACGGCACCTACACCGCCGTTGACAACCGGCCCTTAGAGCAGGAGTTCAAGAGCGGACTGTACTATAATGTGAACTTCAGCGCCATGCCTTTCGACCTGGGTGCCGACCGCACGGAGCGCCTCTACATCCGCGTGCGCAGGAAGAAGGCCGACGGCACTTACGCCGGCTGGCAGCTCATAGGCCGCCCGGACATGTATTTCGAGAAGACCGTGAAGAGCGGCACCGTCACCGTGCGCACCATGCCCGCTGCGCAGTTTGAGATTGTCAAGGCCGAGGTAACTGGTGGCACGGGGGCCGTAGGTACTGCCAACGACATAACGATGTATATCAAGAACCTGGGTGCAGCAGAATATCAGGGCAAGCTGCTCATACGTCCCTACTGCACCGAAGACCTCAGTGGCGAGGCGGCTTACAATGCCGTGCTCAACGACCCCATGCTCTACGACCGCCTGACGGTGGACCTGCCGGAGGGTGCCTACCTCAAGGCCGGCGAGACCACAGGCATCACCTTCTCGCTGAAGCCCTGGAAGGCCGGCAACTACCTGCTGCTGCTCTTCGAGGCTACCGACACCAAGGGCGTCATCGGCTACGCCAACATCGCCTTCCCCGCCACGCCTGTAGGCATCACCAAAATAGTAAATAGTAAATCCGTAAATAGTAAATCCTTTGACCTGCTGGGGCGCAGCATAGCCACCCCCAAGCGCCACCAATTCTACATCAAAGACGGCAAGAAATACATCAAGTAAATTAACGCATCAGTGGCGTTAACTATCTTAAATGATTATCCGCAACCTGCCGACAGCGCAG
>CAMHKU010000012.1 GCA_946185805.1 uncultured Prevotellaceae bacterium | reverse complement strand
TGGCGCGGGGCTGCAGGTCCATGTCGAGCCACGACTTGCACTGGCCGTAGACGTTGGGACGCCACTCCTTGTGCTCCTCCAGGATCCAATGCTTCAGCCACTGCTGATAGTCGTTGAGCGGCAGATACCAGTTCTTGGTCTCCTTCAGCACGGGCGTAGAGCCACTGATGGTCGACTTGGGGTTGATCAGCTCCGTGGGGCTGAGGTCGCGGCCGCACTTCTCGCACTGGTCGCCATAGGCACCCTGAGAGTGGCAGTAGGGGCACTCGCCAGTAACATAGCGGTCGGCCAGAAATTGCTTGGCTTCCTCGTCGTAGAGCTGCTTGGTGGTCTCCTCTACCAGCTTGCCCTCGTCGTAGAGCTTGCGAAACCACTCGGCGGCAAACTTATGATGGGTCTCCGAGGTGGTGCGGCTGTAGATGTCGAACGAAATGCCGAACTGCTCAAACGAGTCCTTAATCATCTTGTGGTAGCGGTCTACAACGTCCTGCGGGGTGATACCCTCCTTGCGGGCGCGCACGGTGATGGGTACGCCGTGCTCGTCGGAGCCGCCGATAAACAGCACTTCGCGCTTCTTCAGTCGGAGATAGCGCACATATATGTCGGCCGGCACGTAGACGCCGGCCAAATGACCGATGTGTACACCACCGTTGGCGTATGGCAGGGCCGACGTCACGGTGATACGTTTAAAGTTCTTGGGTTCCATAAAGTATAAAATACGTATTTCGTTTCTTTTAGGCTGCAAAGTTACGAAAAAACGAGAGAAAAGCAAAAGGAAAACTTGTTTTTCTTTTGCTTTTCCGAGTGCCAGTAACTTCGACAAAGCCAAAGTTACGGAAAAAGTCTGTAACGAAAGACGGATTTTGGAGAATTAACGCAGAATGGCCATAAATAGAAGGCAAGACGGGAAAAATGGGGTCATCGACAAAGTCGCTTGCACGGCAGATAAGAATGGCGGCGAGCATCCATGCATACTTTCTTTTCGTAATTATTTTAATTTAATAATGCTTATAAAATTATGATCTTTCCGTTGTGAAACAGGCCACGAGGCCGTAGGTGATGGTGGGTCGTATCCATATTTCCGTCAGCTGATAGTCGGTGTACTCATTGGCAGGCTCCAGATAGATGTCTACATTGTAGAGTATGGCAATGAGTATGTCGATGATGCAGATTATCCATAGGTTGCGCTTGGTGTAGGGTTGCCAGTCCTTGAGCGCATAGAAATAGGTGAGCGTGCAGAGCAGCAGCACCGACAGCGTAAGACACGCCAGTTTGAGCGAGTAATAGGCCAGTGGCGGCGCGAAAAGAATGTCTCGCAGCAACACCGTGATTCCCACAAAGACGGAACACCAGTAGTTGAACTGATGTGTGGTGATGCGACTACTGTTGAAGAAGTACATCCCGATCATCACCAGACAGGCAATATAAAACAGGTCGAGTACTAGCTCGGGCCACGCCTCCCTCAGGCCGAAGTAAACAATGGCATATAGCATAACACCTACCGAGAGCATTCCCGCCACGGCAGTGATACCAATGTCAAAGAGCTTAACTTTTTTTTTGAATCTTGTCTGCATATGTTATGTGCATTATAGAATCTGTTATGGAATGGGTTATCAGTTTTGTCACGCGTTTTCGTCATGAGCACTCATGTTCTTGATAAACAGATTGACAAGACGCTTCGTGATGAATGTATGCCTGACGGCATGTCGAACCTTTTCTGCAAATGAGCTCTTGTCACCGGATGACGTAGCCGCCTCTGCTTCTGCCACCTGCCGCTCGCGGTGATCAATCTTAGCCCGCAAGGAATCTGAAGCGTGATTGTAAAGGAACGTATAGCATGGCACGGCAGCCTTCATAATATATGGAGTGAGGAAGGTTGTCACCACACTGGATGCCACGATGATAGGATAGATGATGGGATTGAGAACGCCCAAGCTGGTACCCAGTGAAGCGATGATGAACGAGAACTCGCCAATCTGGACGAATGAGAAACTGGTCAGCATGGAGTCGCGCATCGTCTGACCACCCCACCAGCAACCCAAAGTGCCGAAGAGAATCATTCCGACGACAATGACCAGGCTGACCCAGAGGACGCTGTACCAATATTCCGCCAATGACGACGGGTCGATCAGCATGCCCACAGAGATGAAGAAGATGGCAGCAAAGACATTCTTCAGCGGTGTCATCAGCTTTTCGATACGATGCGCCTCTACGGTCTCGGCAAGGATAGACCCCATCACGAAGGCTCCGAGAGCGCTGCTGAAGCCTGCTTCCTCTGCCGTCAGCACCATACCCAGGCACAGACCCAAGGCGAGGATGATCAGCGTCTCGTCATTCAAATGTTTCTTTAATATGCGTATCAGTGTCGGGATGATCAGTATGCCGCTGATGAACCATGCCGTGAGGGTAATGGCCAGGTTGAGAATTTTGCTGGCCAACTCGGCACCTTCAAACTGATGGCGGATGGCTATACTGGAGAGCAATACCATCAGTACCACCGCCACCACATCCTCCACAATCAGAATACTGGTCGCTCCCTTGACGAAACGTTCCTTGCTCAAACCTGCCTCGTCGATGGCTTTCATCACGATAGTGGTGCTCGACATACAAAGCATGCCCGCCAAAAACAGGGAGTTCACCATATCTAAATGAGCATCCACTCCCACAAGATAGCCAAAGAGCATCATGCCCGCGATGATGGTTAATGCACCTATTGCTGCCACTTTTCCGCTGTTGATGAGGTTCTTCAAGCGGAACTCCAGACCGATGCAGAACAATACAAACAACACACCAATGTCGCCCCATTGCTTCACGTTGTCCGGATTCACAAGGGTCTCGCCAAACAAATGCGGGCCAACCAGGACACCAGCAACGATGTACCCCAACACTACTGGCTGTTTAAAAAACTTAAAAACAATACTGACTACCGCAGCCGTAATCATCAAAACATATAAATCTTGTACCATATTCTTATGCTTTATAAACTTCTTCGCCATCAACGATCGTGGCAACGATATTAGCTTGTGCGACCTTCTCGATGTCGTCGTGCAGGAAGTCGCAATCAAATACTGCCATATTGGCAATCTTACCGAACTCAATGCTACCCATGCGATGCTCCTGGTGCCACTGACGGGCCACATTGATAGTCATGGCACGCAGCGACTGCTCGCGGGTGATGGCCTCCTTGACATTACGCGGTTGGCATATCCCGCCCAACATGTCCTTTGGAGCCGAGCGCGTTTCTGCCGTATAAATGCTGAATTTGACATTCATCATCGGCGAGACGGGATAGTCGGAATGGAATACCACGTTGGCACCTGCATCATAGAACGACTTGATGGGATAGGCCTGGTCTGTCAGTTCCTTACCGACGTAGGAAACCTCCTGTTCGTAAGGACCTCCAGGAATCGTTGCAGTCCACAGGGGTGGAACAGCAGGTATGGAGCCTGTTGCACCCATACGGCGGATGTCCTCGTCGGTGACGAAGTGCAGGTGGGCCAGCACGTTGCGCTGATCAAGGTTTCCAGTAATCTTCTCTGCATCCTCAATACAGTCCAGCATGAAATGGGTAGCACCACCACCCTCTGAGTGTACATGAACAGACATGCCCTCCTTGTCGGCTTCAACAATCAGCTGAACCATCTTATCGTGGTCGTTGAAGCGCTCCACACCGTGATAGCCGGGCTGGTCAAGATAATCCTGGTTCTGCCAACCCGTGTGTGCCTCGGTCACACCATCGAGGAACGCCTTAGCTCCGACAATATGGAAATACTCACCACTTAACTCAGCACGCTGTGCGGCAATGCGGGCAATCTCTGCCTTCGGGTCGACAACATTGTCGGTAACATACATATAAGCGTAGGTACGCATTTTCAGTTTGCCTTCCTTCTCCAGTTCATGATAGGCCTGAGGACAATTCTTGCAGAAGAGCTCCGCACCAGCGTCGGCTACGGCTGTATAGCCATTCTGCAGGGCGAAATTCTGCCATGCAAGCAAATAGTTTTTGGCATCCTCCACTGAAGAGGGGAGTATGGCGATGATATCCATCAGGGGATTTTCACAGATGTAGCCGTCGGGGTTGCCATTCTTGTCTACGTGTACCATGTCATAGCCATATCTCTTCGCGTATGCCGCATCAATGCCGGCCCACTGAAGTGCTTTGGTATTGAGCAGCATGGAGTGCCCACCGCCCGTTTGCATAATCAGAGGTTTGTCCGTGCAGATGTCATCCAGATAAGCCTTGGTGACGTATTCGTCATTCTCCACCCATCCTGCTGCCATATAGAGTTGGCGGTGTGGATTCTTCGCAATAAATTCCTTAATGATTTCGCGGTATTTGCCATAGTCGGTCAAGCCCACCTGGCCTAAGTTAGCCTGTCCGATAAAGCGGTCTCCGGCCAGATGGCCGTGACTGTGCGACTCAAGGAATCCGGGATAAATATAGTTGTCACCATAATCCAACACCTGCGCATCTGCGCCTGCGAGTTTCTTCGCTTCTTCTGCACTGCCGATATAGGCAAATACGCCGTTCTTCACTAATGCAGCCTTGGCAAAGGGGCGCTTTTCATCCATCGTGATGATGTTGCCGAAAATAATCGTTTTTTTCATTGTTACAATATTTATATATATATAGAAATATTTGTAGTTTTTGTGTGCAAAGATAGCAAAAAAAACGAAACAAAAGAAGAAAGAGTAAAATATTCCCTCAAAATTTCTGTCGTCTCACGTTTGCCCTTAACAGCAACACCTGCCCTGCCAAGCAGTTCCATAATTTACAGTAGTGACGAAGATTTATCTTGTAATCACTCCGTCGTTACTTCTCTAACATACTGATATTCAGTATGTTGTAACGTAGTTTAGATGATGACGATAAATTTAGTTGTTAGACTACATGATTCATAGTAATTATATTCAAGCACTTCCTTTGTTGTCGAACAATTTCCGTGAACAATTCAGATTACTATGATTAATGTAGGTTAAAAGCGGACGTGGTGGAAGGGAATACCCGTAATCTGGGCGGCGCGACGGGGAAAGCCGCTGTTGTACATGCCGCCGGTCTGCAGCAGGAAAGCCTCGTCGGCGCGGCTGATCATGAGCATGTCGACGAAGAGCTTCATGTTGATGTCGTCGCTGGTGGCGTCCTGATAGTCGATATGCACCACGTCGCCGGGAATGTAGCGCACGAAGTCGAGACGCTCGGCGGCATAGCGCAGGAAGCGCGTGCTGTCGCTCGTCAGCAGCACGGGCTTGCCCTGTGCACGCTGGTCGTAGAGTTCACGGATTTTGGCTACGCAGCGGTCCATCAGGCGCTGCTGCTCCTCGGGGGCTATGTGCTTGCCGTCGCGCTCGGTGAAATCGTCGAGCAGACCGATGAAGCGCAGGGAGATGGTGATGTAGTGAGGTTTGAGGCTTGAGATTTGAGGCTTGAGATTTGAGGCTTGAGATTTGAGGTTTGTGATATGATGGCTAGTGACAATGCGCTGGAGCTGTGCGTCGAGGGCTTGCTCTAAGCGGGCGGAGGGGCGGAAGAGCTCCTGAAAGAGCTCGCCGTAACGCTTGCTGCGGGGCAGCAGCAGGGCGTTGGTGTAGACGTGCAGCTGCTTGTTGGCCTCGCGAAACCGCTTCTTGAACCACAGGCGCTGGAAGAACGGCTCTACCCACGTGCCGTTGCTGCCGCAGAACATTGCCTCGGCGTCCTCGGGGTTATAGCACAGCTCCTCTTTGGCGATACGCCAGTCAACCAGGTTGGGCTCTAAGTAGTCTTCCAAGCGGAAGGGGTGGTCGAAATAGATGCGGAAGTCGTAGCCCATCTGTTTCGCCACGTCGTAGGCCGAGATGACGCCGCGCAGGCGGTCGGCAATGCCGCCGTGGTCCATGCGGCCGTCGTACATGCAGATAATCTGCTTCCTGGCGTTGGTAGCCCGCGGCGCCACATCACTGTAGTAGGGTGCCACCTCCAAAGCCTTGCGACGCCACTTGCCGCGCTGCTTAAACAGGTTCTGGAACACGTTCTGTATCTCTTTGCCCAGACGGTGCAGCGCACCGTCCTTTCCTGAAAGTTTTATGTACATAGCGGTCTTTATATTACTTAGTCCTTACGCGCACAGTCCACATATATTGAAATATCGTCATCGTGGTAGACGGGCGTATAGCGGTGGCTGTCCATCCAGGGGAACAGGTATTTGCGGAACTGGGCCATGTCGTCGCTGTCGTGGCCACGGTTGATGAAGACAATCAGCGGCAGCCGGCCACCGTAGAAATTCAGCTGGTCGTCGAGACGTGCCGTCAGGGCGTCCTCCGTGTAGGCGCCCGTCTGCGTGTTGCCGAGGAACGGCAGCTTGCCCGTGGCATAATACAGCTCTGAGGCCTGGTTGGCAATGAGCAGGAGGTCGTTGCCGCGCCCATACTCCATGATCCGCGCCACCTCGTTGCGGTAGCGCTGCGCCCGCTCGCTGTCGGTCAGGGTGTTCAGCGTGCCCGGCAGTGCGGGGGTGAAAGTGCTGGTGCGCGGCTCGCTCTCGCCGTAGGCATAGACGCCCATTTTGTAGACCATCGTGGCGGCAATGACCAGCGCCAGCAGACAGATGACCGTGCGCTGCCACTGGCTGGCCAGGCGGCGGAAGCAGGTGGCCGCCGGAATAATCAGCAGACCGGCGCACCAGTGCAGCAGGCTGGGAATGCCAGCGGTGCTGCCTAAGGGGAAGAGATAGGCGCAGGCCAGGGCATAGAACGCCAGCGGCAGCGGGCGGGTAATGACGATGACGAGGGTGCAGATAGCCACCGTAGAGAGATGGGGCTGGCTGGTGAGCACGAGCACCACGAGGGCGGCAATCATCACCGTGCGGACGGCGGTGCGCAGGCGTGGCGCCAGATGGCCGCCGTCGCCGAAGTAGAGGGCCATCATGGCGATGGCCAGGATTTGCAGGGCGATGTTGACGTAGCTCTTCAGGTAGGAGCCTATGAGCACCCCCGAGGCGTTGTTATGGCCATAGAGCGAGCCAAACGACTGATTGAGCGCCTCGGCGAAGTAAGACAGATGGCCTAAGACAGCCATCAGGCCGATGGCCACCATGCAGCCCGCCATCATGCCGCCGCCGAAGTAGGCGCCGTTGTCGTAGGCCCGCTGTCGCGACTCGCTGAGGCCCCAGATGATGGGGAAGAGTATCAGCCAGAAGAGGAAGCCATTGATGACGCGGGCAAAGAAACTCAGGCCAATCATCATGCCCGCCATGGCCAGCCATAGCTGCGAGCCGCTGCGGTGCCACTGGGCTAAGCCGAAGACCGAGGCCGCTATGAGCAGAAACGAGAACGTGTCGTAATGGAAGGTGACAATGATCGACGGGAAGAGGAAACTCAGCACGATAGCCGCAGCACCCACCCGCGGTGGCAGCCACGGGCGGAACGCCTGGTAGAGCAGCAGGATGGCCGACGAGAGGGTGAACGTCTCCAGGAGACGGAAGCCCTGCAGTCCGAACTGTCCGAAGAGCAAGTGCCACAGGCCGCCGATGAGGCCCGTGAGGTAGTAGTTGAAGTAGAACGTCAGTGCCTCGGGATGGGTGAAGATGTTCTGATAGAAGGTCATGCAGAACCCCATATCGGTGGTGTCGATGCCCTGCACACCCATCAGCAGACGGTAGCTGATGCCTACCGCAAACGCTGCTACAGCATATTTCTTTTTCTTGTTCACGCTTGGTTCTATTTTCGATTTACTATATTTCTATTTTCGACTTATTACCTTGCTGGTGGAGTAACCTTCACCTTTCACCCTTCACCCTTTATCGTCAGCCGGTCCTGGGTCATGCGCTCCATGTACTGCTGGATGATGGCTTTCAGCTCGCGCTCCATCTGCGGCTGCTGCGGCAGTCGGCCCTTGAGGTTGCGCTGCATCAGCGAGTCGGTGAGGGCGTAGACGGCCTTGGTCTGCTGACCGTCGAACTGCAGCACATGGCCATGCTTCACATACTGGTAGAAGCCATTGTGATAGTTGACGGCCCAGCAGCTGTCGGCGGGCGTCTGCAGCACGTCGATGCCGAAGGCCACGTAGGGGTCGGGGTAGTGGAGCATGCCCATCAGCGTGGGCAGGATGTCTATCTGCTGCGCCACCTTGGGCAGGATGGCCGGCGTGCGGTCGCTGCCGGGCTCGTAGATGATGATGGGCGAGCAGAAGCCGCCGAGGTCGGTCTGATAGTAGTCGTGGTCGCTCATGTTGGTGTGGTCGCTAGTCATCACGAAGATGGTGTTCTGGAACCACGGCTGGCGGCTGGCCTCGCGGAAGAACTTGCCGATGGCCATGTCGGTATAACGTATGCACTTGTGCATGATGATGCCCTCTTCGGGGTACACCTCTTTATATTTCTCGGGCACCACGTAGGGGTGGTGCGACGAGGCGGTGAAGACGGCGGTCATGAAGGGTTCACGCATCTCGTTCATCTTCGCGCAGTAGTACTGCAGGAAGGGTTCGTCCCAGATGGCCCACATGCCGTCGAAGTCGTCGTCGCCGCCAAAGCGGGGGTCGGCATCGTAATCTTCGCGGCCGTAGTACTGCTGGAAGCCGGTCTTGCGGGCAAAGGCCATAAAGCCCATGGAACCGCGCTGGGCACCGTGGAAGAATGCCGTCTCGTAACCCTTGCGCCCTAAGAGATCGGCAATGCCCGACACCTCGTTCATCGACGCCGGCGTGAGGAAGAACGGCTCTATGAACATGGGTATCGACGAGAGGATGCTGGGCATGCCGTCAATCGACTTGCGGCCGTTGCAGAACGAGCGCTCAAAGGTGGTGCTCAGGGCTATGAGCGAGTCGACGTTAGGCGTGTAGCCGCGGTAGCGGCCATTCTCTAAGTTCTTGTTCAGCGCACCGATATACTCGCGGCCGAAGCTCTCGACGATGAGCACGACGACGTTCTTCTTGGTGAAAGGTGATGGGTGATGGGTGATGGGTGATGGGGTGTGTATCGGCGAGAAGACGGCGGCCATTTCCTCGGCGTCGGTGTAATACTGGGGCACGACGAAGACGGCCTTGCCGATGGTGCGGTAGAGGGCAAAGGGGGTGTTGAGCACCAAGGCCGCATCAGTGGGGCGGTCAACGTACTGGTTGGCATTGCTGATGGTGATGGGCCTGACGGCAGTGGCAAAGCCACCACGGATGCCGGCCACGACGAAGGGCGCCAGAGCGGCGAGCGACAGCAGTGTCACGAGGTCGTAGCGCCACCATGAGAGGTGATGGGGGTTGGGTGATGGGTGATGGCGGGCGTCGAGGCGGGGCGTGGTGTAAAGGCGCCACAGGCCGTAGATGACGATGACCGCCAGCAGCACGAAATACCAGTGGCGCAGCAGCTCGGTAGCAAAGATGCCACCGAGGTTCTGCTCGTTCTGGAACTCTTGGAACACGGTGGTCGTCGTGCGTCGCTGCGTAAAGGGAAAATAGGCGGCGTCGCACAGGTTGACCACCAGGGCCAGGCCGTTGATGACCACAAAGACGACGCGGCACAGACGGTGCCACCACGGGCGCTCCTTCACGTGCAGGGGCAGCAGCATCAGCACGATGTAGGGGATGTTGGTGACGAGGATGGCTGCCGTGTCGAACACGAGGCCGCCTCGCCACACGTCGGCCGTGAGGCTGTTGCTGAAGTAGCTCCAGTTGTCGGCCAGGTAGGCCACGCGGGCTATGGCATAGACCACATAGGCCAGCAGCAGGTTGGCCAGCGTGGCCACCAGTGGCGAAAGGTACGATGATAATATCTTCTGTTTCATTGCATCTGTTTTAAATTCTCGGCTGCCGACTGGAGCACGGCCTTGCCGATGCGGATAGCCTCTTCGGCGGCAGGGCCGTTGCCCTGAATCATCTGGTTGGCATTGAGGTCGAACATGGCGCGGCCGGTACTGTCGACCACGGCGATGCCGTTGTTATACGTATGTACGGCCACGCGGCGCCGGTAGTTGGCGCTCATGACGTCGCGGCTGTAGCGGTAGTCGCCGTGGGGCAGGTGCATCTGCCCGAGGAGCGTGGCCGGCAGGTCGGTCTGGTTGCACACCTGGCGCAGGCGCCGTGGCTGGCGTATGGCGCCGCCCGTCCACACCATGGGTATGTGGTCGTGGCGCGGGTCGCTGACGGTCACCTCATTATAGTCGATGCCGTGGTCGGGCAGCAGCACGATGAGCAGGTTCTCCCAGGCGGGCGTCGTGCGCAGCGAGTCGATGAACGTGCCGATGCAGCGGTCGAGGTAGTAGAAGGCGTTGAGCACCTCGTCGTCCATCTTTTTGAGGGGCACGTCCCACGGCTGGTGGCTCGACAGCGTGCTGTAGCCTATGAAGAACTTCTGTCCCTGGGCGTCGTACTGCGCTATCTGGCGGGCCAGCGTGGCGAAGGTGATGTCGTCGCGCACGCCCCATTCGGCCGTGCGCTGCTCGTCGGCGGTAAAATCTTTCTTCCAGGTGATACGTTCGAAACCGGAGCCTATCAGGTAGCTGCGCATGTTGGTGAAGTTCACGTCGCCGCCGTAGAGATAGATCGTCTCGTAGCCCTCGGCGGCGAGGGTCTTGGCCAGTCCTGGCAGCAGGCGGCTCTTGGCAGGCATCTTCATGACCGACGACACGGGGAACGACGGGTAGCCGCTGTAGGTGCAGACGGTGCCGCGGTCGGTGCGCCAGGAGTTGGCATAGCAGCTGTCGAAACTCACGCCCTCGGCCATGAGCTGCTGCAGGCGGGGCATCACGTCGCCACGGCCCTCAAGGCTGGTGAAGATGGCGCCGGCGCTCTCCATGAGCACCACCACGATGTTGGGGCGCTCGGTGGTAAGCAGCGTATCGATGGCGGTGCTCTCCGTGGGGTATAAATCGGCCAAAAGCCGATTACACTCTGCGTCGTCCATGAAGTGGTAGTCGGGCACGTAGGAAGCGGTCTTCTCCATCGACGAGAGGAAGCTGAACACAGGGTTGACGGCCGAGTGGTTGAGAAACTGGTTCTGCGAGAAATACACCTGTCCCACGTTGGTGGTCGACTCGTCCAGGCCGCCGCGGATACCGACGACGATGAGGGGAATAAGGGCAATGTAAGCGGCGGTTTCGGCGAAAGGGGCAAATTTCCGGCGGTTGCTATAGTTTCTATAGCCTCTATAGCTTCTATAGTCTCTATAGTCGCTATAGCTTCTATAGCCCTGCCAATGATAGCCTGCATAGATAGCCGCCGCCACCGCCGCCACGGCCACCGCCCGCAGCAACAGATAGCCCGCCGACACCGAGGCCATAGCCTCGGTGGGCGTGTCGAGATACTGCAGGCAGGAGGCGTCGAGCTTGAAGCCCCAGAAGGGATAAAGGCTGGTGTCGGCCACGAAAGCCAGCGCCAGCGCCAGCGCTATCAAGGCGTAATAGCCCCAGAACAGCCAGCGTGGCACCCTCACCCACACGCTGACGATGGTCAGCAGGAAGGGCATGGCCAGTATGTACAGCGCCGTAGAGAGGTCGAGCGACAGACCGTGCCAGAGCACCTGCCCGACGTCGGCCACAGTAAACTCATGCCCGCTATGATTAGCCAGCATGAACACTATCTTGGCCGCGATGAACAGCAGCACCGTCAGCCCGTAGAAGCGCAAGAGGAAGCTAACTCTGCATTTCATGTAGTTTCTTGTAATAGCCGTCGATGGCGAGCAGCTCGTCGTGGGTGCCGCGCTCCACAATGCGTCCTTCGTGGAGCACTATAATCTCGTCGGCATGCTTGATGGTCGACAGGCGGTGGGCGATGGCCACGGTGGTGCGCGTCTTCATGAGCCGCTCCAGGGCGTCCTGCACTAAGCGCTCGCTCTCGGTGTCGAGAGCCGACGTGGCTTCGTCGAGAATCAGTATGGGCGGGTTCTTCAGGATGGCGCGGGCTATTGACACGCGCTGGCGCTGGCCGCCGGAGAGGCGGCCGCCGCGGTCGCCGATGTTGGTGTCGAAGCCGTGCTCCGACTGCACGATGAAGTCGTAAGCGTTGGCAATCTTGGCAGCTTCGATGATGGAAGCCTCACCCCCAGAAGCCTCACCCCCGACCCCTCTCGCAAAAGCCTCACCCCCGACCCCTCTCGCAGGGGAGAGGGGAGTAGATACCTCTACCCGAGACTCTTCTGCAGCAAGGTAATCACTCCCCTCTCCCCTGCGAGAGGGGTCGGGGGTGAGGCTTTTTCCAAACGCAATATTGTTGCGGAAGGTGTCGTTGAAGAGGATGGCCTCCTGGTTGACGTTGCCGATGAGCTGGCGCAGGTCGTGGATGCCGAGGTCTTTGACGTTGATGCCGTCGATGAGCACCTCGCCACGCTGCACGTCGTAGTAGCGGGGAATGAGGTCGACGAGCGTCGACTTGCCCGAGCCCGACTGCCCCACGATGGCGATGGTCTTGCCTTTGGGAATGGTGAGGTTGATGCCGCGGAGCACCCAGTGGGTCTGAGAGGATTGGGGAAGGGCCTCTTGCTCCATATTGTAGCCGAACCACACGTCGCGGAACTCTATCTGGTGCTCGAAGCTGGCGATATGGCGCGGGTTGGCCGGCTCGCGGATAGTATTCTCGGCCAGCAGGATTTTGTCGATGCGCTCCATCGACGCCAGGCCCTTGGGGATGTTGTAGCCGGCCTTGGAGAATTCCTTCAGCGGGTTGATGATAGAGTAGAGTATCACCATATAATATATAAAGGTGGGGCCGGTGATGGTCTGGTTGTTGAGCACCAGGACGCCGCCGAACCAGAGCACGATGACAATCATCAGCGTGCCGAGGAACTCGCTCATGGGGTGAGCCGACGACTGGCGGATGTTCACCCGCATCAAGTCGTCGCGGTAGGCGGAGTTGACGCGGTTGAAGCGCTCGTTCATCTTCTCCTCAGCAGTGAAGGCCTTGATGATACGCAGTCCGCCGAGGGTCTCCTCCACCTGGCTCATGGTGTCGCTCCACAGCGCCTGCGCCTTGATAGACTGTGCCTTCAGGCGGCGCCCCACCAAGCCCATGAACCAGCCCATGATGGGCACGATGGTGAGGGTGAAGAGCGTCAGCTGCCAGGAAATGAAGATGAGCGTGGCGAAGTAGGCGATGATGAGCACGGGATTCTTGAAGAGCATCTCCAGGCTCGACATGATAGAGTTTTCCACCTCCTGCACGTCGCCGCTCATGCGGGCAATGATGTCGCCCTTGCGCTCCTCGCTGAAGAATCCCAAGGGCAGCGAGGTGATCTTGCGGTAGAGCTGGTTGCGTATGTCGCGCACCACGCCCGTGCGGATAGGCACGATGCAGGCCGAGGTGAGAAAGTAGGCGCCGGTCTTGAGGAAGGTGGTGGCAGCCAGGAAGAGTCCGATGAAGAGCAGCGTCGTTGTGGGGCCGTAGCGGCTGATGAGGCCGTTGACCGTGTAGTTCAGGTTGTTCATCAGCACGGCCTGGGCGTTGCCCCAGTCCCATGCCATGAGCTCGGTGGCGGCCTCGGTCTCGCCCGTCTGGAAGAGTATCTGCAGGATAGGTATCAGGGCGGCAAACGAAAAGATGTTGAGCACCGCCGACAGGATGTTGAACACCACCGACAGCACCAAATATTTCTTATAGGGCGGCACAAAGCGTCGCAGCACTTGCAGAAACTCTTTCATTGGACTATTTGACTATTTCACAATTGGACTATTTCACCGGTCACAGCAGCCCCTCTCCCAGCAGCGTGGCACTGGTAGAGCCTGTAATCCTGACGCGCACGGTCTCGCCGATATGGTGGCCGCCCTTGTCGAACACCACCATCTTGTTCTGCTCCGTGCGGCCGCAGAGCTGGTTGCGACTGCGCTTGGAGAAGCCCTCCACCAGGACGTCAAACTCGCGGCCCTCGTCTTTGCGGTTCTGCTGGGCGGAGATTTCCGTCTGCAGCTGGATAAGCTCGTTCAGACGCCGTATCTTCACCTCCTCAGGCACGTCGTCGGGCAGGTGCTTCGAGGCGTAGGTGCCGGGGCGCTCGGAGTATTTGAACATAAAGGCCGAGTCGTACTGCACCTCGCGCATGAGCGAGAGGCTGAGCTGGTGGTCTTCCTCAGTCTCGGAGCAGTAGCCCACGAAGATGTCGGTAGAGAGTCCGCAGTCGGGCACGATGCGGCGGATGGCCGCCACGCGGTCTAAATACCACTCGCGGGTGTACTTGCGGTTCATCAGCTGCAGGATGCGGTTAGACCCCGACTGCACAGGCAGATGAATATGCCGGCAGACGTTCGGCATGTCGGCAATCACCTGCAGTGTCTCGTCGCTCATGTCTTTGGGGTGCGACGTAGTGAAGCGGATGCGCATCTCGGGGGCTTCCTCGGCCACTCGGCGGAGGAGGTGAGCAAACGATCCTCCCTCCTGATACGAATTCACATTCTGCCCCAGCAGCGTCACTTCCTTGAAACCACGGTCGCGCAGGTCGCGCACCTCGCGCAGGATGCTCTCCACGTCGCGCGAGCGCTCGCGGCCGCGAGTGTAGGGCACGATGCAGTAGTGGCAGAAGTTGTTGCAGCCACGCATGATGCTCACGAAGCCGCCAATCTTATGGCCCAGGCCAATGCGTTGGGGCACCACGTTGCGGTAGGTCTCGGTGGTCGACAGCTCAATGTTGATGGCCTTGTGCCCCAGCTCGGCCTGCGCCACGAGGTCGGGCAGAGACATATAGGCGTCGGGGCCGGCCACGAGGTCGGCACCATACTTCTCAAGCAGTTCCTCCTTCACGCGTTCAGCCATGCAGCCTAAGACGCCGATAATCAGCCCTCGGCCGTCAGCGTCGGTGCCTTGAATTTTTAAATCTTTTAATCTTTTAATTTTTAAATTCTTCAGTGCCTCTAAGCGGTGGTAAATCTTTTGCTCGGCATTGTCGCGCACGGAGCAGGTGTTGAGAAACACCGCGTCGGCCTCGTTGATGTCGTCGGTCGTCTCATAGCCCGCCACGCCCATCACCGAGGCCACCACCTCAGAGTCGGCCACGTTCATCTGGCAGCCGTAGGTCTCTATCAATAGTTTCTTCATGTTCTTATTAAATATTGTGTGCAAAGGTACGAATATTTTTCCGAACGTTGCATAATCTTACCTTTTTTTGCTTCAATATACAAAAATTATTGTATCTTTGCAGCCGTTAAACGCTAAGGATATGGAATCAAAACTGGTAATATACAACACGCTGACGCGCCAGAAAGAGCGCTTCGAACCGTTGCATGCCCCTAATGTAGGCATGTATGTCTGTGGCCCCACTGTGTATGGCGACCCCCATCTGGGTCACGCCCGTCCCGCCATTACCTTCGACCTGGTGTTCCGCTACCTGAAGCATCTGGGCTACAAGGTGCGCTACGTGCGCAACATCACCGACGTGGGCCACTTGGAGCACGACGCCGACGAGGGTGAGGACAAGATAGCCAAGAAAGCGCGGCTGGAACAGCTGGAGCCGATGGAGATAGCGCAATACTACACCAACCGCTACCACCAGGCCATGGATGCTCTGAACTGTCTGCGCCCCAGCATCGAGCCCCACGCCACGGGTCACATCATAGAGCAGCAGCAGCTGGTGCAGCAAATCTTAGACCGCGGCATGGCCTACGAGTCGAACGGCTCCGTCTACTTCGACATTGAGGCCTACAACAAGCAGTACCGCTACGGCATACTCAGCGGCCGCTCGCTTGAGAATATCAAGGATGCCAGCCGCGACAATCTCGACGGCGTAGGCGAGAAGCGCAATCAGGCCGACTTCGCCCTGTGGAAGAAGGCGCAGCCCGAGCACATCATGCGCTGGCCGTCGCCCTGGAGCGACGGGTTCCCCGGCTGGCACTGCGAGTGCACGGCCATGGGGCGCAAGTACCTGGGCGAGCAGTTCGACATCCACGGCGGCGGCATGGACCTGGTGTTCCCCCACCATGAGTGTGAGATTGCCCAGGCCACGGCGGCCATGGGTCATCAGGCCGTGAAATACTGGATGCACAACAACATGCTCACCATCAACGGGCAGAAGATGGGCAAATCGTATAACAACTTCATCACCCTGGAGCAGTTCTTCACCGGCAACCATCCGCTGCTGGAGAAGGCCTACTCGCCCATGACCATCCGCTTCTTCGTGCTCTCGGCCCACTACCGCGGCACGGTAGACTTCTCTAACGACGCTCTGCTGGCTGCCGAGAAGGGACTGGAGCGACTCACCAACGCCCTCGGCGACCTGGAGCGCGTGCAGCCGGCAGCGCAGTGTGATGCCGACACGGAGCGCATCGTCAAGAGCCTCAGGCAGCAGTGCTACGATGCCATGAACGACGACTTCGCCACGCCGCAGGTGATCAGCTATCTGTTTGAGGCCTGCTCGGTGGTAAACAAGCTCATTGACCATAAGGCCACCATCTGTGCCGACTGCCTGAAGGAGCTGAAGGAGGTGATGCACCTCTTCGCCGAAGACATCTTAGGGCTGACGGCCAGTGCACAGCAGCTGACAGCCAACACGCAGCAGGCTCGTGAGGAGGCTTTCGGTAAGGTTGTTGACATGGTGCTCGACCTGCGCGCCAAGGCCAAGGCTGCCAAGGACTGGGCCACAAGCGACAAGATACGCGACGAGCTGGCCGCTGCCGGCTTTGAGGTGAAAGACACCAAGGACGGCGTGACGTGGAAACTCAATAAATAAATTAAGAGTTAAGAGTTGAGAATTAAGAGTTGAGAAGTTGGAAGGTCATAGCTTTTGACGCTGACGACACGCTGTGGGACTGTCAGTCGTACTTTGAGGCGGTGGAAAACCATCTCTACGAATTGATAGCGCCCTACTGCGACGACCCTGCACGCGAACTCTTCAACACCGAGAGCGGCAACATGGCCGACCTGGGCTATGGCTGCAAGGCTTTCACCATCTCTATCATAGAAACAGCACTAAGGGTAGGCGGCGAGCATATCAGCGCCGAAAAACTTACTGGGCTACTGCGACGATGCAAGGCGCTGCTACAGCTACCGGCCACCCCTTTACCCGGCGTGGAAGACACGCTGCGCAAGCTGCGCGAAGATCTCATTTCCGACTATCACCCATCACCCAACACCCATCACCCATCACCCAACACCCAACACCCATCACCCATCACCCAACACCCATCACCCAAAATGGTCGTCTTCACCAAGGGCGAACTGCAAGACCAGGAAAACAAGCTAAAGCGCTCGGGACTGCTGAAGTATTTCGACGATGTGGAAATCACCTCCAACAAGGGTCAGCGCGAGTTCCTGGCGCTCTGTGAGCACCAGCAGTGTCACCCCTCAGAGCTGCTGATGGTGGGCAACTCGCTGAAGAGCGACATTGCCCCGGCACTGGCTATCGGCGCATGGGCCATACACATCCCCTTCCACGTTACCTGGCAGCTGGAGCATACCGAGGATTTCGACCACGAACGGCTAACAAAAATTGAGCAGTTCTGCGAACTGCTCAATTTCTTCTGATTTCTCCTGATTTGATTCCTACTTCATTGTAAATACAAACTCCAGGTTGGTAGTGTCAACCTTACCCTTGAGCGTAAGCTTGCACTTCTCAGGACTCTGGGTGAACTCTACAGCAGCAGCGCCGGTGAAAAGTGAAATGGCCGTGGCAGGTTCGTACCAACTGTAGTTCAGCTCGCCGTTGTTCATGCTCGTCCAGCGCCATACACCCACGTCGGAGTCGCGGTTCTCGTAGTTGATGGCGAACAGGCCCTTGGAGTCGAAATAGATACCCTTGATGACGCAGTTCTCGTCGAACTGGTCCTTCAGCTTGCCATAGTTGTCCTCATACCACTTCTTGATGCTTGCCAGGTTGATGGGACCGTTAAAGTCCTTAGCCAGAGTGACGCCATTGTAGGTGCCCATGACACGCATGGTCTCAATGTTCCAGGGGCGGCTGCAGAGGTTGTCGGTCTGCGTGCCGGCGGTTACGGCTGCCGACAGGTCGGCAACGGCGGTAGTTTCGATGGTGGTACCGTTCTGCCACTCCATCTTCACATTGTACGTGCTGCCAGAACCGGCTGCGATGGTAATCTTCATTCCATTGTCGAGGGTAAATACGCCACCACTATAGGTGAACTTGCCAAACTCGAAAGTCTTACCACCACCGGCACGGGTGGCACGGGCTGCTGCCACCTCGCGGCTCAGCATATAGCCGCCGCTCTCCATGAGTCGCAGATCGCGGATGTTTTCTGTATTGTTGGCCAATGTCAGCGCCGTGGCCACATTCTTGTAGGGAGGAGCGGTCAGCGTCACCGTGGTGCCGCTGTTGCTGCTGCTTGAACTGTTGTTGTCGTCGTCGCTGCCGCAGGCAGTAACAGTGAAAAGGGCAGTGGCTACTAAGGCCACCATCATCATGATTTTTTTCATTGTAGTGATTATTACTAATTGTTAACTCTTAAATCTCAACTCAGAATATTCTGCCTGACACGCGGACGGTGAGCACGGGCCACACAGTAATCTTAGACATAATGTCGAAATACTTGTCGCTGTCGCTGCCCAGGTCGCTCTTGGTTACTTCGATGTCTTTACCCGTCTGCTTCTCATAGAGTTTGGGCTTACCCCAGAACATCACGCCCAAATCACCGCTGACACCAATGCGCCCACGGGGTACGGAACGTCCGATACCGATGCCGACATATGGGCGGAAGGAGTTGGTCTTAATCGTTGCCTTGGCAATACCGTCCTTGTCGAAGCCAACAATGTAGTCGCCAATGAGCAGACCCTCGCCAGAGTCGAACGCGGTAACGGGGATGTTGTTCTGAGCGGTGATAATCTCATCGGTGCCGATATAGAAACCGGCGGTAGCATGGAATGAAGAGTTCCTGAACGGAAAAACGTCGAACAATAGCTTGGCGGTGCCTAAATGAATCTTTCCCTCCACTTCGGTCTCTTCCGTAGCGCGACCTTTGGCGCGGTATTTTACGTCATCCTTGTAACTGAAGCCGGAGAAGAAGTTATATCCGGCACGCACCTGCAGATACTCAGTGATAGGAGCTGCCACGTCGATGCCGATACCGGTGGTTCCCAAGGTGAGACCTGCAGAGAGGTGGTCGAAGATGCCAAACTCCTCTACCTTGTCTTGAGCTGCGGCTGGCAGGGCCAACAGTAGTGCAGACAGGGCGGTGAAGCCCTTAACGAAAAATAATTGAAGCTTTGTCATACGCATAAAAATTGATTAGTGATTAGACAAAATTAAGATTTATTGCGCCAAAGATACAAATAATAATTGATACTGCCATACATTTTTCCATTTTTTTTTCGTAACTTTGCCGCGAATTTACGAATACGAATAATCTTGTATAACAATTTAAAACTTTACTGACAACTGCGGGCTGTTTTTACAATAACCTACTGAGCCCACTTCAAATAGTAGCAGTTTTACATAAGTTCTGATATTCGATTTTGTCATTGGCTGACATTCCGAGTGAAACATAGCAAACAACTGGTATTCGGATTATGTTTGTAAAAACCACCTCCAGCCAGCAGGAAGTTTCTCTGAGAGGCTCATAAAGAGCAAATATCGGTCTTTGAAATGTTGAAATCTGGAATATAACTATCCTCCGCAGGTTCATCCACATGCATCTGCTGTACGCATGGATACGGTGCTTGAGCAAGCCCCTTTTTTCGGAAATACTATTTTGCATCAGACATGACCCGCTGATAAACGTTGAGCACCTGCGTGGCGACGTTGTTGCCCTCGAAGCGGGCCACGTAGCGGCGGGCGGCGGCTATGCGCTGCTCGCGGCCGGGAGCACCCTTGAGCACAGCGGCGACGGCGGCGGCCAGTGCCGCCGGGTCGTCGGGGGAGACGTAGAGGCTGTCGGGGCCGCCGGCCTCTTCCAGGCAAGAGCCGGTGGCAGCCACCACGGGCAGGCCGCTGAAGATGGCCTCGATGATGGGTATGCCGAAGCCCTCGTAGCGGGAGGGGTAGACGAAGGCCTCAGCCTGCTGGTAGATGGTCTGCAGGTCGGCGTCGCTGACGCCGTGGAGGAAATGCACGCGGTCGGCGAGGCCCTGCTGGCGGGCGGCAGCGAGGACACGGTCGGAGTATTTGGTGCGGCGGCCAACGGCAACGAGGTGGACGTCAGCGGGCAGCAGGGGCAGGGCCTTGACGGCCAGGGCGATGTTCTTGCGCGCCTCGATGGTGCCGACGGAGAGGATGAAGCGGCGGGGCAGCGGCAACGCCGCTGCACAGCCGACCCCAGGGGGAGGAGCCGGGGCGGAGGGCGGAGAAGCCGGGGCGGAGGGCGGAGGAGCCGGGGCAGAAGGCCGAGGAGCCGAAACGGAGACGGAGGGAAGCGGCGCGCTCCGCTCGCTGGCAGCGGGGGCGGCAAAACGGGGTGAGCAGCTTTGGTAGATGACGTCGATGCGATCGGCATCGACGCCACCGAGGTCGATGATATCGCGCTTGGTACACTCGCTAATGGCGATGATGCGGGTAGCCTCGCGGCAGGCTACGCGGAACTTCCACTCGTAAATCTGGCGGTCAATCCAGTGATAGTACTCCGGATGGCGCATGAAGATGAGGTCGTGGATGGTGACCACCGCCGGGATGCCCGCCTGCCTCAGACCGCGGGGCAGCTCGCCCGTCAGTCCGTGGTAAATCTGCACGCCCTGGCGCTGCAGGTCGCCTACGATGGGGCCTATGCGCCATAAGGAACGGTAAAGCGGGCCTATGACCGGTATCGTGGTGAGCAGCGACCGCAGTGCCTTCGGGGAGGTGGCAGCATCTGCATTACCCGGATAAGCAAAGCTCAGGTTGGGCGCTTCGACGACCTTTGAGCGCAGGTCGTCGCGCCCGCTGTCGGGGGCGTAGAGCCTCAGCTGCCAGTCGGACGGCACCACACGGGTAAGGTCGTTCACCAGCGTGCGGCAGTAGTTGCCCAGGCCGGTGGTGTTGCGCACAATGCGCTTAGCGTCGAATCCTATAATCATAGTTGCGGGTGTTCATTTCGTATATCAGGTAGCCCCAGACGATGGTTGTGGGCAGCGCTTTCAGGGCGTAGGGCTCAATGAGCTGTTTCCAGATGAAGCGGGGGAAGAGCACATCGCTGGTACAGAGCGAGGTGAAGATGAAGGCATAGACGAGCAGCACCAGGTCCCAGCGGCCGCGCTGCCAGGGGGCGGTGGTATACCACACCACGAAGCCCGTCATCGGGGCGATGTAGCCGTAGCTCTCGGTGCCTGTGGAGAAGAGCGTGACAAACATCGTAATCGAGGCCAGCATAGCGTAACGGAAAGCCACATGCCGGTATTGGTCAATGCGGCGGAAGGGCGTGAGGAACAACAGGATGCCGGGGACGATGAGCCACAGGTCGCTATACTCCAGGTTGCCGCTGATTTTGCGGGGGATGCCTAAGAGCGACGTGTTGGTGGTGTTGAACGCCTCGGCGAGGTTCTGCGCATTCTTGGCCACCAGTGAGTGGTACCACTCCACATACTGCTGCACCACGTATTCGGGGCTGCTCACCAGCATCGGCGCCACGAAGCACAGCGCCGCCCACCCTAAGCAGGCGAGGACGAACTTGCGCTTGTCTTCGACGAAGAAGAACAGCGCCAGCCCCATAATGCCGTAGAGCTTGATAAAGATGTTGACCACGATGAAGAATGCCGCCCACACCGGCTTTCGCCGCTCTATGCAGGCAAACATCAGCAGATAGGAGGCCGCCATAGCCAGGTCGTATTGCTCGACAAACAGGGGCGTAAGCACCTCGTGGGCGCAGAACCAGAACATAAACACCTTCTGCCACCGCTCCAACGGCATATAATGGACGGCCAGATAGAACGTGGCCACAAGGAAGAATAGCCAGAGCGAGGCACCCACATCGTCAGGCAGCATGGCAAAGGGCGCAATGACGTAGAAGAACACCGGTCCGTAGTGGTTGCAGTCGCCGTGCAGGTAGGGGTAAAAGTCGTAGAGCGAGAGCTGCTGCAGGGTGTTGACGTATACCGACTTGTAAATCTGGTAGGTGTCATGGTAGGAACCCCACTTCTGCATGGCCACAATAATGGGCATGAGCAGGTAAACGAAGGCGATGGTGCGCCAGTCGCTCCAGAAGGGGTGTCGGAAGAAGGTTTTTACTTGGTTAATGGTCATAGTGCAGGGTTACATCGTGTTTTTATGGAAGGCAAAGAATTTCTGCCCTAAGTAATTGATAAGCATAAAGAGGACGGTACCTACGAGCATGGCCACGTTCTCGACGACAGGCTTGCTCAGGGCCAGGCTCTGCAGCGCCATGCGCGTCAGGGGCAGTGCCAGGCTGTAGGCAATGAGGTAGCACACGACGATGTTCAGCGCAAACTTCAGGATGCTGCCCATGTCGGTGCCCTGATAGTGGAAGGTGTAGCGCTTGTTGAGGAAATAGCTCAGTATGCTGCCGAAGAAATAGTCGCAGAAGGAGCTGACCCAGTAGCTGCAGCCAAAGACATTGTAGAGCACGAGCATGATAGCCGTGCCGAAGAGCGTGTTGACCACGCCCACGATGAGGAACGTCAGGAACTCACGCGTGAGAAGCTGCTGCAGGCGCATAATCCTTGGTATAGATTTCGTAACAGAGCTTGAGCCACACCAGCACCACGGGCAGCGCCTTCAGGGCGTAGGGCTGCACCCACTCGCGGCGCAAGTAGGCGGGGAAAAGGTCGCTGGGCGAGAGGCTGCTGAGCACAAAAACAAAGACCAGGAGCGCCGCGTCGAGACCCGTGCGCTGCCAGGGTACGCAGGTGTACCAGACGACCACGCCGACGAAGGCGATGATATAGCCGCTGGACTCACTGCCGGTAGAGAAGAGCACCACCATCATAAGCACCGAGGCCAGCAGCGTCTGGCGGAAGGCCTGGTGACGGTATTGCGACAGCCGCAGGTAGGGCAAAGCAAAGGCCACCACGCCGGGGATGAGCAGCCACAGGTCACTGAACCACAGACCGGTGGTGCGGTGAACAAGGCCCAAGAGCGAGATATTTTGTGCGATGGAATCGAGGTTTTCTGTATTTTTCTCCGTCAGGCAGACATACCATTCGTGATACTGACCAAGCACGTAGTCGGGACTGGCAATGAGCATCGGCGCCACCAGCATGACCGCTGCCCAGAGGACGAGGCTGGCGGCGAAGCGCCCTTTATGCTTGGAGAAGAAGAAGAAGGCCAGCCCCACGATGCCGTAGAGCTTGACAAACGTGCCGAGCATCACCCAGAAGGCGGCCGCCGTGTCGTGCTCGCGCTCAATGCAGTAATAGGTGAGCAGGATGATGGCGGCAATGGCAATGTTGAACTGCTGCATGAAGACGGCCGTCAGCAGCTCGTGGGCACAGAACCAGAGCAGAAACAGTTGCTGACCGCTGGTGAACTGCGACCGGCGGATGGCCACATAGAGCAGCGCCACCAACGACACACACCACAGCAGCAGACCCACCCACAGCGGCACCACGGCGAAGGGCGCCACCACCAGCGAGAACAGCGGGCCGTAGTGGTTGACGTCGTTATACTCGGCAGGATAGGGGGCGTAGAGCGACGTCTGCTGCCACGTGTGCCAGAAGACGCCGCGAAAAATTAAAAAGTTGTTGCAGCGGTGCAGCTTCGTCAGGGCACCAACGACGCCTATCAGCAGCCACAGTGCTGCCAGCAGACGGTAGTCGCGCCACAGAGAATGGTGCACGAACAGGCTTATTTTACCCTTTAATTCCATCGTTTTTAAGTTAATCAGCCGCAAAGGTACAAAATAATTCATAATTTACAATTCATAATTCACAATAATTTCGTAACTTTGCACCAATGAACAGTGAACACAAGATATCGGTAGTTATCAATACCTACAACGCCGAGCAGTTTTTAGAGCAGGTGCTCGACGCTGTGAAGGATTTCGACGAGGTGCTGATCTGCGACATGGAGTCGACCGACCGCACCTGCGAGATTGCCCGCCAGAGGGGTTGCCGCATCGTTACCTTCCCCAAGGGCGACGCCGTCTGTGCTGAGCCCGCACGAACGTTTGCCATACAGTCGGCCACCCACCACTGGGTGCTCGTGGTCGATGCCGACGAGCTGGTGACGCCCCAGCTGAGGATGTATCTCTACGACCGCATACGCAGCGGCAACTGCCCCGAGGGCTTGTATATTCCGCGTCACAACATGTTTATAGGGCGCTATGAGCGAGGCTTTGCCCAGGACCATCAGCTGCGCTTCTTTATCCGCGAGGGCACCACATGGCCGCCCTACGTACACACCTTTCCTACGGTGAAAGGGCGCACGGAGAAGATTCCCGCCAATAAGGAGAATATCTGCCTGCTCCACCTCATCGACGAAAGCATAGCCCAGATGACGGCCAAGAACAACCGCTACAGCGACGGCGAGGTAGAGAAGAAAGCCGGACGCCACTATAGCGTGTGGGCCCTGCTGCTGAAGCCGCAATGGAAGTTCTTCTCGGAGTTCGTGCTCCGCGGTGGCTTCCGCGACGGCACCCGCGGCGTCATCAAGGCCGGTCTGAAGGCCACCTATCAATTTACGCTCATAGCCAAAATCATTGAGAAACGCCTGCGGCAGCAGCTCAACAACTCATAACACCTAACACCCACCACCCATCACCCACCACCCATCACCTATCACCCATCACCTATCACCTATCACCCAAACATGCGAATAGTCCATTACCTGATTTACAGCCTCTGGTGGTTGCTCTCGCTGCTGCCGCTGTGGGTACACTACCTGCTGAGCGACCTGATTTACCTGCTGGTCTACCGCGTGGCCCACTATCGCGTCAGGGTGGTGCGCAAGAACATTGAGGAGTCGTTCCCTGAGAAGAGCGCCGACGAGCAGCGGGCGGTGGAGCGCGGTTTCTACCACTGGTTCTGCGACTACCTGGTAGAGAGCGTCAAGCTGATGACTATGAGCGAGAGGCAGATGCGCCGCCGACTGGTGTTCCGTGGCACGGAGGTGGTCGACGAGGTGGTCAGCCAGGGACAGTCGTGCGCCGTCTACTTAGGCCATTACTGCAACTGGGAGTGGATCACGTCGCTGCCACTGTGGGTGACGCCCAAGGCGCAGTGCGGACAGATCTATCACGTGCTGGAGAACGCCGAGTTCGACAAGCTTTTCCTCAAATTGCGCCAGCGCTTCGGTGCCGTCTGCATACCCATGGCCGAGACGCCCCGCCGGCTTATCAAGTATCGGCAGCAGGGGCAGCCCGTGATCATAGGCTACATCAGCGACCAGGTGCCCTTCTGGAACAATATCCACCACTGGTGCCAGTTTCTCAACCACGACACGCCGGTACTCACAGGCACCGAGCGCCTGGCCCGACAGACGGGGCACGCCGTGTTCTACCTCGACGTCAGACGGCTGCGACGGGGCTACTACGAGGCGGAGTTCCAGCTTATCAGCCGTGAGCCGAAGCAGATGGCCGACTTCGCCATTACCGACGAGTACTTCAGGCGCTTGGAGGCGAGCATCCGCCGCGAACCGGCCTGCTATCTGTGGAGCCACAACCGATGGAAGCGCACCCGCGAGGAGTTCAACCTGCGCTACGACCCGCAAACCGGCCGCGTAGACATCATCTCAAGCGTGGAGGAACTGAAGCAGCGGAAGGCCGAAAAGCCTGATGAAACCGCTGAAAATGACATGCCGACAATCGTAAAACAGCCAAATAGTTAAACAGTATGATATTTGTGCGCGACAAGGGACGGATGTGTAATAACATCCTGCAGTATGGCCACCTCTACGCCTGGGGGCGCGAGCATGGCCGCAGTACGATGTCGATGCGCTTTGCCTATAAGTACCGGTGGTTTCGCATCTGCCATACCCGCTACCACAGCTTCCCCTTCTACGTCCTGGCCAAGTATGCTGCCAAATGGCACCTGCTGCCCGTAGCCGACTTCGGCCTCGACGCCCCGGCGCCCGACTACGGCGAGCAGGAGCAGCGGCTGCTCACCCATCGCCACATCGTGGCCGAAGGCTGGTACGCCCGCTGGTACGACCTCTTTCTGAAATACAAGCAGGAAATCATCAGCCTCTTCGCCTTCGCCCCCGCCGTCCGCCAGGCTCCTGACCGCCTGCTGGCCTCGCTGTTTCCTCCCTCTACTATAGCGTCCCCTTCCGCCCCTCTTCCCGTGAGTTCATATGCCGCTACATCCCCCTCCGTCCCTCATCCCACGAGTTCGCTGTGCAGCGGCAGTGCCGCTGTCCCGCAGCGTCCCCTGCTCCTCGGCCTCCACATTCGCCGTGGCGACTACCGCCGCTGGCACGGCGGCCGCTACTTCTACACTGACGAGCAATATATTGCCGTCGTCAGACGCTATTTGATGGGGATTCTAGAATTACTAGAACAACTAGGGCGACTAGGACAACTAGGTCAACTAGAACAACTAGAAACACTATACCCTATTTGCCTCCTTGTCTGTGGCAACGACCCTGACCTTGACGAAGGCGCTTTCCGACGTGCCCTGCCCGGCATCACGGTGATGTTTCCTAAGGGCAACCCCGCCGAAGACCTCTACCTGCTTTCACGCTGCGACCGCCTCATCGGTGCACCCAGCACCTTCACCCTGGTGGCCTCCATGTACCGCGACGTGCCCCTCTATTGGATTGAAGACCCCGACAAGGCGCCCACCGACGCCGACTTCGGACACTTCGACCAACTCTTCCGCCAAATCAAATAACCCAGCTAATCTCCCATCACCCATCACCTATCACCCATCACCTATCACCTATCACCCATCACCCATCACCCATCACCCAAAAACACCCACCATCCAAATGACACCCCTCAAACATACCCTCCGCACCGGCTTTATCTACTTCCTGCTCAGCACGCTGCTGCTGGCCGCCGTGTTTTTCAGCTACCTCCTGCGCAGCGCCAGCCTGTCGTTTATGGACGCCGGCGGGTGGTGTTACTTCCTCTGTTCCTGTCTGTCGCATGCAGCGTTGTTTGCCGCCATTCCTCTCGTGCTGTTATACCTGCCCGCCGCCCTGCTCGGCGCCAATGCCAAGGTCAGCGGCACGCTGATGTGCGTCGGCGAGGCGCTGACGGTCATTGCTTTTATCATCAACGGCTTTGTCTACGCCCTCTACCACTTTCATATCAACGGACTGGTCATGAGCATGGTGACAGGCCCCGGCGCCTCGGAAATCTTCGTGTTCAGCCCTTGGCTATACCTGAAGGCGGGGCTCTACATTGTAGCCATCGTGGCCGTCTGTGCCGCCCTGCTGTGGGTAGCCCTGCGGCTGGAGCGGTTGCGCTTCAGCCATCTCTGGCGCAACGGGCTGTTGGCGTTGTTAGGCGTGACGCTCGTGGCACAAGGCATGCATGTCTATGCCGCCGCCACGATGAAGCGCTCAGTGCTGGAGGCTACGGGATACCTGCCCTACTACTTCCCCATCCGCATGAACTCCACGCTCGACAAGCTGGGACTCATCGACGGCGAGAAACTCTCGCTCATGCAGTTTGACGACGGCGGCGGCGAGGGCAATCTGGCCTATCCCCTCAACCCCATCGAAGGCCTACAACCCGACTCGCTGCCCAACATCGTCATCCTGGGCATCGACTCATGGAACTGGCGCACGATGACACGCGAGTGCGTACCTAATATCTCTATGCTGGCCGACAGCGCCGAAAACTATACCGACCACTTCAGCAGCAGCAACGGCACCCGCGGCGGACTCTTCGGGCTCTTCACCGGTGTGTCAAGCTACTATTGGGACAGCTTTGAGCGCAGCAACACACAGCCGGCGCTCATCACGCGACTGAAGGAACTGGGCTACGATGTTCAGGCTTACCCCAGCGCCACCTTTGCCGACCCGCCTTTTGCCAAAATGTTTTTCGCCGGTATCGACGGCCTGAACACCGATACCGAGGGTAAGTCGGTCTACGACCGCGACTGCCAGATTACCCGCAACTTCATAGAAGACTTAGACAAGAGATTTGACGACTCACAACCCTCAACCCTCAAACCAAGGCACCCTTTCTTCAAGTTCGTATTCTACGACCTGCCTCATGCCATCCAGATACCCAAAGACCATCTGTACCACTTCCAGCCCTCATGGGAGTATGCCAACTACATGGAGTTAGGCAACGACGATGACCCCACGCCATTCTTCAACCTCTACCGCAACTGCGTGTGGACGGTAGACTCGCTCATTGGCGAGGCCATCGGCGCCCTGAAGCGTCACGACCTGATGAAAAACACCGTCATCGTCGTTACCGGCGACCACGGACAGGAGTTCAACGAGAACCACAAGAACTACTGGGGCCACTGGGCCAACTACTCGCGGCCGCAGACGGGCGTGCCCATGGTATACTACTACCCTGGCTGCGAGCCCAGGAAGTTGAACCACCGCACTACGCACTACGACATCTCGGCTACACTGATGAAACAGGTGCTCGGCGTGAAGAATCCCACCAGCGACTTCTCCATGGGCTATGAACTGCAGGACACTACGCCCCGCGACTGGCATGTAGTAGGCAACGACCTCTTCTATGCCTTTATCTTGCGCGACGGCACCATCGTCGAGAAGCGCGGCGCCGGCAACGTCGTCATCTTCGACAAGACGATGAACCAGCTCGACGACTATCCCCTCAACGCCAAGCAGCTCAACGACGCCATCCTGCGCCTCAACCGCTTCTACAAGAAATAACCGCCACCCATCACCTAACACCCAACACCCACCACCTAACACCACCCATGACCACGATGTATCTCACTTTCGGCCAGAAGACCGAATATCACGTGCAGGCTTACCTGTCGATGCTCTCCTTCCGCTGCCAGATGACGGCCGGCGACCGCCTCGTCATGGTGACTACAGCACCGGAGTTTTATGCCCATGCCGCCTCATGGGCTGAAGTCATTCCTATCAGCGATGAGCAGGTGAAGGAGTGGCAGGGGCAGTACCAGTTCTTCTGGCGCGCCAAGATCAAGGCCATAGAGTTTGTAGGCAACCGCTACGCCGACGACGACCTGCTCTACCTCGACTGCGACACCGTGCTGCGCGGTCCTATCAGTTGGCTGAAGCTGCAGATGGCCGACGGCCACGCGCTGATGGACACCAACGACGGTCACCCCAGCCAAATGAAGACCAAGACCCTACGTATGTGGCAGACCGTCAAGGGGCGCACCTATGGCGGCATCACTCTCGGCCCGGAGCATAATATGTACTGTGCCGGCGTGGTAGGCATTCCTGCTGCTAAGCGCCGTGAGGCCGTAACTCTGGCTCTCGCCCTCTGCGACGGTATGCTTGCCGACAAGGCTGAGCGCATCGTCATTGAGCAGTATTCGCTGTCGGTGGCGCTCTATGAGACCACAGGACTGGTGGAGACCCGCGACGTGATAGCCCACTATTGGGCTGCCAAGGACGAGTGGTTGCAGGCGGCCTATGAGCTGATAGCCCGCACGCGCCTCACCGCCGCCACCCTGGACGACGAGCTGCGTCTCTTCGACGCCACAGACTGGGCCTCGCTGCCCGTCTACGTGCATAAGTCGAGCACCGCCCGCCGCCTGCGGACGCTGGTCGACAGGCTGTTTCCCAGCCGCGACCAGAGGTACATTGAAGATTGAACATTGAACATTGAAGATTGAAGATTGAGAATGGCTATGACATATACAGACTTCTGGCGCTCGCTGACGCCGCTCTACGACCCCCGCGAGGCGCAGGCCGTGGCGCGGTTGATATTAGAGCAACGCTTCGGACTTTCGTTGGCCGACGTGCTCTGTGGCAGCATGCCCGACGACGAGCAGCTGAGGGCTGTCGTGCAGCGACTGCTGCAGGGCGAACCCGTGCAGTATGTCTTAGGCGAGGCGGAGTTCTGCGGCCTGAAGTTTCATGTAGAGCCGGGAGTGCTCATACCGCGACCAGAGACCCAGCAGCTCTGCGACATGGCGGTAGAGGCGTATCAGGCGACGGGCGGCGACGGCGCTGTCCTGGACATCGGGACGGGCAGCGGCTGCATAGCCTGCACCCTGGCCAAGCGGCTGCCACAAGCCCGTGTCACGGCGTGGGACATCTCCGCCAGCGCCTTGCGCATAGCCAGCGACAACGCCCGGTGCCTCGGCGTCGATGTGGCCTTCGAGCAGGTGGATATCCTCTCTTTGGCCTCATCAAGTCATGGGCAGCGAGGGCAGCAAGGCGGTTTCCAGCTCATTGTCTCTAATCCGCCCTATATCTGTCAGCATGAGAAGGTTGAGATGGAGGCGCGCGTGCTCGACCACGAGCCAGCGGTGGCGCTCTTCGTGCCCGACGACGACCCGCTGCTGTTTTATCGCGCCATTGGCAGCTATGCCGCCGGCGCCTTGCAGCCTCACGGGCGCCTTGTGGTAGAGATTAACCGCCAATACGGCGCGGCCGTTGCCGACCTGTTACGTCAGGCGGGCTTTGCCAGCGCCGTCGTGGTTGACGACTACTACGGCAACGCCCGCTTTGTGAAAGCCGCCCTATAGAAACACATAAAAAACCGATATCGTATGAAAGAAGTCAGCGAGCAGGGAGCCTACCTGCAATTAGCCGCATTGTGCGCCCGTGCCGAGCACTGCCAGCATGAGCTGATAGAGAAGATGCGGCGCTGGGAGCTGAGCGACGAGGCACAAGCACGTGTGATGCAGCGACTGATTAGCGAGCGCTATGTCGACGACGAGCGCTACGCCCGGGCCTTCGTGCGCGACAAGATTACCTACAACCACTGGGGCCGACGCAAGGTGGAGCAGGGGCTGTGGATGAAAGGCATCGACGACGACATCCGCCAGCGTGTGCTCGGCGAAATAGCCGACGAGGAGTATCTTGCCGTGCTGCGCCCCCTGCTCAAGCAGAAACGCCGCAGCACAAAGGCCACCAGCGACTATGAGTTGAACCAGAAGCTGGTGAAGTTTGCACTCAGCCGAGGCTTTACCTATGACATCATCCGCCAGTGTATCGACGGCGACGTTGATGAAGTTGACGGCGATGCATAACGACATAACGTCAAAAAAAGACGCCCGCCACGATGAAACCATCCTTTTTCCATCGCTTGTTAGACCTGTTGGCGCCGCGCCTCTGTGTGGTGTGCGGACGGCGGTTGACGGTGACGGAGAAGGTGCTCTGTGCCAATTGCAACATGCACCTGCCGCGGACGGGATTTCAGTTCTCGCCACTCGACAACCCTATGGCGCGCCTCTTCTGGGGAATCATCCCCGTGGAGCGCGTGGCCGCCTTATTCTATTATGAGTCACACTCCAAGGTGTCCAATATCCTCTACGACATGAAGTATCACGACCATCCGGAGATAGGCTTCATCATGGGGCGAATGATGGCCGTGGAGTTCAGCGAAGCCGGATTCTTCGACGGCATCGACCTCATCGTGCCCATACCCTTAGCCAGCAAACGCCAGCGCCAGCGAGGGTACAACCAGAGCATGGAACTGGCACGCGGTATCAGCCACATGACCGGTCTGCCTATCTACAACCGCGTTGTCCGGCGCACCCGCTTTGAAAAAAGCCAGACCAGAATGGGCCGCCGTGACCGTCAAGAGAACGTTGACAGCGTATTTCAAGTACAGGACATTGACACCCTCCACGGTCACCATGTACTGCTCGTCGACGATGTTATCACCACCGGCGCCACGATGACTGCCTGTGCCCGCGAACTGCTCAAGGCCGACGGTATCAAACTCAGCCTGCTATCCTTAGCCTACGCCAAGTCAACCTAACTTAGCTCATTGGTTAGCCTGACAAATCTATGCAGACAGCTATTTTTAGGGACTTTTTCTTGCAGATTAGAATTAAATCCATTACCTTTGCACCCATACATTATAACAAGCACACTATAAACAAAAGTAAATATGGGAATTATCGGTTCTATTATCATTGGATGCTTGGCAGGCTTCTGCGCCGGCAAGCTGATGAAAGGCGGCGGCTTTGGCTTCATTATGAACTTAGTGTTGGGACTTTTCGGCGGTGTGCTCGGTGGCTGGCTGTTCTCGGCATTAGGCATCTCCTGGGGTGGGGTCCTCGGTCAGTTAGGCACCGCTATCGTCGGCTCCGTAGCCATCCTTTGGATAGCTTCGCTCATTAAGAAATAAGTTGAATATGTATCTTATAAATGATGTACACAGGGCAGCGATGACGCCCTGTGCTAATAGGTGTATATGGTAACAGTCATGGTCACCCTCTTTGCCATCGTCGTCGTGGGCTACGTGGCAGGCCGATTGGGATATATGGGCGGCACATTCGACAAGCGGCTGTCGAAACTGGTGATAGACATCACCTGCCCGGCACTGATACTGTCGTCGGCAATGGGAGGGCAGTTGCCTGACCGCCAGCTCATCCTGCCACTGCTGTGCATCAGCATCCTGACCTACGCCGTGCTGACGGCATTGGCGTGGGGGCTCTCAAGACTGCTGACGAAAGACAAGGACAATCAGGGTGTGCTGTCATTTGCCATGATCTTCGGCAATGTAGGATTCATGGGCTACCCCGTAGTGGCCAGTATCTTCGGGCAGCAGGCTGTGTTCTACGCCGCCGTGCTCAACGTGGTCAACACGTTTGCCGTGTTTACCATCGGCACGATGATGGTTACCGGCGGCCAAGGCCCCAGCCGCGAGAAGTTTAACCGCAAAGTGCTCTACGGCACACCCATGCTGGCGGCCTACGGAGCCATCATCATCGTGGCACTGGGCATCGACAACATATCGCCGTTTATCAGTCAGCCGCTCACCATGATTGGCAATATCACCGTGCCGGCAGCACTGCTCATCATCGGCTCGTCGATGTCGAACCTGCCGCTACGTGCGCTGCTGGGCACGCCCGTAGTTCACGCCACCAGCGCGCTAAGACTGGTTGTACTGCCCGTAGCTGTGCATTTCTTGTGTTTGCTGCTGGGCTTTGATGCTTATGTAGTGAGCATCAACACAGTGGTCATCGCCATGCCTGTGGCTACCTACGGCACCATCCTCTGCCTGCGATATGGCCGCGACACTACGCTGATGGCTGAAACCACGTTTATCACTACACTGCTGTCGATGGTTACTATACCCCTGCTGGTAACGCTTTTCATGAAAAGCATGTAACAAATACTCTGCTGTAGAGAAATCAGACAACAAGGATGAGTGAAACCAAGAAAGGATTCATACAACTGCACCTGAGTGTTCTGCTGGCAGGCTTTACAGGCTTGTTCGGACGACTGATAACGCTCAACGAGGTAGATATCGTTTGGTATCGCATGCTGTTCACCACGTGCATACTGATAGTTTTTACCGGTCTGCCCCGCGTGGGATGGCACAAGTTCTGGCAGCTGTGCGGCTGTGGCGCCTTGCTGGGCTGCCACTGGATACTGTTCTATGGCTCTATCAAGGCTTCTAACGTGTCTATAGGTGTTATCTGCTTCTCGCTGATAGGTTTCTTCACCGCGCTGTTTGAACCGCTACTGTTCAGGGAAAAGCGATTCTCGTGGATAGAACTGCTGTTTGCTCTCATCACCGTTGCCGGCGTACTGTGTATCTTCTCGTTAGACGCCCGCTATCGCACAGGTATAGCCATCGGCACCGTCTCGTCGGCAGTCTGTGCGCTCTATGCCATCTCTAACAAGAAAGCCAGCGTGGGTGTACGCAGCCGGACGGTGCTGATGTATCAGATGGCGGGTGGGTTGGTAGCGGTTAGCCTTATCGCGCCGCTCTATCTCTGCATTTTCCCCAGTCAGCAGGCTGTACTCGTTGTTCCTGAGGGCAGCAACCTGTGGTTCATGCTCTGCCACGCCCTCTTCTGCACTGTCGGCATGTATATCCTGCAGATACAAGCCCTGAAGCGACTCTCGGCTTTTACCGTCAACCTGACGTACAATCTGGAGCCCTGCTACACCATTGCCATGGCTTTCATCATTTTCGGCGAGAGCCGCGAAATCAATTTCTCCTTCTATCTCGGCATCAGCCTCATCGTGCTCAGCGTGCTGTTACAGACACTGAGGGTGTGGCTCTGCAAGCATTGAAACTTTAGCGGAAAATTCTTTGTTTTCTGCCAATAAATTCTTACCTTTGCAAACAAAAAGGAAAATCAGCCATTACCAAGAATGGCACGCTGCGGCCAATGAACAGACCGTATGGACAAGGACAGAACAACAATTATAAACAAAAAACAGACGATGAAACGATTATTTTTATGTTTCGCCCTAACCATGATGGCATGGATGGGCTATGCACAGGACATTATGGGCAAGTGGGTCACCGAGGCTGGTGATGCACAAGTGGAAATCTATGAGCAAAACGGCAAGGTAAACGGCAAGATTGTATGGCTATCCAAAGGACCAGACACCAAAGACGTGCACAACAGTGATGAGAAACTACGCAGCCGCAAGCTGATGGGCGTCAACATCCTGTCGGGACTCAGCAAGAAGAAAGACAAATGGGAGGGCGGCCGCATCTACAACCCCAAGAACGGCAAAAATTACAAATGCTCTATCTGGGTAGAAGGAAAAGAACTGAAGGTTCGCGGATACATCGGTTTCCTGTATGAGACGCAGACCTGGAAGAGGAAATAATGAAAAGATACGCCCTCTTCTTTGATATTGACGGTACGCTCGTCAGCTTCAAGTCGCACGAGATACCGCCCTCAACCATCTTGGCCTTGACACAAGCCAAAGCTAACGGACATCGGGTCTACATAGCGACAGGCCGTCCGCCGATGATCATTACCAATCTGGGGGCCATTGAGCACCTGATAGACGGATACATCACCACCAACGGCGCCTTGTGCTTCGTAGGTGACGAGATTGTCACCTGCCAGCCTATCCCCAAGAGCGACGTGCTGACAATGGTTAATGACTCAAAGGAAAAGGGCTACAGCCTCATTGTCGTAGGACGGACAGACGTAGCTGTGCTTGACCCTACAGGCGACGTAGAGCGTATCTTCCACCAGATGCTGGCTGTCAAGAACCTGGACAAGGCATCGCCTCTGGAGCAGGTGCTTGAGCGGGATATCCTGCAGCTGACGCCATTCTTCCTGCCCGACTACGAGCGGCAGCTGATGACGCAGCTGCCTCACTGCATCTCCGGACGCTGGCACCCGGAATTCACAGACATTACCGCCAACGGAGCCGATAAGGGAAAAGGCATACTGGCCATTGCCCGGCATGAGGGGCTTGATGCTGCTGACACCATCGCTTTTGGCGACGGCGGCAACGATACGTCTATGATTCGTCAGGCAGGCATAGGCATTGCTATGGGTAATGCCATCGACGAACTGAAACAACAGGCAGACTACGTCACCACAACGGTCGATGAAGATGGTATTCTCAATGCCCTCCGCCACTTTGGTATCGTCTAAGTGACGTCACTTCGCCCCGATGACTTTGGAGACGTCGAGCATCATGCCGTTGCCGCCGACGATGAGCGGCATCTTGCCGTCCCACTTCTCTATCATGTCTTCCTGAACAATCATGGGCGACAGCGAGGCGGCGATGGTGCGGTTGTAGTAGGCCTCGGCGTCGGCTTTAATCTTCATGGCGCGGGCATTGCCCTCAGCTTTGGCTACCTCAATCTTGGCGTTGGCCTCGGCTTCCTTTACTTGGTTTTCTGCTTTCAGCGCACTCTGGATAGCAGTGTTCTTGGCGTCAATCATGGCTGTCAGCGACTTCGGAGGGGTAATCTTGCTCGTGAACTCTTCCACGATGAATCCCTCGGCCATCAGCGACTTCTCAAGACGGTTTCTGACATCACCTTCGAAATTGGCACGGTTGGACATCAGGCTGTCCGATGTGTACTGGTTGGCACAAGTGCGGTAGGCCTCGTAGATGCAGGTGCGGATATACCCCTCTTCAAGCTCTTTCACCCCCACGCGGTACTTGGTAAAGATGTCGCAGGCTTTGTCGGGATTGATGCGATAGGCTATTGTGGGGTCCATCTCGAAGATGGAAGCGTCTTTGGCATTTACACTGAACGTCTCATACTGCTTGCGTTGCGTGAACGTGGGGTAAGTAAACACGCTGGAGGTAATGGGATTGTAGAACACCCATCCCTTGCAGGTTCCCTCCACGCCACCATAGTCCTGCTCAGAGGCCGACCATTTGTGAAACTTAATGCCCACCTCGCCGGAGTCTACCACTGTACAGCATACGGAAAAAAGGATAATCACGCCAAAGATGCAGCCGGCAATAATAGCTGGAATGCGGTATTTCTGTAAGTCTTTCATGAGTTAAAGGTTTGGGTATGGTATAATATGTTAACGCTCTTATGGCGCAAAGATAGACAATATATTCGAAATTACAAAACTTTTGCCCGCTTTTTTGAGCTTTTTGTCGGTTGGAGGCGAAGCCGCAGAGCAAAAACAACTTGGTACGAATCGAAAATCCCAACTTATTTTTTGCCTGTTACTAAATGTCGCAAATAAATGCTGCAAAAGGCGGTGATTTCGAAGAAAAACAGTAATTTTGCACCGCAATGGAAAGACCAAAACCGGATTATCACGGCATTATAATGACATTAATGCTGACCTTATTCTGTCTACTGGCCGCTTGCCAAGAGCCAGAGAGGGGTTCTCACAACTCTGCAGTGGAGGCAAGAAGTGACAGCGCTGCCATCTACCAGAATCTGGCATACGAGGAGATGTTCACCGGTTCGCTGACGAAAGCCGAAGCCTATGCCTACCGGGCTTTTCTGATGAGCCGCGACAGTGTGCGTGAGTGTAATGCCCTCTCGCTGCTCTGCTACATCTATTACCGTGAGGGCAAGCAACGGGAGCTGCAGCTGCTGATGCAAACCATTTCGCCGGAAATGTATGTCAGCGTGATGGACGTGCAGTCGAAAGTAGAGCAGGGCAAAGCCGGACGGCAACAGTTGGCTTACGTGGTAGCTATCATCATGCTCATGTTGACTCTTGGCGCGCTGGTCTTCTGGTATGTCCGTCGGACGAGAGCGCTGAAGCGCCTGTACCAGCAGCGCTTGGACAACGTCCGGCAGAAGCTTGAGATTGGCGAGACCAAGGTGGGCATCGACGTGCTACATGCCATCATCAACGACCAGAACATCAGTCAGATGGGCAAGCATGAGGAACAGGCCGTGCTGAAGACACTGCCTGTGATAGATGCCGCGCTTGCCGAGACACTCAGCAAGGCAACGGCTCCGCTGACGCCCAAGGAGACGTTCTTCTGCATCATGGAGTATTACGGCAAGACTGACCGCCAGAAGGCCCGCTCATTCTGCTGCTCGGAACAGGCTATACGCAGCACAAAGAGCAGGCTCAACAAGAAGATGGACATCAGCGTGCTGCACCAGGAATGATGTACTCAAAGCGGTCAAAGTGCTTGAACCCCATGGCCGCTAACTGCCTCTGGCTCCTGTCTCTGTCCTCCTCAGTGTTGTAACCCTGAATCAGAGGCAGACGGACAGTCACCTTTTTAAGGTCTGTGTGGACGGCCAGCCACTGAAGGTTCTCCACTACGCGGCGGTTGTCTGCTGAGGTATACCGGCGATAGACATCAGGATTCATGTCCTTCACATCTATGAAATAATGGTCTATGTAGGGGGCTACGGTCTCGAGTGCCTGCCGCTCTACGTTCAGCGACGTCTCAATATAAATCCGCCATTCCATCGGCCGACGTTTGCAAAAATCGGCGATTTCATCGGACTTTAGCAGCGGTTCGCCGCCGCCGAATGTGACGCCGCCGCCGGTCGCCTTGAAGTACAGGTCGTCGGCAGCCGCTACGTCAAGAATCTCCTGCACCGTCAGTTGTCGCCACACGCCATCAATGCGCAGGCACTGTGCGTTCAGGCAGTACTTGCAGCGCAACGGACAGCCGTGAAAGGCTACAAGCGTGGTCACGCCCTGGCCGTCGGTGACGAGACGGTGGCGACAGATACCAATCAGCGATACTTTCATCCTTCAATTTTTCAATTTTTCAATTCTTCAATTCTTCTCCTGCCGGAAGGTAACAGGAATAGTATATTTCACCCTATATGCCACGCCATTTTGCCTGCCGGGAATCCAGTTGGGCATCGAGCTGACCACCCGCACAGCTTCCGCGTCGAACAGCGGATGAAGACTCTTGGCAACCTTGATGTTGCTGATTTTTCCGTCTTTCTCAACGACAAAGGTGACGATGACGCGCCCTTGAATGCAGCTCTCCTCACGCCCTTTGGGGTATCGTATGTTTTTGGATATATACTCCATCAGTGCCGCACTACCGCCAGGGAACGACGGCATCTGCTCTACTATGCCGTAAACCTCTTCTGAGGAATCTGGATTAAGAATAGGATTAGGAATGGGAACGGGCTCAACATCATTAACCCCTCCCGTGCGTCCCAGCACTTCTTCATCCTCAAGGGGGTTATAATTTTTCTTGTCCGCCTTGGACGCAGGATTCCGGAACGGTGCCGTCCGCTTATCTGCCACGGTTTTACCTACCGTCAGCATGCTCTCCTTCTCACTGATGCTATCTACATTCTTGGCTTTTTCACCACACGCCGTCAATGCCGACAGGCCGGCAGATATGCCCATAATGGCCACGGCCTTGCCCAACTGTCGGCGGAGGTCGAGCTCTCGCTCTATATACTTCACCTCAGCCTCGCAGGCCGGACAGGTGCCCCGGCACTCTCCCTGGTGGTGGCACTCACGCGGTTCATACTTGATTTCGTTGGCATCGGCCACCTGCTTACGGATGGTCTTCAGCACACTGCAAATTACTTTTCCTCTTGTCATCTTATTCTTCGTTTTAGGTTTAACGCTGTCTGCCTGGGAGCGCAGGCGCCTTCGCCCGCATCAGTGGCGGGCGAGGGCGCCCGCAATTCCAAAGTCGGCTACAAAGATACAATATTATTAGACCAATGTCAAGATACTTTCGTAGATTGACACAGGGAGAAACACCTAACGATTTGATGTTCAATCTGTTTAGAAAGGCTTTCACCTGCTATTGACACACAGCAGCAAAGGGAAATTATTGTCAGAATGCAACATTTAACTGCAAAGGAAAAGAAATGCAACAAGGCTACTGCTTGTATGTTATGACGAAGTGTTAATGATGACGATAAATTTAGTTGTTAGATAACATTTCAACAAATATAAAGACTCTTTTCCCTGTAGGAAGAAAGCCTGCGATGACTGTCGCGTTATACGGTCTTACCTGACACGCGTCGGTCGGCCAGATACATGCCCACGAGGATGAGCAGTGTGCCAAGGAGGAAATAGACCGTAATCTGCTCGGAGAGTATCAACCAGGCGAAGACGATGGTCGTCACGGGATTGAAATAAACGTAATTGGTGGCAATGACAGCGCCGAGCTTCTTCAACACCCAGTTCCAGGCCACGAAGCACAGCATGGAGGCCACACAGCCAAGAAACAGCAGTTGCCACAACAGGTGGGGCTGCGCCTCAATCCTGTCGATGCCCAGTCCTGGCTGCCAGAGGAAGTAGGGAATCATAAACAGCAGGCCATAAAAGAACACCTTGCGCGTGACGAAGAGCGTGTCGTAGCGCTGGCCGGCGGGAATCATCAGCAGGCTGTAAAAACCCCAGCAGAGGGCAGCGCTGAAGGCCAGCGCGTCGCCACGGGGCGACAGATGGAGCACGAAATGGCCGTTCAACACCACCACCACGACGCCCGCGGCGGCTATCAGCGAGCCGAGCACCTGCAGACGGCTCAGGCGCTGCGACTGATAGAAAATGCTGATAAGGAACGAAGCCACCAGCGGGCTGAGGCTGACGATGAGCGACGTGTTGGTGGTCGTGGTGTAGTTCATGGCGCTGTTCTCCGTCAGGAAATACAGCGTGCCGCCGGTCAGTCCCAGCGCCGCCATGAGCAGCTCGTCGAGCCATGTGTCGGCCACCCATCGTATGCCTTTATAGAGACAGAAGGCCAGCAGCAGAACATAGGCTATCACGAAGCGCAGCGTGAATATCTGAGCCGCCGACAGCCCGCCCAGCAGTAACAACTTGGTGGAGATAAACGTGGAGCCCCAGACAGCAACAACCATGAAGGCTACCACATGATACAATAAACGTCCGTTTAGCATGCGCCTGCAAATAGTCTTAATAATTTCATTTACGCCACAAAGATACGATTTTATTTCATAACAAGAAAATAAAAGGAAATATATTTAGGCGACAAATCAACGAATAACCATGGGCTAAACGCTTTCTGACTCCTATTTCTTCAACTCTCCATAATTGAGAATACGCATCTCGGTAGCCGCACAAATCTCACGGGCATAATCGTTAAGCTGATGGAAACCGGCATAGTCAGAACTGTCGTCCACCTGCCAAGGGGCAAGTATCAGCAGATGACCGGCAGCACAGGCATAGAAACGGCGCTGCGAGGGTTTCCAGTATTCGCCGATAGGCTCCTTTTGCAGGAGAATCAACGGCAGACGGGCATCAAGGGCGTCGCTGACCACCACTTGTTCACCCTTCGAGACACCTGGCGTAACGAGCACTGTCCCCTCTTCGGCCATGCGTAGCAGACGGGCATGCTCTTGCCGGTAAGCCTCGGTTAGCTCCGTAGGCTGTCCTGTAGCCTTATCCCTGCGATGAAAGAACACCTGCTCCTTGATGGGATATTTCAATAGGAAGAGGTTGCCAAAGGCAGCATATTCACGGCCTGCTATCCACAGGTGCAACTGGCGTTCCATCAGGCGCGGACATTCCTGCCTTATACGCGCCCGCAATGGGTTCTCGGCCATATAGCGCTTGATGTTCTCCAGCATGCCCGGGCGGTTGATGATGCGGTCGTGGTAGCCCTGCTCGTAAAGCACTGGGCGCTTTCCCGAGGGAGAAGCCTCGGGCACGGCGGCCAAGTGAGAAGCCTCGGGCACAGCGGCTAAGGGAGAAGCTTCGGGCACGGCGGCCGAGGGAGCGGCCGCTGTGCTTGGCGTTTCTCCGCCAAGCCGCCCCACCTGCTCGTCCTGCCATTGCCACCACGCCCTGGAGCACCCCGTCTTGAATCCGCGCACCACATGGCCCAGGTGCTTCCCTTCCGGCAGCGGAGCGTTCACCCTCACCAGCAGGTGAATATGGTCCGGCATGATAGCCACCCTCCATACTTCCACCATCGGATAAAAACGGTGTATCTTCGGCACTTCCTCCTCCAGCACCCGCCGTCCTAATTCCGATAGCGCCACATGCGGAGCCTCGCTGCTTCCAGGCCGCCCTTTAGCCGTCCCCACGATAGTCCCAAAAAGCCGCTGACGGCCTTCAATCACCATCGTCAGCATATACAGCCCTACCTCATGATAGTCGTGCCAATACGACCGCCTATGCTGATGGTGGATGGTCTCGCGCCGGAACCGCCCGCCATTGTTATTATCCGCTGGTTTCTTGTCTATCATACATCCGTTAATAAAATACGATGCAAAAATAACAATTATTTCCTAAGACGCATCAGAGAATGCCGCAAATCATGGGGACAGATTCTGTTTAGATTCGTCAGCAAGCTGACAATCAAGAACCTGTCCCCGTGACCCAGGAATCAGGCAAAAAGATTATGAGAAACCTATCAAAAAGGGAGGCCATAAGCCTCCCTTTGACCTCACAAAGTGTCTGACACTTTGTGAGCATGATTCTCCTAATCTATTTTGCCGCTTTCCTTATAGCATCTATCATCGCATCTTTGCTCTTGTATAACCAGTCTGTGGTTATGTCAGTCGCAGGTGAAATACAATAATGCAAAAATTTATACTCGCCACCATACTTATCATATTCAATATTGTAAGGTACTATTTTATATTTCCCTGCACCATTTTTGAGCCAAATTTCACCATCTTTTTCGTAGCAGTACCATCTTCTTTTTACAATTTTACCTGATGGATCGGTACATTTATTCCAGACAATTTCATAACCACTAGAAGAGGTCTTTTGAGATTTGGACTTGTCCTCGAACCAGTACCTATCAGTATCTTTTGTAGTCTGACCACCTTGGCGGATAGTGACAGCGTGAAGGTTACCGCATCCCATAAAAACGCCGACACCTTTGGTGACATAACCATTGATGGTGGCTGACGTAAGACTACTGCATCCTCGGAAAGCATAGTCTTTAATCTCAGTCACAGAACTTGGTAATGAAATTGAAGTGAGTGCGGTACAACCTTTAAAGGCATTCTTATGAATGCGGGTCAACCCATTATTAAACTTAACAGAACGTAGGGAGGTACAACCTATAAATGCATTGTCACCGATTTCTCGTAATGTAGAAGGCAGTATAACACTCGTCAATGATCTGCAACCATTAAATGTCCCATAACCCAAGATACCGTTCTTTTTTTTCGAAAGGTCGATCTTCTGCAAAGACTTACAGCCGCAAAAAGTGTTGTTGCCTGTATCAGAAAGATCACCCAAAATCTTTACCTCTCTCAAATTTTCGCAATGATAAAAGGCTTCGCTGCCAATTTCTTTCACAGACTTGGGAATAGTTATCGTTTTTAAGTCCATATTAAAGCTAAAATACTTTTCAGGTATCTTTGTTGCACCATCTACTATCTTCACGAAATGAAATTTCTTGTCTATGACAACATTCATTCTGGTAATTATCATTGATGAACGCGATATAATCTTGGCTATAGCGATCTTGCCGCCGTTTTATCAGACTCAACATGCGTAGTCCATCATGTGAAGGGTCTATAGTTATTTTTACAGAAGAATATTCCTCTTTGTGACTAAAACTATTCCTATACTCATAGCCTCTGCTGATAATTGCCTTAATGATGTGTCCATTACGAAACTCTCCACTTACTGCATAATACACATCGACAGAACCATCTTTTACGATAGCATAGCCGTCGCCC